>JBIKUE010000166.1:0-8683 GCA_044347755.1 Saprospiraceae bacterium
TGCGATGGAGGGCACCAAAAACAGCACAAGGCCTTTTCCTCCGGTTTCCTTTTCTGCGATTTGCAGCGAGGTGAAGGTTTTGCCGGTACCGCAGGCCATGACGAGTTTGCCGCGGTCGGAGGTTTTAAAATATTCGTGTGCGGCTGAAATAGCGGCCACCTGGTGCGGCATGGGCGTTTTTTTCGCAGAGCGGGAGGCTTCGCCCGAGATGCCTTCGGCTAATTTGTTCCAGTCTACGGGCGCATTATCGAGGTCGTGCAGGCCCAGGCGCGTGACGGGCGGGTGTTGGCTGTGTATGGTGGCTTCGGCATTGGGGCCCCAGTGATTGGTGGTGGAAATCCAGAGCCGGTGTTCAAAACCGACGGTGCGGAGTTGATCGTCTTTGAATTTTTTGCTGGACGTGGAAAGGAAAGAATCAACGGCTGGTTTGTCAATCACCGCGCTTTCCTGAAAACATTTGCACTGAATGGCCCAGTAGCCACCTGAAGTGGTGCGGGCTACGAGGTCAATACCGGTATCTTTTCCGCCGAAATCGCGGCGGGAGGGAAATTCGTTCCAGAGCCAGACATTGGTAAATATATCGGCATACCGCGGGTCGGTCTGCAAATAGGCTTGTATGAGCCGCTCGAATTTGTCACCTTTGTCGCGTTCGGAGAGGGCAGATTTGCGGTAATGGGAGAGCGTGGATTGGAATGGGGAATGGGTCATTGGTAATGCGAAGGTGCGTTAGGTGGGCAAATGTATGGAAGTGCCACACGATTGATGCATTGAATGTTTACAAGCTAGTTCCCACCTTCATTTTTGTAACAAACTAATCTGAAAAAATGGCAAATGCAGAGCATCTTAGAAATTTAAGAGCGGGTGTTGAGCATTGGAATAGGTGGAGAAAAGAACATCACAATCTCAATATTCTTCTAAAATTGACCGAAGAGTTTTTGTTTAAACCAGACCTAACTGAAGCAAACCTTATAGGTGTTGACCTTATTGGGGCTGATTTGTCCTTTGCTGATTTAACAGGTGCGAACCTCTTCAATGTTAACTTAGCAAATTCGAATTTGACTTTTTCCAACTTAACTGGAGCAAATTTATTTAACTCAAAATTAGCTGGAGCAAATTTAACTGGGGCAGATCTAAATAAAGCAGACTTATCATTTGCCAACATGACCGAAGCCACATTTTTTACTTCTAATCTATCTGGGGCTAACATGACTGGCACCAACCTTTATAGAACAGACTTTTCTAGTGCGATATTAGCTGAAACTCAAATTGCTAATGCTGAATTAGGCTACACAATTTTTGGCTTGGCTAACTTAAACGGTTGTATTGGATTGGAATCTGTTGTTGTAAAAGCCCCTTGTATTATTGACTTTCACACCTTGCGTTCCTCAAGTAAGATCCCCAATTCCTTTCTCAAGAAAATTGGCCTCCCAGAACTATACATTGACTATTTACCTGACTTTTACATGGATTCACTAACTTATTACCCTGTATTCCTTTCCCATTCCTGGGAGAATAAAGACTTTGCTCGCAAACTATATGATGCGCTAATCGCCAAAGGAGTGGGAGTCTTTTTTGATGAAAAGAAAATAAGACCTGGCGATGATTTTTATGAAAGCCTTAGCCAGGGGATTGAATACTATGATAAAATGATTTTAGTCTGTTCCAAAGCCTCGCTCTCCGAAAGTTGGTGGGTAGATCGGGAAATTGACCGGGTCTTAGCCAAGGAAAGGGAACTCATGAAGGAACGAGGTAAGCGGATTAATTTACTAATTCCGATTATGGTGGATAATTTTGTGTTTGAATGGGAAGGAGCTAAAAAGGAGGAAATCAGACGCTACCGAATTGGTGATTTTCGGGAATGGAAAGATGAGGGGAAATTTGAGAGCGCTTTAAATGACCTTCTCCATGCTTTGAATGTGGACAGACCGGATATAAAACCGAAATCACATTTATAAAACTAAACCCAGAACATGGCAAATGCAGAACATCTTGAAATTTTAAAATTAGGTACAGGCAAGTGGAATAAATGGAGAGAGCAAAATCAAAATTTGGTGATTGATTTGATCCATGCAGATTTGAAAGATATGGACCTTTCTGGGGTTAACTTACAACGTGCCAATTTATATGGCGCTAATCTATCCCATAGTGATTTAAGCCATAGTAATTTATCTCAGTCTATGTTACAACACGCTGACTTGTCAAATGTAGTCGCAATCAAAGCCTTTCTTCCTAAATCTGATTTAGAATGGGCTGATTTATCAAATTCTAACTTTTCTAATGCTAATTTATCACAATCGAATTTGCATGCTGCCCGTTTGTTATTTTCTGATTTCAATAATGCAACCCTGGTTGAAGTTAATTTTTCTGATTCAATTTTAGAACAATCTAAATTTACAAATGCTGAGTTAACAGAATCCAATTTCTTAAGATCTAATCTTAGTGAAGTAGATTTTTCGGAGGCATCTCTATTTGGTGCCAATTTTTCTGGGTCGAAATTAAGAGGTTCACAATTTTACAAGTGCCGTTTTGGCGACACAATTTTTGGGTCCACGAATTTAAACGAATGTCAAGGTTTAGAATCAACAATTGTGACCTCATCTTGCATTATAGATTTTCAAACCCTGCGTGCTTCAAAAAACCTCCCCAAATCCTTTCTTAAGAAAATCGGCCTCCCTGAATTGTACATTGATCACTTACCAGAATTTTACATGGACGCTCTAACTTTTTACCCTGTCTTCCTTTCCCATTCATGGGAAAATAAAGATTTCGCTCGCAAACTTTACGAAGCACTTATTACAAAAGGCGTAGGTGTCTTTTTTGATGAAAAGAAAATAAAACCTGGTGATGACTTTTACGAAAGTCTGAGCAAAGGAATTGAGTATTTTGACAAAATGATTCTGGTATGCTCAAAGGCATCTCTCACTGAAAGCTGGTGGGTTGATCGGGAAATTGACCGTGTCCTGGCCAAAGAAAGAGAACTTATGAAAGTACGTGGCAAGCGAATTAATCTGCTCATTCCTATTACTGTTGACGATTATGTTTTTGAGTGGGATGGAGCAAAGAAGGAAGAAATCAAACGGTATTTGATTGGAGATTTTCGGGAATGGAAGGATGAGGAAAAATTTGAAAAGGCACTAACTGATTTGCTGCACGCCTTGAATGTGGACAGACCGAATATTAAACCCAAATCGCACTTGTAAACCCAATTTTACCTATTATGGCAAATGCTGAGCATCTTGAAATATTGAAATCAGGGGTAGAGGTATGGAATAAATGGCGGCGAGCAAATGAATTTATTAAACCTGACTTATCAGGTATTAACCTTTCTGGTGAGGACTTGTCCAAAATTGAATTACAGGATACAGATTTAAATAGGGTTAATTTTTCAAATTGTATGCTTTCAGAAGCCATCTTCATTGGAGCAAACCTTTATATGGCAAATCTGCAAGGATCTTACATGGTTGGTAGCGAACTTTATAGGGCGAAGATTGAACATGCTAACCTGACAGAAGCAATTTTATGCAATGCCAATCTATCAAGTGCATACTGTAACCAATGCAATTTATCTGGAGCGGATTTAACTGAAGCAGAATTGTCAGATTCATTTTTTATTATGGCAAACCTCACCTATGCCAATTTAATCGGAGCAAACTGCGAGAGAGCAAAATTTGATAATGCAAATTTAACAAACGCCAAACTTTTGAGAGCATATCTATTTGAGGCAAATTTCCCAGGTGCTTGCTTAAACAAGGCCAGCCTTGAAGATGCAATTGTATATAGGGCAAATTTCTCAGGAGCATCTCTTGTAGAAGCAAATCTCTCTGGAACTCATTTAAGTGCAGCATATTTTTTTAAGGCCAATCTTGAGAAAGCCAACCTCTTAAACGCCGATTTAACCAGAACTTCATTTTTGGAGGCTAACTTAAACAATGCGAAGATTAGTGGTTCAAAGATTTGGGGCATTTCTGCTTGGGGAATTGAAAAGGAAGGGTTAATCCAAAAGGATTTGGTAATCACAAAAGACGAGGAACAAGAAATAACCGTTGACAATTTAGAAGTAGCCCAGTTTATCTATCTAATGCTCAACAACCAAAATATAAGAGAAGTAATAGATACACTTACATCAAAGTCCGTTTTGATTTTAGGAAGGTTCTCAGATGCACGAAAGCCACTTTTGGATGCCATAAAAAACGAACTCCGCAATCGCAATTATCTGCCCATACTATTTGATTTTGAAAAGCCTGCCAGCAGAGACCTTACCGAAACCATTTCCATTTTGGCCAGAATGTCTCGATTCGTTGTTGCTGACTTGACAGATGCCAAAAGCATTCCACAAGAGTTAAGCCATTTTGTACCGGATACGTTTCTCCCTGTTGTTCCTATCATTTTGCAAGAGCAACGCGAATATGGAATGTTTGAACATTTTAAAAGATACCATTGGGTACTTCCAATTTATCAATATGAGACAACGGAAGCCATGTTAGCTACCATCTTGGAAAATGTGATTGAACCAGCAGAAAGGAAAGTTTGGGAATTGCAAGCAAAAGAAAAATAATGTACCCTAAACTAATATCTTTGATTTGTCCTAACCGTGTTACCAATTATATGACCGTCAATTAACCTGATGTGAACAGCTATGTTGGTGAAATCGAAAGGCTGTTTTCAAGGGAGCAAGCGTTTCGGAGAAAGTGGTGGTTTTTCTGTGCCTTTTTTGTAGCTTTTCCGTAACCTTTTGGTGGATTAATATTACCTAATGAATCCAAACCCATGTCAAAATCGCTGAAAGTTGTACCCTACGAAAATCACTCCGGGTTTGACCCTGATTTGCGGGCGCAATTGCCAACGCTTGCCAAAAGGAATATACTTATTTTAGACGAAGCGATTGCCGGAGAAGCACCCAAGGATTTTATTCGAGTGTATGAGTATGGTCGAAGTTCACGAAAAACCAATCTTAAAACTTGGATTCCTTACATAGCCAAGGTTGCCCGAAAATGGTACCCTAATGAAAGCATCACGGAACATTTACTCAATCGTTTGGGTTATATATTAGGCATGACCGTTGCCAACTCCCGTTTAGTTGTTGACGATGAGTTTGGGCGGCTTCGATTTTTAAGTGAGTATTTTTTGAGGCCAAGTGAAAGGCTTGAACATGGCGCAGAAATTTTTGCAGGCTATCTTTCAAATGACCACAAGCTTGTTGAAGAAATTGAGAAAAATCGCCTAACTGCTCGAAATTTCTTTACATACCAGTTTGCTATTGGGGCTTTAAAGCACCGATTTGGCCATGGTGTTGAAGGGAAAAAAATCATAAGTGATTTCGTAAAAATGCTGTGTTTTGATACTGTTACAGGCAACAATGATCGGCACACCTACAACTGGGGTGTCATTTGTGATTTGAGTAGCAAACGAGTACCACGGTTCTCTCCTATATACGATTCGGCTCGCGGGCTCTTTTGGAATGAACATGAAGATAGGCTTTTACGTTTTGATGAGGAACGAAAGGATGGAACGACCAGCCTTGACAAATATATTCATGGTTCAATGCCCCGAATCGGCTGGGAAGGAAAAAAAGACCCCAATCATTTTGAATTGGCAGGTCTAATATATCAAAACTGTCCAGAGCATCGTTATATATTTGATGAAGTGGTTTCTTCCGACTTCGAAAACGCTGTAAATGAATTACTGGAAAAAGAGTTTGAAAAATTGTACTCTCCAAAACGTTACGAATTAATAAAGAAGTGTCTTAATTTGCGCTTCCAAATACTCACTCAAACCATTCACCAAACTAAAAAGGAGGAACGCATATGAAATTCGTATGGCTACGCCGCTGGCTGCGTTCCGAAAATGCCAGCGTACAAGACGCGGTAATGCCGATGGAATCAGCCCCCCGACTTGTTTTCCGGCTTATTTACGAAAACAATGAAATTGGCACACTTACATTCAGCGACAACCAATGGCGGTTTATTTACTCCAGCTGGTTTAAAAACCAATCGAAAATTCAGCCATTTGCCAATTTCCCAGACAAAAATCAAGAATATGTTTCCGATGATTTGCCACCATTCTTTGAAAGCCGGTTACCTGGAGTATCCCAACCACAGGTAGAGGCTTTTTTGAAAGAGAAAGAACAAGTCAGCGAAGGTGAAACAAAAGCGGCACTTTTAAAGCAATTTGGTCGGCGCTCCATTACCAACCCGTTTGAATTGACACCAGCTTTTTAAACTTTCCCGCGTAGATTGAAAGGAAAGACCTTTTGCCATTAGAGGCAAAGGGTCTTTCTGATTTGAGGGTTACTCCTATAACTTTGCCCTGACCGTGCTGCTCGGTGTTTGACCGTCAATCATTCTTTGCAGGGGCAACACGGTTTTTTGATTTTAAGAAAAGTGGCACTGTAAACAATATGGAAAGAAGAATGGAAAACCGTTTGTGGCTTGGCTTTGGGTAAAAAGCGGAAACAAATGATGTGTTCGTGTGTTGGAGAAGTAAATAAGTTTTTCACCAACCTAAAAAGAATATGCCAAGTAAGTATCTTTCAATCGGACAAGGTCTACCAGAAACCAATGTGCTTTTGGTGCTTAGAATGAAAAATCATGAGACTCACCCAATTCCGATTAGATTAACTTTTTTCAATGGAGAAAAATTTTCAATCCTTGGAAGTGATGCTCGCGAAAAAGCGTACATTGAGACAGAGCATGTTTCTGGCTATCTCTACATATTAGACACAGATGGCAATAGAGTAAAAGCCTTTTGAGTTTTTTTGATGAATCATTAGCATACAAGTGCTGGGGATGCAATCACCCATTCAAAAAGGGAAAAAGCGTAATTTTTTACACCACTTTTTACACTACCTGATAAATATCCACCAACAAATAATTGATTTTCAATTTTTTACAATTTTTGGTTCGAGTCCCGCCAGCTCCACAACCTAAAGCCAATTGTCTGTTAATCAGGCAGTTGGCTTTTTCGTTTTGCGGTACAGGTCGAGACGTTTTGCTCAAGCCCAGCCCCATCACCTTGAAAAATTCCAGCGCTTATCTTCCTTCCCTTCGATCACCACAGAAAAACGCTTAATCTGGTCGCTCAACTCAAATTTGATGTCCCCTTCTACGTAACTCTTAGCGCTCACAACAATCCCGATAAAATTCGCAGGCGCCAATGGACCAGGCAGTTCATCTGCGGTCAGCCGAAATTTTTCAGTGCCGAGCACTGCGTTGGTGCTGCCCTTAAAATTAAGCCCCACTGTTAGTGTGATCAAGCTTTTACCGCCGCCGGTGCTCTCCACCGAGGTTTTTACGAGGGAATAAACCCTTTCGTAATACGAATCGCCGGCGTCAATGGTGACAGGTCGGACTTCCGAGACATTCAGTGGTTTGGATGCAGCTTTATTATCTGGTGCAGCATGGGTGGCAGGAGCCCCTCTGTTATCGGCTTTAGCATTATCAGCAGCATCAGACGCCGTGGCAAAGCGGTAAATTTCAAACAAGATAATAAGTCCGGCAACAGCTGCCAACACCAGCATCCAGGTTCGGCTGAGCGCAGATTTGCCAGGGGTCAACGAATCTGCCGACACGGGCTGACCGTCACTGAGCTCGATCAGTTGATGCAGGCTGTTGCGGATCTGCCCAAGCTCAATATTGGCGTCTTCATTGGAAATCAGGTCATTGCGTTGCTTTGCCCGAAGGTCGTTCCACTGGCTTTCGAGCAATATCAGGTCCTTGTAGTAACCCTGTTTGTCCTTCAGGGCATTAAACAGCTCGCTCAGTTGATTGTCTGCAAGCAATTCAAGAAGGGATTGTTTGTCCATAAAGATGCATGTTGAATCGGAGGGATTTCAGTATATAAACCTGCCGGCTTCTTTCCGGAAAGGCAGCAATTTACTCAGATTTGGGATTACATCCTCAACTCCTGATCACCATCACCCCTCCAGCCTACCCCGGTCACTGGAGCTCCATCGCTATCCCCTTTATCTTCGCTGAAAAATAGCAGGCCATGAACATCCTTTTCATCCTAAACGAAGCGCCATACGGCAATGAGCGCATGTACAATGCCTTTAGGTTGGCGCATCAGATCAGGAAAGACCATCCACAAACAGGTGTCCGCGTTTTTCTGATGGCAGACGCTGTTACCGCAGCATTACCCAACCAGAATACGCCGAATGGGTATTACAACATTGCCCGGATGATGAAATTATTGCTGAACGACGGCGCTGAAATCAAACTCTGCGGCAGTTGTGTGCAAGCCAGAGGCCTGGAGGAGGTTACCCTTATGGAAAAGGTGGAAGTCAGCAACATGCAACAACTGGCTGCCTGGACGGTGGAGAGCGATAAGGTACTGGTGTTCTAAATTCCGCTACTACCCGCCCATTTTTTCCCAAACCACCCCCAAATGGTCGGATGTCCGGTGCGGCAGCGCATGCGGTAATCTGCCCAAATGCCGGTGGCCAGGGTAAGCAACCCTACCGCCAATATACTGATTGGAATGCCGAATGCATCGGCGATTAAACCGGTCAGCAAGGCGCCGATAGCGTAGCCCATATCGCGCCAGAAACGGAATATCCCGAGGCTTTTGGCCCGGTCAAGCGGGTGCGTATTATCGGCAATGGAGGCTAAAAAAGTGGGATAAACCATGGCCGTACCCCAGCCCAGCAAGGCCAGCAACGCTGCGAAAGGCCAAAACCCATTGGCAA
>JBIKUE010000057.1:0-31729 GCA_044347755.1 Saprospiraceae bacterium
GTTTTAAAATCTCTGGTAAATGCAACAGGTCCTTCATGGAAATCCGACTTTTTGCTTGCATTAAATTCAAAGGTTTGTGGAGAAACCAGTGCGCCAAGTCGGTCGAAAGAGGAAAGATAATGCGCATCATATACCTCCCCGGAGCCTTCACTACGCGGCCCTTTTTTTCCGCGGGCAGATACAAACATAATCCCGTTGTCGAAATATATCGGAGCGTAATCTGAGCCAGTCTGGTTCAGTTCTTTGGCATTTTCGATTCTAACGGGATACCGGCGATCATCCTTTTCCCGGAACCGGTCTTTGGATTTGCTTTTAGAGGATCCGGAACCCTGAGCTGCGAGGCTAAGAGATAGTAAAAGCAGGGAGCACAGCAGGATTAGCTTATTTTGCATGGCTTGCACAACTAAAATTAGGTAATGGAATGGCTTTACAGATTGGATGTGTATTTAGACACGACATGTTACAAACGTCACGATTGTTCAGGCATTGCATGGATGCTGTCCAAATGCTAAAAAAATGACATGTGTGATCAAACAGCTTCTTTACGCCTTTCTTTGGCGAGTTCAATGCCTGACTCCTGAAATGCAGCTCTTAAAGCTTCATAAAAATGGTGGAGTGTTTCTTCATAGTACTGTCCCATAGTCCAAACAGCAATCTGGGTTTTCATATCATCGCGGGTAATACCGGATATTTTAACTTCTACAGGTTTTTCGGTGAGCGCAAACGGGCATTTGGCAGCGGCTATTTGTGCGGCTTCCTGGACTTTATCCAGGTTAGCGCCAGCATGGAGCAATAAGGTAATTTCTGCTTGAACCTCCGAGCTGTCGGCAATATTCTCGATGGGGCCTTCTGTCATTTTACCATTTGGGATAATGATCTTTTTCCCGGAAGGCGTCTTGAGGATGGTGCTGAAAATTTGGATTTCCACCACCTTTCCTGATTTATCTGCCACCGTTAGAAAGTCGCCCACTTTAAATGGCCGGAACAAGAGTATGAGTACACCGCTGGCAAAATTCCCCAGGCTACCCTGTAATGCGAGGCCAACAGAAAAAGCAATAGCAGAAAATATGGCTATAAAGGAGGTCGTAGCTATCCCCACCATGCTGGCTACCATCAGGATTAGGGCAATTTTCATCCCGGTATCTACCAGTGTAGTGAAGAATGGTCTTAAGCCTTCGTCAACCTTTCGAACCTTCAAAAAATGCTCAAATCCATTGCTCATTTTACGAATTGCCCACAATCCACCAAACAACAAGACTAATGCCGCCAGCACTTTAGGGCCGTAATCCCAGCCAAAGGCAATCGCTTTTTCTATTAATACATGTGTATCCATGACAAAAGTTGGGTCTGGTTATTGAACAAGGGGTTGTAAAACGGATGTGTCAACACCTGTAAGAATACTAAACGATCGCTTTCCGGATGCGAACCAGCTTTTCCAGAATTCTTTCTAATTCACTCAGCGGGAGCATATTGGCGCCGTCAGATTTGGCTTCTGCTGGCTTGGGATGAGTTTCAATAAACAGCCCGTCGGCGCCTGTAGCGATGCCTGCGGAGGCAATGGTTTCGATCAGTGCAGGTCGCCCTCCTGTAACCCCGCTACTTTGGTTAGGTTGCTGAAGTGAATGCGTGCAGTCAAGCACCACCGGTAAACCAAATGAGCGCATGGTAGGTATTCCCCTGAAGTCGACAATCAGATCCTGATAGCCGAAAGTAGTTCCGCGTTCCGTTAAGATGACCTGATTATTTCCTTCCTCCTGTACCTTCTCTGCAGCAAACCGCATGGATTCAGGGCTTACAAATTGTCCTTTTTTGATGTTCACCACCTTGCCGGTTTGGGCTGCGGCTACTAAAAGACTCGTTTGACGGCATAGAAATGCAGGGATCTGTAAAATATCTACAGCTTCAGCAGCCATGGCCGCTTCAGGTTCTGTATGAATATCTGTTGTTGTTGGGATCTGAAAATGTGCACCAACTTTTTGCAGTACAGCCAGCGCTTTCTCATCGCCGATGCCTGTAAAGGAATCTCTTTTACTCCGGTTAGCTTTTCTGTAAGAACCTTTGAAAATGTAGGGAATCTGCAGTCGGGTACAAATGTCATTCACCTGGCCGGCAATATCCATGGCCATTTGTTCCCCTTCAATGGCACAGGGGCCTGCAATGAGGAAAAAATTACCGGAGTCTGTATGATTTAATCTTGGCAGTTGTAGCATGCTGAGTTTGTTAGAAGTAAGGAAAGGGGCAGAACCCAAATTGGCCGGCAAAGGTCGAAAGACTCAAAAATATGTAAGCGAAAATTGTTGAAAACCTTTTCTTTGGCTTGATAATTGGACGCTGGGCCTAGTGGTTCTCCCACTTAGTTTCTGAAAAACATGCGGCAGCTTTTAGCGCCTGTCATCGTTGTTTGTCGGTAATAATGTCTCGCATTACGCCCTCCAAACGCCTTGACATACCCTAAAATCTGCTCCCCTATTTTCCAGCAACTAAGTGGGAGAACCATTAGTTGGGTATGTGACAAAAAAGCTGGTCAGCTAAACAACAGAACACTGTAATTTGTTAGCTATTTGACCTCCACAAGGCTTGTTTTTCTCCTCCGCCATCGATTACACATTATGAAACAGCACCTCGAAAATTTTTTTCAAACACTAGAACATCAGTCGCTTGCCCAAAATGTTCAGATTCCGCCAAAGGCGGAAGCACAGCGTTTGGCTGATGCATTGTTTTATTTTTTGTTCCCTATGCTGAGTGAAGATCCCAAGCCGGCAAGGGTACAATACGCACTCCTGCGGCATGACCTGATGAAATTATTGTACCCACTCACCAAAGATGGTGGAGAGTCTGTAGCCAATATTGCCAATGGTTTTTTTGATCAAATGCCGCAAGTCTATGAGATGTTGTTAGAAGATGCCCAGGCATTTTATGAATTTGATCCTGCTGCTACGTGTACGGAAGAGGTGATTGCAACTTACCCGGGATTTTACGCCATTGCCAATTACCGCATTTCCAACCTGTTGTATCGCCTTGGGACACCAATGCTTCCCCGTTTTTTTTCTGAATATGTACACAGCAAAACGGGGATAGATATTCACCCGGGAGCAACTATTGGACGCTCATTTTTCATTGATCATGGCACAGGCGTGGTTATTGGCGCCACTACAACCATCGGCAACAAGGTGAAAATATATCAGGGGGTTACCCTCGGAGCCTTGCAGGTGGATAAATCATTGGCCAACGTGAAACGGCACCCTACCATAGAAGACAACTGTGTGCTTTACGCCAATTCTACTATTCTGGGCGGAAAAACAGTGGTAGGACATGATTCCGTAATCGGGGGCAACTCCTGGCTTACCGAAAGTGTTCCACCATACTCCGTGGTGTTGCACCAAAGCCAGGTAAAGGTGCGTACCCGACCATTTGACGAGCCGGTTAACTTTGTGATTTAAGCAGGATTTGTTGGTGGATTTGCCAGATTTGGGGTAGCAACATCCTGCTGCCATCATTTTGGACTACAAAATCTGCCAAAGCTAATTTATCAGATTCCGGAAGTTGCCGGCGCATCCGTGCAAGCACCTGCTCTGCATTCAGACCATCACGTTGCATCACCCGTTCCAGCCGAAGTTGCTCCGGTGCGGTTACTACAAGGAGAAAATCAAGATGCTGGTAGCTGCCGCTTTCTACCAGAAGAGCCGCTTCTTTGATGGTATAGGAAACGCCCAGTTCGGATTGTTTTAAATGCCATTCCTGTGCTGCGTTTTCCACAGCCGGGTGTACCAAGGCATTAAGAGCCGCCAGCTTTTCCGGTTCGCGGAAAACAATGGATGCTACCAGCGTACGGTTATACCTGCCCTCCAGGTCATATGCTTCCGGGCCAAACAAGTTTATGACTCCTTGACGAAGATCCGGATCTTCCTCTATCAGCATTTTAGCCCAGTGGTCGGCATAAAAAACAGGTATGCCAAGTGCATCCTGAAAAATGCGGCATACCATTGTTTTTCCACTACCAATGCCCCCGGTTACACCAACCCGAGGGGTTTTTGAGCCGGATCGGCCAATATTATGTGATTGCAACGCCAAATCAATTTTGAATTTCCCCGACAAATATAGCGTTTAGCATTTTAGCAAAGGCAACCCGATGGCAAGAACATGTAACAACTTCTGTTAAACTCCGCTATTGATTTTGCATTCCATGTAATTTGCGCCCGTATTGTTGCCTGATCAATGACACATGTAAAAACTGCTGTATTAGGGATTCTGCTTGGCCTCACGCATTTAGCGGAGGCCCAAACCCTGCTTTCACGTACAGTGGATTTTTCCTGCCAGGAATGTACTCCTTCAGAGGCGTTGGTGAGTCTGAGCAGGCAAACAGGCATCAATATTGTATTTAGCGATCGCTTTTTTGAACAATGCGCGCCAGTCCGATTGCAAGTGGAACAGGAACCTATCCAAAATATTCTGGATAAAATTGTCCGTTGCGGGCGGGTGAACTACAAGGAGATGGATGACCAGATCGTGCTTTACAGAAAATCAGGTAAACGCACACTTAGCGGTTATGTCCAGGATGCTAAAACCGGGGAACGGCTAATTGGAGCCAGCATTAAGGTCCTGGAAGAAAAGCCAGACCCTGCCGTAAGAACGATTACCAATGAGTTTGGTTTTTTCAGTCTGAAGCTGGAGGAGGGAATACATAATGTTGGGGTTTCTTATGTGGGATATCAGGCTTTACAATTGCCTGTGGAAGTACTGGAGGATAAAATCATACGGATTAGGCTACAATCTTCTTCTGTATTAAAAGAGGTTTTGGTCAGCGGAATGTCGGGGAGCGATGCCAAAGAACACAACGGAGGAAGCCCGATATATCTGGATTTAAAGGGGCTGGGCACCCTTCCAATGCCTGGAGGCGAGGCTGATTTGTTGCGTCAGACAGCCCTCCTAACAGGTATTCAAACCGGCGCGGATGGATTGGGCGGACTGCATGTACGAGGAGGTAATGCGGATCAAAACCTGTTTTTACTGGACGATGTTCCGGTATACAGTCCTAGTCATGCCCTTGGCTTGTTTTCCATCTATAACCCATCTACCGTTAGTAGTGTAAGGCTTTGGAAAGGCGATTTCCCCGCGCGTTACAGTGGCAGAGCCTCATCGGTACTGGATGTGCGTACCAGAGACGGGGACTCCCGGCGCTTTCGGAGTGAGGTTTCCAGTGGGTTATTTGCCTCCTCTGTATTGACAGAAGGCCCGTTAAAGAAGGATAAAGGGTCGTTTTTATTGGGTGGCAGAATGACCTATTTTGAACCCTGGATTGATTTTTTTAGTAAACGGGGGAACTTGCTCACGTTTTCAGGTGATGAAATCAAATACCGTTTTTTTGATATCAATTTGAAATTGAACTATACCCTGAGCGACCGTGATCGGGTCTTTTTTTCCTTCTATCAGGGAGGGGACCGTTTCAACAATTCCTACATCCAAAATTATGATGATCCCAAAGGTTATATCACAGATCAATCAAACCTGAGGACTGAATGGGGGAATAATATTGCGGCATTACGCTGGAACCATTTGTTAAGGGAAAATTTGTTTACCAATACCACACTGCGGTACAGTCGATTTTTTTACCAAAGTGCACTGGCCTTCAATTCAGACATTCTTTATCCCAACGGGAAACAATTTGTGCTGGCTGATTACGGTCAGTCTTACCAAACTCTGATTCGCGATTGGTCAGGGAAAACGGATTTTACTTTTTATGTAAAGGATGGGTTTGTGCTTCGTTGGGGAGCATCCTTTACCGCGCATGATTTTCAACCAGGAGCCTTGTCAGCCAACTTTTTGCAACCCGGGCAAACAGAGGAAAATGTGGATTCTCTAACCAATATTCTGTTAAACAATGAGCGCTTGAATGCAGATGAAGTAGAAGCTTATCTGGATGTAGAATGGGATTTTGGTCGGGATTTCAGGCTGGAAACCGGACTAAATGGCTCTGTTTTTCAAACTAAAGACACCAACTACCGGCTTTTGCAGCCCAGGATTAGGTTGCGCCGAGATGCGGCTTCAGGCTGGAGTCAATGGTTGGGGTGGCATAAAATGGCCCAAAATCTTCACCAAATAGGCACTTTTAACGTGAGTTTGCCCTTTGAACTTTGGGTGCCCAGTACGCGTAGGGTACCACCGGAAATTGTATGGCAAACTTCGGCAGGTTTTGGCTGGAAGGGCGGACAATGGGCGTTTCAAGTGGAAGGCTACATAAAAAGGATGCCCCGGGTACTTACTTTTATTTCCGCTAATGATGCCTTGTTCGCGGGTGGTGCGGTGGATGCCAGTGGCTGGGAAGACCGAATCGCACTGGGCACCGGATCAAGTGAAGGCCTGGAATGCAATATCGAAAAAACAAAGGGTCGTTTCAGAGGCTCCATCGCATATACCCTATCAAGAACCGACCGTTTTTTCCCGGAATTAAATGCAGGCCGGACATTCCCGTTCCGTTTTGACCGGCGACATGATCTGAAGATTACTCTGCGACAGCAGATTTTTGACTGGCTAGAGGCAGATGTGATCTGGGCAGTTGCTTCAGGTAATCCTATCACTCTGGCCGGAGTTAAGTTCCAGCATGAGTCGGTTGAAGGAGAGGTTGATCGTGAGGTGTTTTTCTACACAGAAGTAAACGGCTATCGCCTGCCGACTTACCACCGGCTGGATGCAGCGGTAAATGCACATTGGGGTAAAAAAGGGGTGAAGCACGGTATTCAATTGGGCGTGTATAATGTGTATAACCGTTCCAATCCCTTTTACCTTTTTGTAGACGCCGGGAGCAGTACCAAGGGTAAGGCTGTACAATACACGTTATTACCCATATTGCCGGCTTTCCGTTATGAACTGAAATTCTGATCGGTATTTCCTATTCTACCACTTTAAATGTGGTGCGGCGGTTGGTTTGATGTTCAGATTCCGTACAGCTTGAGCAGGCACATAGTGCCGCCGGTTGGCTTTCTCCATACCCTTTTGCAGACAGTCGGGAAGGCTCAATACCTTTGGATATCAGATAATTAACCGCACTCTGTGCCCGTCGCTGGGATAAACTTTGGTTATAGGCATCGTTACCCCGGCAGTCGGTATGACTGCCCAGCTGAATCCGAATGTCAGCATTTTCCTTCAATACTTCTGCAAGGCGGTTGAGGGTAGGTTCAGCATCCGGGCGGATGTCCCATTTGTCGTAATCATAGTAGATATTCTCCAGAACGATTTCCTTATTGCGGAAGATTTGATCCAGCACAATTTCGATTTCAAAGGTTTGTACCGGGTTCGCAGGATCTTTAGCAATACCCTTTGTGCTGAACTTGGCGCTATTGGACAGATACCCTTCTTTGCTGGCATTGAAGGAATAATCTGAATTTTCGGCTAGCTCAATCTTGAAAAAGCCATCGCTTTTAACCGTTAAAGTCTGTTTTTTGGCGCCAAAGTCAACTTTGACGGTAGCTCCATCCAAAGGCTTTCTGCCTAAAATATTGCTATTAGGGTTATTGGATTCAGAGAATATTTTCTCCAGGATATATCCTTCTAAAATAAGTTTGTAAGCCAATGGTTTGGAGGGTGTTGTATCTATTTTAGGTGGCTTTGGCGGGGGTACCCGCTGCTCAAACCGATAAATATCATCACCGCCACGGGCCTCTTCCGTTTTACGGTTGCTCGTGAAATATCCGGAACGGATCAAATCTCCCGGTTTGGAGGCTTTTTTTCCTTCAGGGGCGCCTTTGGGGTCAACCAGCAAGGAAAAGTCATCAGCGCCGCTGTTAATAGGCGACTTTAGATTGTAAGGCGGCGACCAGGCATTTTTTTCAGACCGATAAGAGCGGAAAATATCCAAACCTCCCATACCGGTATGGCCATCTGATGCAAAATACAAGGTGTCAGCATCAAACCCGGGGAAGAGCTCGTTTTGGGGGGTATTGACACTTCTGGGCAATACTTTGGGTTCGTCCCAACCAGTCTCAGATTTTGAATTGCGTTGCACTGACCAAAGATCATAACCGCCCCAACCTTCCGGATCGTTACAAGCGAAGTAAAGGGTGTTCCCATCCGGGCTTAGTGTAGGGTGGAAATAATTAATTTTCTCTTTTTGGAAAGGAAGCGGGATTGGAACTGTCCATAGAGCATCGGTTCTTCCTTTTTCGGTGAGGTATATTTTACAATAAGCGTCATCTCCTTTATAGGCACCAACAGCGCGTACAAAAAAAGCTTCCGTACCGCTTTTGTTGAAGCAGGGGGTGCCTTCATTTGCGATAGTGTTCCATTGACTATCAAATGTTTGAGGGCTGGCACTATTAATATCGGCGATAAAAATATCCATGAATTTATTGCCGGTCCAAAGGTAATTTTCCTTGCCAGCACCCATACTGCGGTCGCTGGTGAATACAAGGCGATGATCATAATACCATACCGGAGCAAAGTCATTTTGAGGGCTGTTAAATGGCGCAAGGCTGGCAGACCATCCATTATCGGGCCGTTCTCCTATCCATCCTTCAGCAACGGTACAAGCGGTTATTTCTTTTCGGTATTCGTAAGGGGAGCCAATTTCAATGCCCAGATTTTTAAACGCTTCTCTGGCTAAAGCATATTTTTCCAGTTTTTTCAGGGTGAATGCTTGAGCTTTCAGCGCCTCAGGACCATAATTGTTGTTGTAAGCTGATTCAAACCAGGGAAGCGCTTTTTCGTCTTCTCCGGTTCTGCGATAGGCATCGCCCAACAGAAATGCCAGTTGGCCCTTGTCTTTTCTGACTTTAGCTTTGGCATACTCCCTTTCCAGCATCGGGATGGCGGTAGAAAATTGTTTTCTGTCGTAAGCAGTGCGGCCGTCTTTGACTTTAAGGGTGTAACTACACGCTGTCCAAAGCAATATTGCAAACCATAGCAGATAGCCTCCGGCAATGCTTAAATGGGGATGGAAGGTCTTTGTGTTCATTACAAAAATCGATTGGTTTGGAATGGTATAGTCGATTGGTAAGGAGTATTAAAGTTGTTATAAAGTAACCGCGCAGGCCGCAACGAGACTTTGTTTATACTGTCAATATCCCAACCTATCTTTAAACGGCAATAGTTACTTTATAGTTGCCATCAGATTCAACAAAGGTGTTGGTTTTTCAGGAAATAATGATTGGTATCATTTGGTTTTAAACGCCCTGGTACTTTAGGTGAAAAAGGAAAATTCCCAATTTGCACTACCTTTGCCTGTGTCCAAAGTTCACTAAAACGTGTACTTTTTTTCATTACTTCAATTTAGATATTCCATGCAAAGGTTCTTCCTTCTACTTTCTGTCGGTCTCTTTTTGTTGACCGCTTGTCAGAATACACCAAAATCGGCTTCTGAATCAGCCCCGGCCACCGAAATGGCTGCCCCTCAGGTTGCGCCAATTTCGGAAGAAACAATCAAACAAACCTTAACACAAGTCAATAGCAGCAAAGACATGGTGCTTTCCATACGTAAAACGTTGGATGAGTTGCCTGCCAGTGTCAAAAATAAAAACAGGGAAGCAATAGGACTTATGTATAATGATCTTGAGGGGCTCCTGGAAAAAGAGGCTATGATGAGCAGTGAACTTCAAAGAGCAAGTTCTGGCGGCAAATCTGAGGGTGGCGATACAGAATCTGTGCCTACCGCTACACTTGACCCTTCAACCGTGAAGGACTATTCCGAATCAATTGAAAGATATAATCAACTACTGAAGGAAATGCAGGAAAAGGCCAAAGCTTTGAAAGGCGGCAATTAATGCATGTCCGGAATGTTCTGCCGGGATAATCAAGGCTTCTTATCCTGGCAGAACATTCTTGAGTGAACTTTATGAAAACAACTGTTGTAATATAAAGACGGCCCGATCCATCATGGATGGAGTAACATCCAGGTGCGTTACAAATCGAATGGTTTGAGGGCCGAAAGCCGAAGCTAAAATGCCGTTTTGCTTGAGCTTGTCAAGTAAAGCAGCCGGGGTAAGCGGCGGAACCAGATCAAATATCAAAATATTGGTTTGCACAGGCCGGATGTTGCTTACCCAGGGCAGCGCCTCCAAAGTTGTGGCAAGAAGCCTGGCATTTTCATGATCTTCTTTTAGTCGGGTTACATGATTATCCAGGGCATAGATGCCGGCTGCTGCCAGATACCCTACTTGCCGCATGCCACCGCCCATGGCCTTCCTTACCCTTCGGGCCTCTTTGATAAACGCTTGATTGCCAATCAATACGGAGCCTACGGGGGCGCCTAATCCTTTGGATAAACAAATGCTGATGCTGTCTATCTCTGCTCCAATTTCAGCAGGGGAGTTGCCTGTTTCTACCAATGCATTGAATATCCGGGCGCCATCTACGTGATAGGCCAGGCCGCGGTTCCGGCACACAGCACCTATTTCCTTGATCGTCTCCAACGGATATATACTGCCTCCACCTTTATTGCAAGTGTTTTCAATAACAACTAAGGTGCTTTTGGGAAGCCAGTCAAAAGGAGATTTTATTGCGGCCTCCACCATGGCAGCATGTAGAATTCCATTTTCGCCTCTCAGCAGGTTGACACCGATTCCGGAATGAAAAGCATATCCGCCTACCTCATACTGATAAATATGACTCATTTCATCACAGATTACTTCATCCAGAGGCCGTGTATGTACTTTCAGGGCAATTTGGTTGGCCATAGTGCCACTCGGGCAAAATAGAGCTGCCTCATGACCGAATAAACCAGCGCATTTTTCCTCCAGGGCAGTTGCAGTAGGGTCTTCCCGGAATACATCATCGCCAACTTCGGCAGCCCACATAGCACGCAGCATATCGGGCGTTGGTTTGGTAACTGTATCGGAAATAAGGTTGATCATAATATAATGTGGGGAATGTGGGGAATGTGGAAAATGTGGAAAATGTGGGGAATGTGGTTACAATTTGTTTGCTCTTTGCCGGAGCAGATGGTCGGCGAGTACCAGTGCTGCCATGGCCTCAACGATGGGGACTGCACGTGGTACGACACAGGGATCATGTCTGCCTTTCCCCTTTACCACTACTTTTTGACCTTCCGCATTCAAGGTGTCCTGATCCCGCATGATGGTAGCTACAGGCTTGAATGCCACCCGGAAATAAATATCCATACCATTGGAAATGCCGCCCTGAATGCCTCCGGAATGGTTGGTTGATGTAGTTGGGATTGAGCTTGGATCCGGCTGCACAAAAAGATCGTTATGCTCACTGCCGCGCATTTTAACGCCTGAAAATCCAGATCCATATTCAAAGCCTTTTGCAGCATTGATGCTGAGCATAGCCTTTCCCAGATCCGCCTGCAATTTGTCAAATACCGGAGCACCCAAGCCAACTGGACAACCCTGAATGACACAACTGATGACTCCGCCGACCGTGTCGCCTTCTTTCCGAACCTTTTTTATGAAATTGATCATTTTGATGGCCAAGGCGGTGTCAGGACAACGTATATCATTGCTTTCGGTAAGGGTAAGATCAAGGGTGGTATAATCCTTTTTCAGTTCCAGGTGGCCAACCTGACTCACGTATGCCTGAATGGTTATTCCTGTAGTTTTCAATAACGTCTTAGCAATAGCTCCGGCTGCCACCCTGGCAGCGGTTTCCCTGGCACTGCTTCTGCCGCCGCCACGAAAATCCCGATGTCCGAATTTCGCATGCCAGGTATAATCTGCATGGCTGGGCCGGAATGCTGTGGCCAGATGGTCATAATCCCTGCTGCGTTGATCTTCGTTGGGAATGTGCAAAGCGATGGGGGTTCCGGTAGTTTTCCCTTCAAACACGCCGCTTAAGACTTGTACCAAATCCGCTTCTTTTCGTTGGGTCACGATATGGCTCTGACCTGGCCGCCGTCGGTCGAGTTCCTGTTGAATAAACATCAGATCAATGGGCAACCCCGCCGGACAGCCGTCAACAATACACCCAATAGCCGGGCCATGAGATTCTCCAAATGTAGTAACCCTGAAAAGTTGACCGAATGAGTTGGACATACCGCAAAGGTGCGAGGATTGTGCCAATCCGGAGCATGTTGTAGGGGCAAAAAAAAGCAGGAAGCCAGAAAGGAGGCCACCTGCTGCTGCACTGATGATGAAAATGGATTATAGAATCGAGTTTTGAAAAAAGAACCGAAAGGCAATAGGGGGAACATTAATTAGCCCTTTACCGTCTTTTGCAGAAAGTGCGTGGTGAGGATACCAGCCCTACCCCCCAGATGGACTGGTACCTCGCCCACAGGCTTAAGGCCACAAGGACCTTAATCTTTTAAGCGTTTGTTCCTGTTCCTCAGAACCGCTTCCGATCCAAGTGCGGCAGCAGCGTTCATATCTTTAGTTACAGGCAACTTCTGTGCCACAATTAACAATTGTGCAACATTTTTTTGCACGAATGTGCGTGTCTATTCTGAAAAAATAACAAAATATAATATATCAAAGTGTTGATTATCAGTATATTGAATGGATAAGTGTCAGATTCAGACATTTTGGCAGCAAATACGCAATGGCACATACTTTGAAATCCTTGTTACATTGATTTAACCAACCATTTAACAAGTATGTCCATGCAAACCGGAACTATTTCTGTCCAAACGGAGAATATTTTTCCCATTATCAAGAAGTTTCTCTACTCAGACCATGAAATTTTTCTGCGGGAACTGGTATCCAATGCGGTAGACGCCACCACTAAACTTCAGGTGCTTGCCCAACGTGGTGAAGTCAAACACGAGATTGGGGATACTACCATTGAGATTATCCTTGAAGCAGATCAAAACCGTCTGATTATTCGGGATAAGGGCATTGGTATGACGGAAGAAGAGGTTTTAAAGTACCTTAACCAAATTGCCTTTTCCAGTGCTACCGAATTCCTGGAAAAATATAAAGACAGTGGTATCATAGGCCACTTTGGTCTTGGTTTTTATTCTGCCTTTATGGTGGCCGATAAAGTTGAGGTGGTAACAAAATCCTGGCAGGAAGGCGCTGCTTCCGTTCGCTGGACTTGTGCCGGCGATCCATCCTATACGCTGGAGCCGGCCCCTGAAAAAGCAGATCGCGGTACGGAGATCATCCTGTATATCAATGAAGAAAATAAAGACTTCCTGGAAAAATTCAAGGTGGAAGGGTTGTTGGAAAAATACTGCCGCTTCCTTCCTGTACCTATCCAGTTTGGAACCCGCACAGAATATGTAGAAGTAGGAGAGGGTGAAGACAAAAAAGAAGACAAAATAGAGGTACCTAATATCATCAATGAAACCCGGCCTATCTGGAAACGGCAGCCAGCAGAATTGAAAGATACCGATTATCAGGACTTTTACCGTCAGCTTTTCCCAATGTCGGTTGAGCCAATGTTTTGGATCCATCTAAACATAGATTTCCCGTTCAACCTTACAGGGGTGCTCTATTTCCCTAAACTTGGCGGTAGTGCCATGGAGCTTCAACGCAACAAGATACATCTGTATTCCAATCAGGTATTCGTAACGGATGATGTGCGTGATATTGTACCGGAATGGTTGCAATTGTTGCACGGGGTGATAGACTCTCCGGATATTCCACTCAACGTTTCCCGTTCTTATCTGCAGGCTGATGGAAATGTCAAAAAAATCAGTGAACACATCACTAAAAAGGTAGCGGATAAACTTCACGATCTATTT
Source organism: Saprospiraceae bacterium (assembly GCA_044347755.1). Taxonomy (GTDB): domain Bacteria; phylum Bacteroidota; class Bacteroidia; order Chitinophagales; family Saprospiraceae; genus M3007. Next base: position 13,634 of record JBIKUE010000057.1, read on the forward strand.
AAAAATGATCGGCCGGCATTTGAACAAAAATGGCGTGATCTGGGTGTCTTTGTCAAATACGGGATAATTTCTGATCCAAAATTTGATGAGCGCGCCAAAAACTTTGTTTTGGTTGAAAATACACGCTCGGAGTATGCCTTGCTTGGTGAGTATAAAGACAAAATCAAAGATGCTCAGACGGATAAGCATGGCAAAGTAGTCGTGATTTACACCAATGACCCGGAGGGGCAACACGCGCAAATCGCGGCAGCCGAATCACGGGGATACGACGTTCTTAAACTCGATACGGTTTTGGATAACCACTGGATGCAACATCTTGAATATCGTTCTGAATTGGGCCTGACGTTCGTAAGGGTAGATTCTGATACAGTAGATCAACTGGTGCAAAAAGATGAAAAGCGTGAGTCAGTGCTGTCAGAAGCTGAACAAAATGATCTTAAGCAAGTATTCGATCATGCTATTGCCGGTCAGGCAGGTGCATCCGTACAATTGTCAGCGCTTTCTCCTGATGATCAGCCGGTTCAGATCGTTAAGCCGGAATTCATGCGCCGTATGAAGGAAATGCAATCTTTGCATGGGATGGGTTTGGGAGACATGCCTGATTCCTACAATGTTATAGTCAACTCTAATCATCCTTTGCTTGTGAATAAGCTGTTGAAAATGACAGAGACTCAGGAAAAGGAAGGGTTTGCAAAATACATGGTTCATTTAGCCCTACTTCAGCAGGGTATGTTGCGTGGTGAGGCACTAACAGGTTTCGTCAGAGAAACGTTGGGTAAACTTTAAGCCTGATGAGTTGTTCGGCATAGGTTTGTAGTTGCCTAAGGATAGGTAGTGTTCCAAGCTTTACCGTTTACAATGCGTCGCTTTTTGATGATTACGGGTTACTTTTTATTGGGTCTGCTTGTAGTCTGGTTAATAGTCGTACAGGCAGGCTGCTTGTCTATGCGCACACCGGATGCGGAATGGAAAAAAAAGTTGTATCAAAAAGCCCCTGAAGTGAAGCCCTTGTTCATAGATGTGGTGGATCAAACCGGAAGGCGTATTCATGCTGTTGCTGTTTCATCGGCCGACACATTGCCTTGTTTAGTATGGGTACATGGCTCTCCCGGCTCTTCAGATGCTTTCCTGGATTACCTGTCAGATTCAACGCTGAATACTGCATTCAGGATGATTGCCTTTGATCGGCCTGGATTTGGCTATACGGAAGGGTTTGGTAAACCAGAGCCTTCCTTACGTAATCAGGCGCTCGCATTAAAAGCAGTGGCAGATACCTTTGCTTCCGGGCAAAAAGTGCTTCTGGCCGGACATTCCTTAGGAGCGTCGGTAATTGTCAAATTTGCCATGGATTTCCCAGATCTGACAGCCGGCTTGATCTTGTTGGGAGGTTCAGTTGATCCTTCTATGGAGGAACACCCCTGGTGGCAGAAAGCGGTAGACAAAGCGCCTTTAAAATGGTTCACCCCCAGAGCATTATGGACCAGTAATGCGGAAATTATCCCTTTGGAAAAGGAGTTGGAAGATATACTGCCTGGTTGGGAAAAGATCACCTGCCCGGTCATGATGATTCATGCCCGAAACGACCGGCTGGTTCCTTATGCCAACGTAGATTTTGCCCGCCGGATGTTGGTGAATTGTCCGGATTTGAGGGTAAATACCTTCGATAAAGGCGATCATTTTATTTTGTGGACCCGACCGGATACTGTGCGGAAATTGATATTGGAAATGAGCCCCCGCTAGCTTTCAAGTGCCTTGAATGTCCAGTCATCCTGACTCAATAGCTCCAAAACCCTGGGTAATGCATACCGCATCCGTGCTTCGGCTTTTGGGCTGTCATGAAACAGAATAATGGAGCCTGGTTTAACATTATCCATTACGTTTTCCAGACATTGTTCAGGCGTTATTTCGGCATCATAGTCGCCACTTAGCACATCCCACATAACGATCTGATAGCGGGATTTCAGGGTTTTGGTTTGCGAGGGACGCAAAACGCCATAAGGCGGCCGAAACAACGGGCTGGACACGATTTGTCTGCAGCGCTGTACATTTTTCAAATAATCGAAAGTTTGAGTCTTCCAGCCATTCAGGTGATTGTAAGTGTGATTCCCAACGGCATGTCCTTCTTCGAGTATCCGACGATACACGGCGGGGTGTTTCCGCACGTTATCTCCAACACAAAAGAAGGTGGCTTTGGCGTCATATTTTTTCAGTAAATCCAATACCCATGGTGTGGCTTCGGGAACAGGTCCGTCGTCGAAAGTGAGATAAAGCACTTTATCTTCGGTAGGAATGTGCCAGACATATTGTGGCAACAAGGCTTTAACGACTACCGGAGTTTTGGCAAAAAACATGCGCTGGACAGCTTAGGCAATGGGATATTTGTGGCAAAGTTAGGTTTTTGTTGTAAAAAAACACGCTTTTTAGCGCCAGAATCCGACATGTTAGCAACTCGGGGTTTTTACTCGCGGAAAACTGTTATTTTTGCGCCCTGTTCACGATTATACACATCCGGGCATTACCGGTTTAGCAGTTTCTATATTAATGGCAGTCAGGGTACGTTTTGCTCCTTCTCCAACCGGTGCACTTCACATTGGAGGTGTTCGCACCGCTTTGTATAATTATCTGTATGCTCGTCAAAAGGGTGGCACCTTTATACTCCGTATTGAAGATACGGATCAGGGGCGATTTGTACCCGGCGCAGAGGATTATATCATTGAAGCGCTCAAGTGGGTAGGATTGATACCAGATGAAGGTGTAGGATTCGGAGGCCCTGATGGTCCTTACCGGCAGAGCGATCGAAAGGAAATTTATCAAAAATATGCGCATGAACTGGTTGTTCGTGGTCATGCTTATTATGCCTTTGATACTCCGGTAGATCTGGAGGAACGCAGGCAGCAAGAGGAGCACTTTACCTATAATCACCTTACGCGTCATGGATTGAACAATAGTTTGGTATTGGACCAGGCTATCGTTCAGCAACGTTTGGAAAACGGAGATCCATTTGTGGTACGGTTAAAGGTGGAGCCAGGGAGAAGTATCCATATTCAGGATCTGATCCGTGGAGAAGTTGTTTTTGAGAGCAGCGAATTGGACGACAAAGTACTCTTAAAGGCAGATGGAATGCCCACGTATCACCTGGCCAATGTTATTGACGATAAACTGATGCGTATCACGCATGTGATTCGGGGAGAAGAATGGTTGCCGAGTACAGCCCACCATGTATTGCTTTATGAAGGGTTTGGCTGGCAGGATACCATGCCTACATTTTCTCACTTGCCTTTGATAATGAAGCCGGTGGGGAACGGCAAACTCAGCAAACGAGATGGCGCCAAGTTCGGCATGCCGGTTTTTCCCCTTAGCTGGAAAGGAGGGACAGAGGAAGATAGTTTTGAAGGTTTCAGAGAAGCGGGATTCCTGCCGGAAGCAGTGGTGAATTTTTTGGCTTTGCTGGGGTGGCACCCGGGTGGAGATCAGGAAATTTTTTCCATGGAAGATCTGATCCAGGCTTTTTCCATTGAACACATTGGCAAAAGCGGCGCCCGGTTCGACTACGAGAAAGCTAAATCATTCAATCAGAAATACATACACGCTAAAGACAATGCCTCATTGGCAGCCCTTGTTCGGCCTTTGGCTGAAGCTAAAGGTTACCACGTTTCCGAGGAGTATTTGGAAAAGGCAGTAGGATTGATGAAGGAACGTGTTACCTTTTTACAAGATTTTGTCGAAACAGGGTATTACCTTTTTGAGCCTGTTAAAACTTACGATGAAGAAACCATGCAAAAACGATGGAATGGCGACATTCCTTCAGTTTTTGCAGCATTGACAGCAAAAGTTGCTACATTTGAACAATATAATGCTCAGGCGTTGGAGGAGTCTGTGAAGCAATTCATTCAGGATAAACAACTCAAACCTGGTGATTTGCTCCCGTTGCTTCGTATCGCACTGGCTGGCACCATGAAAGGGCCGGCTGTTTTTGAGATGGCTGAGCTTTTGGGCAGGGCTGAAACTGTATCCAGACTACAAGCTTTGCAATCTGGTCGATAACGATTGCAATCCATAATCCCCTTTGGTTGCAGTGGCCCCAATACTGCTTCCAATGAAACTGTTTAGAACCACACAAGGTTAGTATATGCCTAGTGAAACCCAACCCGTCCGTATGACAAACCGGTTACGCAACCCTATGCGGGCAAAGTCCTGGATTACAGGACTTTGGCTTCTTTTAACCCCAACTGCCTTGCTGCTGGCTCAGCCTGGTTTCTTTAATTTTAGCTATAACGGCCCAACTACCCTTTTTGTAGATCAAGACTGCACTTCCAAGCTTCAGGGAAATGTCCCCAATCCGGTAGTCACCTCTACCGTTAACGCCAACATTATTTTATCTCAATTCAACCCTGTGGCTTCCGGGTTCAATTATAATGGAACATTCATAGCCGGAGAAGTGGCGCACGTATTTTGGGATGTTGCGGATGATCAGGGGCATGCCCACACGTTTGAGTATTTCATCTTTTTTGTAGATAACCTCCCGCCTGCCTTTGACCTGACCGGCGTTCTGGATACCCTGGAGTTCAGTTCCAGCGCTGCAGTACCTCCACAAGTGGCATTGCCCGTGATGGATAATTGTACAGCAGTATTAAGTGATACATTTTATCAGACTACACCTCCGCCGTTGTGTCAAAGTGGCACCTTCACCCGAACCTGGAAAGCAACGGACGAAAATAATAATACGGCAGTTTTCACTCAGACCATCATCATTTATAAGGATTCGCTTCCTCCTCAGATTACCGGATATCCGCAAAACGGCTCTGCTCCCTGCGAGCAATTGGCAACTGCTTATCCTGCCTGGCTGGCGGCTCAAATAGCCATTTTTAATGCCACCGATCCTTCCGGAATACTCTCCTTGAATAATAATGCTCCAGCCACTTTCCCACCGGGGTGCAAGGTGCCACTTACGGTACGTTTTCAGGCAATTGATAATTGTCAGTTCAGGCAAAATGTGTTTGTAACATTCAGTACCTCGGATAATACAGTGCCTGTAATCACTGTTCCTCCCAAGGACACCGTAGCCTATTGTTCTCAAAGCGATAACGAATTGGTTAAGTTGAGGGAGTGGATCAACAAAAAGGCCTATAGCCAGGCTACCGATAATTGCTCGCCTCCCTTGATGTACACCATGAAAATTGGTGGCGTAGTACGAGATTCCACACAAGTAGTGGCTGCATTTCAGGCTGCATTTGCCGGAGGTTGCAGCACACAACTCATTGGTGGCAAAAGCTATAATAAGGTTCACGCTAAAATCACCGTCGAATTCCTTGTCAAGGATGCCTGTGGCAATGAAATCTCTATGGGAGATGCTGATTTTGGAGCCATTGATACGCTTCCTCCAACCATTACCGGAGCAAACGCCACGGAACAATGCGGTGGCGGTAACGACCAATCTGCTTTGCAAGCATGGATTAATGCACGCGGAAATGCCGTAGTTACAGAAGATTGCTCCGGATTTACCTGGACAAATTTCTCTTTTGTTACCTCAACAGGACAGGTTGGAGACGGCAATTTCAATGCAGGGCCTTATCCAATTGTGCAAGGGAATAACTGTACCTGGTATGCAGATGTTACCTTTAGAGCTACGGATGATTGTGGAAATAGTGGCACCATTACCCTTCGCTGGAGCATTATAGATACACAGGCGCCGGTTTTCACAGGATTGCAACCTAATATCACGGTTTATTGCCCCAATCCATTGCCTGCTGTTCCTGCTGCAACGGTAACCGATAATTGTGATGCCAATATTCTGGTCACCTTTGTCCGGGTATACAAAGACAGCTTGTGCGACGGTTCCTACACCGTGCAAACTACCTGGACGGCAACGGACGATTGCGGGAATTCCGCTACAGCCTTGCAAAATATATTTGTGAGCGATACAACCAGGCCTGTTTTTACCCTGGTACCGGGCCCTCGTACTTTCCGTTGTGACACCTTTGTGTTGCCCCCGGTTCCTGTGATGGGCGTGAATATCATGGCTACAGATATTTGCAGTCCGGTTGTAAGCATCACCACCGCTACGCAATCATTCCAAAATCCTGATCCTGCGGTCTGTGGGCATTATACCTACAATATTGTGCGCACATTCACGGCAACGGATGAGTGTGGTAATACCAAAACGGCTTCCCAGACTATATCAGTCATTGATAATCTGGGGCCTGTACCTGGTGGAATACTGGATACAACAGCATTGTGCAGCGCTTTGACCCCATTTCCCGCACCAGCTCCCATTGCATTGGATGCCTGCAGCGGGCCAACTGCACCACCGATTTCTTCTGGCCAAACCATTGACCCAGGCTCATGCTCAGATCAATATACCATTCGGGTAAAATGGACGGCAGAAGATGTGTGCGGGAATAAAACCGCCTTCGACCAGTTGGTACATGTTATTGATACGGTAGCACCACAGCTATTGAGTGTTCCAGCCAATATCACAGTTGAGTGCGATGCTATTCCTGCTCCTCCAGCTCTTCCTTCCCTGAATGCATTGGATAATTGCCTAAATCCGGTGGCCATTGTTTTGGTAGAAAGTGAAATAAGAAACCCGGATACTACTTCTTGCGAGCATTGGACGGATTATATCGTAAAACGCGAGTGGACAGCCACAGATCAGTGCGGGAATGCCAGGACCTATACCCAACTGATTCAAATTGAAGATACTACACCGCCGGAAATTATTCCCGAGCCAGCTATGACCCTGGAAAATGACCCCGGTGAGTGTGGGGTGGAAATTCTGATACCAGGCCCCATGGCTGTTACTGATGTATGTAGCAGTTTGGACGACATGGTTTTGCTGACAGATATGGAAGCATTGGTAGCTTCGGGCCCAGGTTCAGCATTTGTGGTGCCTGTAGCTGCTATGACGTTCCAGTTAACAACCCCCAAAGCGCCACCATTCCACCCTGCCAAAGGTTCGGCTGTATTGCGGGTAATCATCGAGAATGCCGATGCGGAAGGCGCCACGGAGGATTTTAACGTTCTTGACGAAGACGGGAATTTATTGGGCAAGGCAGATACGGATTCTCAATGTGGAGATAAGACTAATAGTTTTGGATTGACTGCAACGCAGGTGAATAAATGGTTGAAGGATGGAACTGCAACCATTTCAGTGACCCCCAATGGGGTAGGTCCAACAGCATGTAATCCTATTTGCCCGGGAGGTAAGGTTACTGTTCAGTTGGAATACGTACGATCCAGTTCGGATGTTAGCATAGATCTGCAATATACCGTTGATGGAGGGCCATTGCAAAACTATCCGCCAACTGTCCCGGTGATGTTGGGTGTAGGTACACATACAGTGGTTTACACAGCCACGGATTGTGCCGGAAACTCATCTACCGCTTCGCTTCAGATAACCGTTAATGATACCCAGCCGCCAAGTTTGGCAACGCCTGCCAATATTACGGTTTTTACTGGCCAAAACAATTGCGAGGGGGTAGTCATGCTCCCTTTCCCGGCCATTACGGAAAACTGCGCCATGTCGGCCAGTTTTAGCTTGTCTTCTGCTGTATTACCGCTGCAATTTGTCAATAATCCTGATTTAGGGATTATTGCATCTGATATTTCTGTGCCCCTATCCGGTTTGATCCCTAATGCAGTTGGAACAGGGGTTCTTAAGGTTAGGCACAAAGGTGATAATGGGGAGTTAGGGGAGTTCTTTAATGTGTTTGATGAACCGGGAAATCCGGTTGGAAGTACCGGACAAGGTTCCTTGTCGAATGAGTGTAATGGCTTTTTTGAAACTATTTTCCCGGTTTCTGCAGCCGATATTAATGCCTGGGCATCAAATCCTCCATTTGGGAGTACGTCGTTTTATCTGGAAACCAGCACGGACTCTGTTTTTATTGGCAACTGCGCGCCATTGTTGCCTAACGGAACAGATGGTGTAAGTCAGGTTCAGGTTATTTTGGAATATAGTTATGCGGTGGTGGACTATTCTATAAAGAACAGTGCAAATCAGGTGGTATCAACCGGGAGCATTACAGGAAATATTACCAAAGATACGCTCCCAGCGGGCAATTATACCGTAATGTACCAAACAACGGATAATGCCGGTCTGGTAGGTATGACCAGCTTTTCGGTTGCGGTTAGGGATACCGTAAAGCCTAAGGCAATTTGTCAGCCAACCTATATCCTGCAAGTGGATCCATCAGGTGCAGCTCCGGTTACGCTCCTGCCTGCCAATGTGAATAATGGCAGCTTTGATAACTGTACGCCGGCTAACAGTCTGATCTATTCTGTTACACCCAACGTATTCACCTGCAACCAGGCAGGCAGCAGCCCCACCGTTACATTAAGTGTAACAGATACTTCCGGAAATACGGCTACTTGTAAAAGCATCGTTGGGATTTTCAATAGACCTCCAACCCCTAGTTTCACGCCTGTTTGTGAAAATGGTACCCTGGTACTCAGTGCCGGACCACCTTCAGCTGGCCCATATCTGTATGAATGGGAAGGATTGAATAATAATTTTTTTAGTACAGAGCAAAATCCGGTAGTTACGACCAATGCAATGGCTATTCATAACGATACCTATTGCGTTACTATTACAGGGGCTACAGGGTGTACCTCTTCCGCCTGCGTGCCGGTTCAACTGGCTATTTTGGCTGTTACACCTGTCTTAAATACGATCCCTACCTCCTATTGCCCAGGGCAAAGTGTATTGCTTTCTACTGCTACATACCAGGGCCAAAATGTGAGCTACCAATGGCTTCAGGATGTAAATGGCACTCCAAATGAAATTGGTGAAACACTGGTCAATAATTTTACCGTAAATAACCTGGCGCCTGGCACCTATTCGTTTTATGTCAAGGTGTTTGCCAATGGTTGCGCCACTGGTTTGTCCAATTCCATCACCATTACCATGCATCCAACGCCGCCTGCCGATGCGGTGCCGGAAATGCAGTTGATATGTGAAGGGCAATCCCTGGCTCTTCAGTGTTTAACCGCTCCAACTGGTGGTTTAACCTATTCGTGGACGGGGCCTCCCGGATCAGGTTTTACAAGTTCCCAGCAAAATCCTGTGGTGACCAATAGTGCTCTTACCAGCCAGCATGCAGGAAAATACATTTTGGTGACCCAACGAAATGGGTGTTTTTCCGTGCCGGATACGGTAATGGTATCTATAAACAATAAACCACCCAAACCGGTACTTGGAGGGAATGTCAATGCCTGTGCAGGGCAAGATGTTACTTTGGTATGCAATAACCCCAATGCGTCGCAATATTTGTGGACTATTCCTACGCCGTCAGGTCCTGTGGATATTACCACATCCATCAACAGCCTGCTGATTCCAGGAGTAACCAATCAAAATGAAGGGTGTTATTCTGTAATTGTATTTGCCAACGGCTGCTTTTCCGATGCGTCGAATCCTATTTGCCTGGATGTACACGAAATACCTGAGGTTACAGCCATTTCCAACACACCCATTTGCAAAGATTCCCTGCTTCAGCTTAGCGCCACTTTTTCATCGGAGGCGCCACTCACCTGGTGCTGGACTTTCCCTGATGCCTCCCAGCATTTTATGCAGAACATCACAGTGCCAAATGGCGCCAGCGGAACATATCAGGTGGTTGGGAAAACGGCTTATGGCTGTGCTGATACCTCTATCGTAGTGGTTAACAACGTAACTCCGCCGGCTATTGGTTCTATTAGCAATAATGCTCCGGTTTGCTGCGATGGAACTACGGATGCTATGTTGACGGCCAGTATTACTTCGCCCAACACGCCGTTTACCTATTTATGGACTGGCCCGGCAGCTTTTGGATCTTCTACGCTGCCAAACCCAGTGATCCCTGATGTTTGCACGCCTTATAATGGGCAGTATACCCTGATCGTAAAAGACTCTTTTGGGTGTCCGTCCCTACCTGCTACCACAGAGATTAATATTCAGGCGCCCCCGACAACGCCCATGCTGAGCGTAACGCAGCAGCCTGTTTGTGCAGGTGCAACAGTTAACCTTACGATTGGAAATCCTACTCCGGGGGTTACGTATTTATGGAATCGGCCAGGTAGTATTCCGGATACCACTACCCTGATTCCTACCCTGAATATGCCCAATGCCCAGGCCTGGCAGTCAGGAAATTATTCCGTGACAGCAATCTCTTCCAATGGATTGTGTCAGTCAGGTTCTTCCAATTCAGTCACCGTAGTGATTCATCCTATTCCACCAACTCCGATGATCAGCTCCAATTCACCAGTTTGTGAAGGTAGTATTTTGGAACTTGATGCGGATTCCATTCCGGGCGCCACCTATTTTTGGTCTGGGCCGGGATGGACAAGTAGTGAAGAAGATCCAATGCGTATGAATGTTGTACCAGGCATGGCCGGTGTGTATAAACTTCGGGTAGAAGTGAATAATTGCAGTTCTGCTGAGTCCATTTTGGTGGTTTCAGTTGTTCCTACTCCTGCTGCTCCCCAAATTGTCATTCCTCCGGCGGCCATTTGTGTAGATGCGCCAATCAGTACTTTTCTGAATATTTTTAACCCTATGGCTGGCATGGAATATACCTGGGAGGATGCTTCCTCCGGGATTGTACTTCAGGGGCCATCTACCATTAATACATTGTTTTTGGGAGAACCACAGGTACAGGCATTGGGCCCGGGAACCCACACTTTTAGAGTAAGGGCTCGTACTTCCGTTGCACCTTTTTGTAGTTCTGTTTATTCCAATACCGTGACAGTTCGTTTTGATACCATCCCTGCAGGAGTAAATGCTTTTGCCGGTCTGGATCGGGTTGCTTGCATTAGTAATCCAATCCAGCTGAGTGGAACCCCTAATCCTTTGCCAGGTATGGTGGGTGGTATCTGGTCACAAATCGGAGGTCCGGTAGTAGCCCTTGACAATGCGGCTTCACCCAACGCTTCTTTTCTGAGTAATGATACGGCTACCTATACCTTTGTTTGGAGCCTGTCTAATGGGGAATGCCGGAACTTTAGTAGCGATACGATGGTCATTACGGCTCAGATTCCCGAGACAGCCGATGCAGGTCCAGATCAATTTGTTTGTAGCACAACTGGTATACAGTTGAACGCTACTCAAGGAGTCAACACGCAAGGCCAGTGGGGGCAATTACAGCCTGGTTTGGGAATTGTGATTGATGATCCTTCGGATCCCAACACAACGATTAGTGGAAATATTCGCCTTGGACAGACCTATTCGTTTTATTGGGTTATTGGCAATCCGGGCTGTGGTGAAAGTTCCGATCCGGTAACCATTTATGTATATAGTGGAAAACCTCAAACGGGTCCGAACCAGTTTATTTGCAGCAATGATGATTGCACGGTACTGACTGTCTCTCCTTTGGCCTCCTTTGAAACAGGTGAATGGATTTGTTTGAATAATCCATTGGCTACGTTTACCAATCCTTTTAATGACACCACTACTGTTTGTGGGTTGGTAGGAGGTTCCAACATTTTCGTTTGGACAGTTAATAGAGACTCCTGCGACCTGAATTCCAATAAAGATACCCTGGAGGTTTATTACGAAATTTTCCCAACGGCATTTGTGGATAACGTGAACGTGAATTTTGGTTCTTCAGCACAATTTAACGTGCTGCTCAATGATGATTTACCGGATGATTTTACAGTAACCATCACTACACATCCTGTAAATGGTACCATTGTGGGGAACCCTGGCACAGGTGTATATGTATATCGCCCTACTTCGGGATTTACGGGCTCTGACGTCATGACCTACAGGATATGCAACACACAATGCCCGGATGCCTGCAGTTTTGCTAATGTGAATTTCACCACTGGTGAAGCCCCCGAATGTTTTATTCCAACCATCATTACGCCAAACTCAGACGGGTTCAATGATGTATTTAAAATTCCTGAGCAATGTACTCTTGGGGAAGGCGCCGCCAATTTGGAGGTTACGATTTATAATCAATGGGGCGATGTCGTTTTTCATGCCAAGCCTTATCTTAATGATTGGGGAGGTACATATAACAACGAGGAATTGCCGGCCGGTACGTATTTCTATCGTGTGAAATTAGATGCTAATGCAGAGCCTCGAACGGGCTTTATGTTGATTCAACGTTAAACCTCTTGCGCTCGATGAAAAAACAACACCTAACCTTCGCTTTTTTGTTGCTATCGGGCTTGTTACATGCTCAGCAGGAGCAGATGTACACCCAGTTTATTTTTAATAAACAATCCTATAACCCTGCATTTGCAGGAAGTTTTGTCTCTCCAACATTGACGGCTATTTACCGGAATCAATGGATGGGGTTAGATGGGGCTCCCAAGGCTATGGCTCTTTCCTATACCCAACCCTTGCTGAATAAACGGGTAGGTATTGGCGGAAATATTGCCAGGCAAAGCATCGGGATTAATACCAATCTGACGATAGATATTGCTTACAATTACCGTATCCAATTGAAACGAGGCGTGTTGGCTACCGGCCTGCAATTCAGTATGCGCAATATCCGGCAAAACTGGAATGATCCAAGGATCAGGCCTATTGATCAGGGTGATCCTGGTATTCCACTGGATCCCAAAAGCAAGTTCATTCCTAATTTTGGAGCCGGCGTATATTATCAGGCATATAACGACAAGTGGTATGCTGGTGTGGCCTTACCCAGAATTTTTAGCTCTAGCATTGATTTTGTAGAATTTGGAGATACCATATCCAGAGAAGTACAGCATTTTAATGCCATGGGTGGGCTGCAATTGACTCCTACTGACGACCTTAAGGTTACTCCTCAGGTTTTGGTGCGTTATGCCATTGGCGCGCCGGTGGATGCAGAAGTGAACGTTAGCGCTTTACTGAGAAACCGTTTTTATGCCGGATTATCCTATCGGGCAGGTGGGGATATCAACTTTGCCGGAGAAAGTTTAGACGTTGCCCTGGGTATTCAAGCCATCGATGAGTTGTTCTTTTGCCTGTCGTATGACATTGGACTCACCCGCTTACGTAAACAACACAATGGCTCAATAGAAGCGACAGTACGGTGGTATATTAATCCGCCGGACAATGTAGACAGGGTAACTGATCCTCGTCCCTTCTAAAAAATTGGCACAAAAGCGAACCTTAATACACAAAGGGCCGGCTGAAAGCCGGCCCTTTGTGTATTAAGGTTCAAGTTGTAACAGACCTTGTGCCTTAGGGTGTGCCTGAAAAATATTCACCCTGGTGTTCTCAACTTTAGTTGCCAGAATTAGCTACCGGCTCAGCGGTGGTTGTGCCTTCTGAAGGTACTTGAGATGTTGCAGGTTTGGGTTTAGGCGCTTTTTTAATGGTGCAGCCAATCGATTTGGTATTTGCCGGATTGGGGTTATTTCCGTTGATTAATGCCTGGATAGCGTTTTCAACATGGCGCTGGGTATTTGGGCCAGGGGCCTCTGCATTATTGTCAATGGCGCCAATGTAGCGAACAGCACGATTTTCATCCAACAGGAATACATGCGGCGTGCGGGTGGCTCCAAATTTTGGATACACCGTTTGGTGCTCATCAAACAGGTACGCAAAAGGATAACGCTTTTGTTTGGCAAGTTCCTGCATCTTTTCAAAGCTGTCTTCCGGGGCTACTATCGGGCTATTAGGATTGATGGCAATAACCGGATACCCTTTCGGAGCATAATTTTTATGCAATTCTATAATCCTTTGTTCATACAATTGGGCGAAAGGACAGTGATTGCAGGTAAAAATCACAATTACTCCTTTAGCATCCTGGTAATCGGAGAGCGATACATAATCACCGGTTACATTCTTCAAGGTGAAGTTTTCTGCTGTTTGGCCAATGGCATACCCCTTTGGTGAAGAGGCATTCATGCAAAGCAGCAAAAATGCTGCGAGGGCAGATGTAAGTAGGAGGGGAGTTTTCATGAATAAAGAAATATTAAAAAATGGAAACGATGCTTGACACAAGGAATAAGATCGGTTGTGGTGAAAAATCGGATCTGGTGATGAATTCAGGCTATTTTTTGCCTCCTGTCTCCGTACCATAATTTGGAGTCAGTATTGCTGCTGAATCTGTGACGAACGGACGTGCAAAAGTTTCTAATTCTTCAAGATTTTCAAACTTGCCCAGGCTGAATCGACGCTTTTTGCCTTTAATAATCAATGTTGCCGGAATAGCACCGTCCCAATCTTCGTAAATCTTGGGAATCCAGGTTTCCAGGTCCTGATCGGCCATCAATACAACGTCAGATTGGAGTTGCTGCTGCTTCAGGAAAGGAATGAATTTTTTTTTCAATTGGCTTTTGAAATCAAGGCTTACCAGGATAACCTGGATATTTTGAGGACCGTAAAGGTCGCGAAGTTCATCAAAACAAGGGAGTTCTTCTACGCAAGGTTTACACCAGGTTGCCCAGAAATTGAGCAGCAAAGTGGTGTCGCCGGCTTTGTCAATACGTTCCTGAAGTTGTTCAAAACTATCATAAACGACGAAATCCTGCGACCGCAGAGTAGTAGATCCACAGAGTAGTCCTGTGAAAAGGAGGGTTACAAGGGAAAGGCGAAATGGGCGTTCCATGAGAGACATGAGACTTGGATATTAAAAAAAACAATGCAAGTAACGACGAATTGTGGGAACGTCAAGTCCTTTAACATTTATTTCCGATGAAATTAAGACGGAGGTAAAGGATAAACGTTTCTTCGTTGTAGAAGATAATGGCATTGCTTTTCTTGTAATCAGTTTGGATGGAGGCAAATTATTGAGGCAACAATACGCTATCGAGGTTTTCGGGGGGCCTAGGACTACCTTGGGTACCGCATGGAAGATGGTAAGAAGAATAAGGCAGAATAGGGATGTAGTCTCTTGCCTGAGTTGAATAGGGGGGGAGGGTATTCATAGTGTTTGGAAGATGATTACTGCGGGTGTTCAGATGTCGCAGATGTCAGCTATATGCCAAAACACATGCCATTCGTGATCAGGGTTTTGTTATCAATTTTTAAATGGATTGATAGTCAATGAATTAATGTGTTAAATTTTTAATTTTTAATTTTTGCGACAGCTTAAAAACGACGAAAGCCTGCCGATTTTCAGGGATCGGCAGGCTTTCATGAGGATATGGTAATAATGGCTTATGCCTCCACAGCGGATTCAGGTGAAACGATGGTTTGGTCTACCAGAATTCGACCGCAATGTTCGCAGGCAATAACACGCTTGTGCAATCCAATTTCCAGTTGAATCTGAGGAGGCACATTGTTGAAGCAACCACCACAGGAATTGCGCTCAACGGTGGCCACAGCAATACCGTTACGGTAGGTGCGACGCGTTTTGTCGTATGCATTCAGCAGGCGGGCTTCAATGCCTTCGCGAGCTTTTTCACTATGTTTGTGCAGGCGTTTTTCTTCACCTTCCGTTTTTTCAATAACCCCCTGAAGCTCAACCTTCTTGGCGTCAAGCTCCTTTTGCTTGGCTTCGAACTTGGCTTCAGCTACCAACAGGCTTTCTTTTTTGCCTTCCAGGCTACCTTTGGCTTCGCGTACGCGTTTTTCAGACAACTGAATGTCGAGCTTTGCCAATTCGATTTCTTTTTGAAGCGCTTCGTATTCACGGTTGTTTTTAACCTCGTCGAGCTGCTTTTGGTACCTTTTAATATTGGCGTCAGCGTCTTTAGCCTGAGTCTGCATTTTTGCAATTTCCTGCTCGCTTTCCTTTAGTACCGCCTTCATTTTTTTGATACGGGTATCCAGACCCGCTACCTCGTCCTCCAGATCGGCTACTTCCATAGGAAGTTCTCCTTTCAGGATTTGAATTTCATCGAGTTGTGAATCGATCTGCTGTAAATTCCACAGCATGCTGAGTTTGTCGGCAATGGATGCTTCTACGGCCATTCTATGAATTGAATGAGTGAGAGGTGATGGATTTATTGGGTTGATTTTCAATGCTTTTTAGGCATAAAAAACCGGATTGGTATTGAGGTTGGTCAAATGGAGCGCAAAAGTAGGGAATTTTTCTTGTAAAATGTGGAATAAAAGTTCAATGGTGAATTGTTCACTCTCAAAATGTCCAACATCAGCGATGACCAGCTTGCCTTCTGCGTCAAAAAATTCGTGGTATTTGAAATCGGCGGTTACAAAAAAATCAGCATTTTGCCTGATTGCTTCCGGAAGAAGGAAGCTGCCGGCGCCACCACAAACAGCGATCGTCTTCACGTCCCGATTCCGGAGGGCTGTGTGCCTGATACAAGCAGTATTCAGAGCTGCCTTAATATGTTGAAGGAAGAACGTCTCGGAAACAGATTCCGGCAACTGCCCTATCAGGCCTGCGCCAATTTCCGGATCGCCTGCCTTTGGCGTCAGGATTCGGGTGTTAACCAGCCCAAGTTTTTCTGCTATTTTACTGTTTACGCCTTGATGGAATACATTATCCAGGTTGGTATGAATGGCGTAAATTGCTATACCATGCCGGATGGCCCTTATTACGGTACGTTCAATGTAGGTAGTTCCATTGAGTCGCTTTAATCCACGAAAAACGATAGGATGATGGGCAATCACCAGGTTGCAACCTTTAGAGATAGCTTCATCAATAATGGCCTCGGTAGAGTCCAGGCAACAAAGGACGCCTGTAACTTCGGTAGCCGGATCGCCAACAATCAGGCCGGCATTATCGTACGATTCCTGTAGATGTGGGGGAGCAACGGCCTCCAATACAGAAAGGATCTCTGCGATTTTCATAATCTCAAAATTTCACCGCAAAGGAAGTGCTTTTTGCCCGGGGTTCAGCATTTTCAGTCTGAATTGTGCTCTTTAGCTTTTTACCAGCATTTCCAAAAACCATTCTTTTTCGGTAAGAATTTTTTCCGTCCGGATTTTCTCCCGCAGGGCTTCAACAGCTTTTGTGTCGTTAAACCGAAGTGCCATAAGTTGTTCTGTATATTGCACAATATGGGTGTAATTGGTGCGGTGGTAGCCTATTCCGGTATTTCTGCGAATGTAATTTTTCAGGTTTGTTAGGTGGCTGGAAAGCAGGTCAAATTCGTCTGTTTCGTAATAAATTTTTAATTGGTAAATCTTTGCTACCATGTTATTGATACTGTCTTTGTAATCAGATCTCTGCAGTAGAGCCAAGGCTGTGGAATAGTCCTTGCGTGCGTAGGAAACGCGTGCTAGGTTCAGGCTTGCGGTAGCATCACGCCAGGTTCGTTCCAGGAAATTTCTGTACTCATGAATAAAGGATGCTGCCCAATCTGCTTCGCCGGCTCTGACGGAGATTGCCACGATATTGGTGAATGCAAACCTGGAAATTTGGCCATTTTCCAATAATAAATCCAGTTTCAGAGCAGATCGATACAAATCAAGGGTTGCCCGGAGCCATCCGGGACTGGATTCGTTGAGTTGTTTGATGCCAAAATTGATGGCCAACAAAAAAAGCGTGCGCAATTCTTCTTTAGGAAATGCATTAGGATGTTTGGCTAGCAGTTCTTTGAATTGCAAAAAATGTTGCTCGGCAGGTTCGGAAGGAAGTGTGAGGAAGCGGTAGCAATGAAAATATAGCCCAACAGCCGGCTCAGTAGCCACTGATTCTGCTCTTGCCAATGAGGCTTCTATCAAGCCTATATCGTATTGGGTTTTATAAACGGCCTGGTGAGACACTGCCAGACAGGCCAGCCGAAGTTTTTGGGTAAGAAACACCAGATCCATATAATCGGAAGTGGCTTGAATGTTGAGCGAATCAGTACGTTTTTGAGCCGTTTCAAACTGATATTGCTCCCATTCTATGTTCAGCTGATCCTGATAATAACCAGCGTGGCGCCAGGAGTGCTTCGTTCGCTCCTGCCGTGCCTCCCGAAGGGTGATCTGGAAGTGGCGCGGGAGATTGCGCTTGCGGTAAACCCCGGCCAGTACAATTTTATTGGCAGCGTTAAGCTCGCTTTTTTCGTTATATATGAAGTATTTTTCCAGCAAAGCGAGCAAAGCTGAATAGGCCAGCCGTGTTTTTACCCCATCCGTTTCAGGAGGCTTACGCCCTTCAGGTGCGCTCAGGTATTCATACCAGGTTATCAATGATTCCCGGGTATTGAAAAACGGCGAGCGAACAAACTTGCCGAATTCGCGCAATTCAGCTGCCGAGAGGGAAGCAAAAGCTTCGCCGAGCAGTG
>JBIKUE010000058.1:0-31708 GCA_044347755.1 Saprospiraceae bacterium
AGGGGAAATAGAGGTTGGTGCATTAAGTCAAATTATTGAAGAAAATTTGAAATAGATACTCCATACTACACTATGGGGTTGTGCAAAAAGTCTTAAGGTGTAATAAATTTCACCTTTCCCCCTCAGATGAAGTTTTTTAAGTTTTCGGTGTTGAGGGGCAATGCCATGCGCCTCAACACCATTTTTTTTATTTTTTAGGGTAAAAAGAGGTTTTAGTCCCTTTTTTAGTGATAATGTCCCAAAAAGTGTGTCTGTAAAATGAAAAAAGGTCTTCATCTTAGTGGTCGCTAAACACTACTAAAAAAGAAGACCCGATGCAATTAAGCAAGACACAAATTTCAGCACTTTTAACGGAAATTGCAAGCCAGGAAGACGGATTCAACGAAATTTTGCGGATGTATTTCGAGGCGATGATGAAGGCCGAACGGCAGGAGCATCTGATCCAGGCCCCTGATGACAAAGGCAACGGATTTCGACAGGTAAAGGCCTACGGACGGCGCAAGATGTTGGAGTTGAGGGTTCCGCGTACGCGGGAAGGCAACTTTTATCCGTTGCTAATGAGCGTGTTGCGGGATCAGGAAGAAGAGAGTCGGAAGATAGCTTTTGAGCTTTATGGCGCAGGCTTGACGACGGCCCCGATAGCGCGAAGCTCCCAAATATCAAGCTCTTACCACCACCAAAGGGATTCTTACAATAGTTTGGCCATTTATAAAGACTCTAACCAGATACGAAATAATAAAACATACCAGCACTCGTTGGGCTTGCGATTGGGTAGCTTTCCGCTAGCGCGGATGACGCGGATTTTTACCGGCAAGCCTCCCCAAGTCACCAAGCCGAATGCGCTCTGCGGGAAATCTGCGAGATCTGCGGGGAAAAATCCGTGTGAAATCTGTGCAAAAAATCCGTGTAAAATCTGTGCGAAACCAAATCTGTGCGCGCCCCCTCACCTCACAATCAACACCGGGATCTCCACCGCGTGCCTCACTGCCCCCACAGTTGTGCCGAAAACCAGATCTTTGAACGTATTGTGTCCGTGAGCCCCCATCACTAGCAGGTCCGCATTCTTCTCCTTAACCAGCAATGGAATAGCCTTTTTGGCAGACCCATACCCAATGAATGCTTCGCAGGCATAACCCATTTCACTGAGTGCGTTGGCGTATTGCTCCAGAATATATGCATCCGCACGGGTTTCCTGGTCGTGGATTTCATTGCCCATTACCCAGGCACCGGCAGTTTCCACGGCGTGGAAAAGTAGATAATGCGCATGTTTTCCACCTACATGCAAGGCGTGTTCGATCGTTTTCTGATCTGCAGAAGAGAAGTCGAGTGCAATTGCAATTTGCCCGTACTCCTTTTTTTGCAAATCAACGATACCTTTAAATGCGCCATGTGGGAGGTAGGTTCTGGAGTGAAGCTGGTGTTTTACAATCAAAGGCTTTGCCACGATGTATACCAAAATCCCCAATGAGAACAACAGCAATGGAGTCACTAAAAAATCCACGACCCAGTGCCCTTCTTTAGCCCATTCAATGATTTTTTGTACAACCAGCCAGATGTTGAGTGCCACAATAATGGAAGCGCTTAGCCAGCCCCCCAGCTTAGCCCAAAAACCGATGGCAAATTGCCCCATTCTGCGTTTATCACTCACGTAATGTAACAGCGGGATGATGGCAAATCCGAGTTGCATACTTAGAATCACCTGGCTCATCACCAACATATCGCCAGTAGCTTGTTCGCCCATTACATTTACAACTATGATGGCCGGCACTACCGCCAGCAATCGGGTAATGATCCGGCGCAGCCAGGGCGCAATACGCAGATCGAGATAGCCCTCCATTACAATCTGTCCGGCCAGAGTACCGGTAACGGTGCTGCTTTGGCCAGCAGCAATGAGTGCAATGGCAAACAAGGCCGGTGCATAACTTTTTCCCAGCAGGGGCTCCAGCAAACGGTGTGCATCTTGAATTTCTGATACGCCATTGTATCCGTTTTTATAAAAAACTGCTGCTGCCAGGATCAAAATAGCGGCATTGACAAACAGAGCCAGGTTCAGCGCAATGGCGGAGTCAATGATATTGTACCGGATGGCCTTTTTTAATCCTTCAAACGTTCTTGCCACTTTGCGGGATTGTACGAGTGCAGAGTGGAGATACAAGTTGTGCGGCATAACCGTAGCCCCGATGATGCCGATGGCAATAAATAGTGCCTCTGTATTAGGAATACTTGGCACAAAGCCGCCAGCAATCTCTCCAAGGGAAGGTTTTGCTAAAAACATCTGAATAGCGAAAGCGCCGCCAATAATCAGGACCAACCCTAAAATAAATGCCTCCAACTTCCGGACACCCAACTGCATGAGAAACAGCAACAGGAATGAATCCAAAACACTGATAGCAATACCCCAGGTAAGTGGCAAACCAAACAACAGCTGCAAGCCAATGGCCATACCTACCACTTCGGCCAAATCGGTGGCGGCTATGGCAATTTCAGCAAGAATATAATTGAAGATATTGACGGGCATGGGGTATAACTCCCTGCTGGCCTGAGCCAGATCCCGTTGAGCCACCACCCCCAGCCTGGCCGACATGCTCTGCAGCAACAGGGCAATGAGGTTCGACATCAGCAGGACCCACAACAGGGCATATCCGAACCGGCTGCCACCAGCCAGGTCGGTAGCCCAGTTGCCAGGATCCATATAGCCTACACTCACCAGGTACGCCGGACCCAGAAAAGCAAAAAGGCGTTTAAAAAAAGAACCTTTTACATCGGTATTTACCGTGCTGTGTACTTCGGATAGGGATTGATGCATTTTTCGAGTGTTTGAGTTTTCGAGTGTTTGAGTTTTCGAGTTGGCGTTCGGCTTGATGTACCGGCGGGTTTAGCTAGCGAGGTTTGAAGGGTTTGAGGGGTTACCGCAGAGTCGCCGAGGCGCGGAGTTTACTGTCGGGGTGACTGCAGTCACCCCGACAGTAAACTTTGTGCCTTCGCGCCTTCGTGTCTTTGTGTCACCAGCTTTGTGCCTTTACTCCAGGCGGAGGAATAAATTCTGGCTGGCTTTTTCACTGAGGATATATTCTTTTCCTGCGATCTGGACTTTGGCGGATTGGTCGTAGGCTGTTCGATCCAGTAGTTCAATGGCTACACCGAGGGCAATGCCGAGTTCGTCCAGATATTGCAGAAAGGATGAGGTATGATCGTCTACACCAGTCAGGATGCCTTTTTGGCCGGGCAAGAGTGTGGTGAGCCGAACCTGAGGACGTCTCATCCACCGGCCTTGTGCATCCGGGATGGGGTCGCCATGGGGATCAAAGCGCGGGTGACCAAGAAAATCATCCAGTCGGTTGGTGAGCGAATCTCCCTGCACATGCTCCAGTTGTTCGGCAAAATCATGAACCTCATCCCAGGCGAAGCCCAGTTTTTCCACTAAAAACACCTCCCAAAGCCTGTGTTTCCGGATCAGGGTTGTAGCCAGCCGATCGCCCTCCGGGGTTAGGGTTACACCACGGTACTTTTCATAAGCCACCAGTTGTTTTTCGCTCAGGCGTTTGAGCATATCTGTTGCCGAGGCCGCCGAAGTACCCATCGCTGAAGCCAGGGCGTTGGTTAACACCGGGCCGGGCTCTTTTTCCGCAATTTTAAAAATCGCTTTGAGGTAGTTTTCCTCTGCAGAAGTGGTGAGGAGCATGGGGGATATGGGATATGGGATATGGGATATGGGATATGGGATATGGGATATGGGATATGGGATATGGGATATGGGGTGTTTATGTATCCCGGAATGATATTCCGGGAAAATGCTTGAGCGAGTTCAGTTTTTCAGCACAAAGGTAAAATATTTTTAGTCTAATCTAAAAATATTTTTTGACTTATTTTTTCTTCTTCAATTCAGAATCATTACAAGTGATGGCATGGAGTCAACCATTCAACTAAATATAGCGTTTTTACCTGCACAGATGGCACAGTTGTGTTGTCTTAAGAACCTTATCATATGATTCTCTCTCCTGCGCGCCGAGTACGTAAAGCATATTGGACTGCTTTTGTGGTGTATTTTTCCTATTTCTGGTTATCTGTTCGTCGCCGTTTTATGGGTCGAAAATGGTATGAAGCCCGGATAGTGGCGCTGCATATCCGGAATGCCGAGCGGGTGAAAACAGCCATTCTGGAGTTGGAGGGCTTGTTCATCAAGGTGGGCCAGTTGCTTTCCGTGATGTCGAACTTCCTGCCGGAGGAATTTCAGCGCCCGCTGGAAGCCCTGCAAGACCGGTTGCCTGCACGGCGGTTTGAGGAGGTACAGCAGCGTATAAGGGAGGAATTGGGAAGGACGCCGGAGGAATTGTTTCAACACATGGAAGAAACACCTATGGCCACAGCATCCATCGGGCAGGCACACCGGGCGGTGTTGCACGACGGCACAGAGGTGGTAGTAAAAGTGCAGCATTACGGCATTGAAACGATTGCGTCGGTAGACTTGCGCATTTTACACCGTTTGACTAAAATTTACGCCTGGCTGGTGGATATCAAAGGCATGGAATACCTCTACACCCAGATCCGCCAGATGATCGAGCAGGAAATGGATTTCAGCAATGAGGCTCGCACCATGGATCTCATCCGTAAAAACCTGGCTGATGAACCAGAGGTACAGATCCCGGAGGTTTTTGCCGATTATTCCACGCGCAGGGTGATGGTGACACGTTTTTGCACCGGCGCCAAGATTTCCGATCTGGAACAATTGGATGCATGGGGCGTAGACCGGCGTGCATTGGCCGCCCGGTTGATGCGGGTATGGTGCAGGATGGTATTCAAGGATGGTTTTTACCACGCCGATCCACATCCCGGGAATATCCTGGTTTCCCAGGATGGGAGCCTGACCCTGCTGGATTTTGGGGCTACAGCCAGTTTGTCGCCACAACTCAGAAAAGGGATCACCCAACTGATTGAATCTGCTGTAAAGAATGATACAGAAGGCATGATCGAAGCTTGCCGAACCATGGGCTTTTTGGCTGAAGGGCAGGATGCAGAGCGGATGGCCAAGAAGATGATTGGCGCCTTGCGGAATTTTTTGCAAAACGAAATCCAGTTTGAAGGGCTTGATTTTCGGAACATAAAAGTCAACCCCTTCAATAACAGCTTGACCGATTTGATCTCGGAAATCGGGTTTCGGGGACTTGCAGGCACCGTACAAATGCCCAAGGATTACGTGTTGCTCAACCGCACCATCACCTTGCTTTTGGGCATTTGCAACACGCTGGATCCAGGATACAACCCTTTGGAAACGGTTCGTCCGTATGCCCAGAAATACCTCATGCAGGACAAAGGCGGGCCGCTGAACTACGTGCGCGAATTGCTGCAAAATACCCTCAGCAATGTGCTTGCCTTGCCGGATGAATTGCAAAAAACGCTGAAAAAGGTGCGTTCCGGGGACTTAGAGATTAGAACCCCGGACCTTGAGGAGGCGGGCAAACAAATTACCCGAGGTATTAAAAAGCTGATACTGGCGCTTTTGGCCATTGGCCTGGGCTTTTTCAGCCTGCGGATGTGGGAAATGGGCTGGCAGGAAGAGAGTCGCTGGGGCCTTTGGGGGGCGGGGGGAGCGATGTTGTGGGCTATTTGGGGACGGAAATAGTTTTGCCGCGATGCGGCAGGGGGATTCTCACTTGTTCCCTGGGCTAAAAAATGAAGCCTGCGTCTGATTTTCCATTGGATTCTGCCCATTTATCCCGATTTTTGACGGTTTGCAAGCTGGATGATCCAATTCTACCAGTCGGGCATTTTTGCGAAGTTTGAGCTTTGCGCCGGGCATACATTGAACACTTGCCACTACAACCGTGGCGTTTTTTATAACAGGATAGCTGGATGTGGAGGTCGACACATCCGGAATGATCACCTGAGAAAACTCATCCGGAACCCGGCCCTCCTTCCAGTTGCCTGGGCAATTCCAGTCATTGGATCTGCCAGGAGTGCCGCCTTTCCAGATAGCTGTTCTTTGGGCGTGAAGATTCATACCCGTCAGGGTAAATAGTGCGACGATGCAGAGGATACGGTTCATATTGCTTTGTGCTGGATTTGACTTGTTGGATCAAAGGTCCTGGCATCATCGCAATTCACTAAGCGTAGAAATCCGGGAATGAAAAAACCAGGTGTTTTTACGGATTCCTCCAGGCTGATCCATTATCCAAGCCGATCCTAAGTCCCATCCACCATCCTGTTCAGATACGCCGCGCAAGCGCGGTCTAACAGGTGGAATACCTCTTCAAAACCATCATCATCGTAATACGGATCCGGCACAGATCGATCCTCGCCGGGATACAATTTATCCAGCATAAGGATCACCTTGGTGCAGTGCGCTTCGGATGGCGCTAACCGGAGCACATCACGCCGGTTCTGGGTATCCATTACAAAAATCTGATCGAAGCGATCAAAATCTGCGGCCTGAAATTGTCGCGCGCGCTGATCGGTGATATCAATCCCGTGCTGACCGGCCGTTACAATAGATCGGCGGTCCGGCAATTCGCCCACATGCCAGTAGCCGGTTCCGGCGCTGTCAACCTGCCAGGCAAGGCCAGCTTCCCGGATTTTTTGTTTCATAATTCCTTCTGCCAAAGGGCTGCGGCAGATGTTGCCCAGGCAAACCATTAGGATTTTCATGCAGCAAATCTAGGGAATATCGAATATCCAATGTCCAATGTCGAATGTCCAAGTGGTGCGGGTGTCTGGCATAAGCACATTTGATTGGCAGTATTTGCCTGCTGAGGCAGGCCTTATTGTGCGCATTTGGCCAAACACGCGGCAAAAGCCCAACAATTGTGCTTATGCCAGACACCCGCACCACTTGGACATTCGACATTGGACATTCGATATTGGATATTCCACTTGCTTTATTCAAATACCACGCGACCCAACGCAAATCCGCCGCTTTCCAGCCTGATTTGGCACCAATAGATACCGGCTGGCAGTCCCTTGCGCTGCAAAAGGAACTCTGATGCCGCCTTACCGCCACTTTGCTGCACTTTGCCTGTGACATCCATGAGTTTCCAGCCCAAAATGGTACTACCTGGCACTTGCACCGTAGCCGATTCGGCAGCCGGAATTGGCCATACCCTTGCCTGGAACAGATCGGAAGGCTCCTTTGTGCCAACGGAATTGGATATTACCAATGAAGTTTCGTTAGTAATGACCGGATCGTTGAAGTCGAAATAAATCGCGGCCTTGTTTTTCAGGGATGCTCCCAGCGGATTGCCCGCTTTTTGTTTGATAGAAAACTTGACAAATCCGTGCGATGCCGCTTCGTTAGTATTGGAATCCGGCAACAAAATATTATTGAAACGGAATACCAGCACCTTCCCGTCGCGCAACGAAAAAGTATACGGGTGACTGGAAGCGCCAGGCACCACAGAGCCCGCATCCAGGAGCGTAGTAAGTGTATCGGTAATCACAATATTGAAAGCCGTATCGGTGCCGGTATTCTGGAACCGGATGAGGTATTCAAGGTCTTTATCCGGAGCTATTTTGGCCGATATCGGTTTGCCGTCCAGAAATGCGGTTTTATCATTGGGGTCGTAAGAAGCCACCACCGGCAGGCAGAAACGGTTGAACGTTCGGGCCTCCGTGGTGGGAATACAAAGCGTATCCGGGAAGATCTGGGCCGTTGCGCACAGGATGTCACCCAGAGGCGCATCGCAGTCTACTTTAAAATTAATGGTGAAACTGCCTCCTTCACCCACGCCTACAGTACCCAGGTTAAAGGTATAGGTTTGGCCGTTTTGGCTTGCCAGCGGCACTGTGGATGACAGGTAAATCAATTCCGCAGGAAGGGTAATATTGATATAGGCATCTTCAGCCGATGCAGTGCCGTAATTATGGTATTGAACCTTGAAGTAATTATTGTCGAAACACCTGCGAAACACCGGACTGGCCAACGATACCATCAGTTCCGGACAATCAACAATGGCACGTGCTCCCAGAGGAAGCGACACCGTATCATTGGAGGAGTTGATATGGACCGGATTAGGGAAATTGCAATAAGACCAGTATGAGCCGGGTTGGGCTACAGAAAGTGTGTAATTGCCCGCCAACAAAGGCATATTAAAGGTTCCATCCTCCCAGGAGGTTGCAGAAAAAGTATAACCTGGTGATGTAGCAATAATGGAAACGTTTTGCAAAGGCGATTCGCCCGCATCCTGTTCGCAGTTGATGTTTTCATCCCGGAAAGCCACCCCTCCAATCTGGTTGGTAAGCGTATTACCATTTGCATCAGTGCGGATAACCCAAAGATAGGGATTATCGGGAGAATTAAACGCAGGACCAACACAAGCCAAAATTCCACCATCCTGAAGCTCCAACACAGGGCTGGAATTATAGACCGGAAAATCACTGTGTGCCGTTGTCTTAGCCCAAATTACATTACCATTATTCGGGTTGAGATTAACAAAACAGAGTTTTTCATTCCAGGAGGGTTGGATATCGTAGACTGTTCCCACCAGAATCAAACTCCCATCCTGCCGAACAAGAAAATCATATGGAAATATGCTTAATCCAGGGTAAAAACTAGGAATACTTTTTTGCCAAGCCAGCGTACCATCTGAACTCAGCTTAACCAATTGGTCGTTGAGCACATAATAAGTTGAACCATCCGGTGCTGACCCGCTCAGGATAATTGCATCCTGGTTCAAATCCATTTCCCATACAATTTGATTCTGTTGATTGACCTTTACCCAGTGCCTGTCGCCAGTTGGCGCTCCCCAATCAAAGGTGTAAATCAAGCTGTTATCATAACCCGGAAAATAATCATGCGGCCAGAGGTTGCTGCTTCCGTTGAAATCAAAACGATTAACCAATTGTCCGGCTGCATTTATATAATCTATGACATAACCAATGCCATTATTTCCGTGGTATTGCAAACAACAACCGCCATTCGGCGCTGGCTCATTCCAAAGAATGCCAGCAGATACTGGTGGGTTGTAGGTCCAAAGAATAACACCTTCCTTGGATACCTTCCGAAGTTTGTAAAAAGTAATCCAATAGGATGCCCCGGAGTTGTCTACGTTTATCATTTGCCAATCTGTAGACCAATTCAACGTGCTTTGCCCAACATAATATCCATTCTCATCCAGGGAATAAATAGGGAATGGCCCAGGATCAGGATGATCGCCGCTGTACAGATTTACGCCATTGTCAGGCCCGGGAAAAGCGAAAGCGGAGTACATATTTTCAAGCGCCTGATTGTGGTACAAAATTTCCCAGGATTGGGCAGAAAGTGTACTGGCGGAGAACAGGGCATGCAGCAGCACGCCCGTTAGGAAGTAGTAGGGTTTCATAGTTTTGTGTTTAAGTGATAAAATACGCCTGCAATATACTTAAAATGATTGCATATGTATGCGTACCTTCATAAAAAACAGTATAATATGTCGGAAAATTTCCAATTATCAAAGCTCGGGTTCTGCGCCTGTCTAGCGTCAGCACATTTGTTTGGCAGTAATCGCCTGCTGAGGCAAGCCTATTGTGCGCATTTGGCCAAACACACGGCAAAAGCCCAACAAATGTGCTGCCCCCAGACGCCCGCCATACTTGAACATTGGACATTGGATATTGGATATTCGATATTGGATATTCCTTATTCCCTACTTTTGCAGGATGAAACAAGTTTTTCTCTTCGTATTCGCTCTTCTGCCCATGCTAACCGATGCCCAGCCCAGCTACACACCCATTCGTCAGGCTCTGAACACTGGCCAATGGGAGTTCAGGCAGGCAGGTAAACCAGACTGGAAACCCGTTAAAGTGCCGGTAAGCGTACACACAGCACTGCTGCAAAATGGCATGATTGAAGACCCGTTTTGGCGCGACAATGAAGAAAAACTCCAGTGGATTGAAAAAGAAGACTGGGAATTCCAGACCACGTTCGATGTGAGTGCTGAAACACTGGCAAAAAAGCATGTGGAGTTGATTTTCAAAGGTTTGGATACTTATGCGCAGGTGTACCTGAATGATTCGCTCATTCTGGAGGCCGACAATATGTTTCGCACCTGGCGGGTGGAAGCCAAGCGATGGCTAAAGCCTACCGGGAATACCTTACATATCTATTTTGAAAGTCCGCTCAAAAAAACCGGCGACGCCTGGAAAAACCTGGGCTATGAATTGCCTGGCGGACAGCGTGTGATGACCCGCAAGGCACAATTCCATTACGGCTGGGACTGGGGGCCGCGTTTTGTGGGCGCCGGTATTTTGCAAAAACCCCAACTGGAAGCCTGGGATGATCTGTTGATTGAAAATATGTACATCACCACGCAATTTGTGGAGCCTACAAAAGCCCGCATGTTGGCTACGTTCCGCTACCGTTCGGATTCCAAATTTCCGGTAGTGGTGCAATTTAAAGAAGGCAAACGCAAAGCAGTGGAAGACCGCGTGCTCTGGCCGGGAACCCATTCCGACTCCGTTACCTACGATGTGGAAAATCCCAAACTTTGGTGGTGTACGGGCATGGGCGAACCCAATCTTTATGATTTTACCATTGAAATCAAAAAGGGCAACCAAATCATCGAACGTCAGGATGTTAGAATGGGCATTCGAAAAATAGAACTGGTAACAGAAAAGGATGAGAAAGGCGAAACATTTTTCTTTCGTCTGAACGGGAAACCTGTTTTTGCCAAAGGTGCCAATTATATCCCTCAGGACATTTTTCAGGACCGGGTAGACCCCTCGCGCACCAAAAAGCTACTGGACGATGTGGTAGCTGGCAACATGAATATGCTCCGGGTTTGGGGCGGCGGCATTTACGAAGACGAAACCTTTTACCAGCTCTGCGATGCGCGGGGTATTCTCGTCTGGCAAGATTTCATGTACGCCTGCGCTTTGTACCCCGGCAACGGTCGGTTCCTGAAAACAGCTGCGCTGGAAGCACTGGAACAAATAGAACGGCTGCGCCAGCACCCGAGTATAGCGCTCTGGTGTGGCAACAACGAAAACGATGAAGCCTGGCACAACTGGGGCTGGCAAATGCAGTTCACTGAAGCCCAACGCACCCAACTCTGGCGTGAGTATAAACTGTTGTTCTCCGATATTCTCCGCACATACGTGGAAAATAATGCCGGCGGCGTGCCCTATTGGGAAAGTTCGCCGCGTTATGGCCGCGCCAACCCCAAATCCCTGACGGAAGGCGATGCTCACTATTGGGGTGTTTGGCACGATGAGGAACCCTTTGAGATCTTAAACAAAAAGGTGCCCCGATTCATGAGCGAATATGGCTTCCAGAGTTTCCCGGAATGGCGTACCATTCAGTCGTTCACGGAGCCGGAAGACCGTAAACTTGATAGCAAGGTGATGCTCCTGCATCAAAAGCACCCGAGAGGTAATGCCCTGATCGCCGAATACATGAAGCGCGATTTCCGGAACCCGAAGAACTTTGAAGATTTTGTATATGTGAGTCAACTGCTTCAGGCAGAAGGCATGCGTACAGGCTTTGAGGCACAACGCCGCAATAAACCCTATTGCATGGGCACCCTTTACTGGCAGTTGAACGATGTTTGGCCGGTAGCCTCCTGGAGCAGCATTGATAACCATGGCAGGTGGAAAGCACTGCACTACTATACCCGGGAAGCCTTCAGTCCGGTTGCGGTGCTTCCGTATCTGGACGGCGACAAACTCAAAATATACGGCGTGAATGATCTGGCCGACTCGCTGAAGGTAACCTTGCATCTGCATGCCTATACCTTTGAAGGCAGCAACGTGATTGATTTCAATTTGCCGGATTTGCAGCTCGACACCGATTCGAGCAAATTGCTGTGGGAAGGCACGCTCAAAAGCCTGTTAAACGGTAAAAAAGCTGAAAATTGTGTCATAGAACTCCAGCTCACAGACCCAACAGAAAGCAAAGTTTACAGCACCCGGAACTACTATGCCGTCCCTTCCAAAAAAATGAACCTGCCTAATCCTGGCCTGCGCATCACATCCGTAGACAAAGTTGAAATGGGTTATCAACTCAGGCTGGAAACCAAAAATCTCGCCAAAAACGTATACCTGCAAACGGACGAAGAAGGCTTTTTTAGCCACAACTATTTTGATTTGCTTCCAGATAAAACCATTCAGGTATTGTTTAAAACGAATAAAGAATTATCTGATCCCCAAAAGGCATTCCGGGTAAAAACACTCGTTGATGCTGTAGAATGACGGTGGACGGTAGACGGCTTACGGTAGACGGTGGCTCTTTGCTCTCAACCGTAAGCCGTCAACCGTAGGCCGTCAACCGTAATCCGTCAACCGTAAGCCGTCTACCGTTAAAAGAATGATCAATAAACAACTTCGCAACCCCTGGTTTTGGCTGGGTTTAGGCCTGGCAGCTGTGTACATACGCGGCTTGTTTCTGGATGTGATGGACGTTGATGCCGCGCAATATGCCTCCATTTCCATGGAAATGGTGCAGAATGGCAGTTGGTTGCAGGTTTTTCACCGGGGAGCGGATTATCTCGACAAGCCGCCGCTGGTTTTTTGGTTATCTGCGGCCATGTTTAAGGTATTTGGACTGAGTAATTGGTCCTACAAACTCCCTTCGGTATTGGCGGCCTTGATGGGCGTTTGGGCAACCTACCGGTTTACCTTATTGTTTTATGGCGCTGAAAAAGCCCGGCATGCAGCCTTTATCCTGGCTTCCTGTATGGGCCTGATGGTTATTGGAAATGATGTCCGGACCGATACCCTGCTGCTTGGTTTTTCGGCCTGTGCTATTTGGCAACTGGCAGAATATCTGGAATTCCGGCGCTGGAAAAACCTGTTATCGGGGTTTATATTCGTGGGTTTGGCTATGCTGGCTAAAGGTCCGATTGGTTTAGTGATGCCGGCATTTGGATTGGGTACTCACCTGCTGTTGCACCGCCAGTGGCGCGCCATTTTTCAATGGCAATGGCTCGTTGGTTTGACGGTTACCGCCCTGATACTGGCGCCTATGTGCTGGGGATTATGGGAACAGTTTGATCTGCATCCTGAAAAGCTGGTGAATGACCGCCACGGTGTTTCCGGACTGCGTTTTTATTTCTGGGAACAAAGTTTCGGTCGTGTTACCGGAGAGAATGTCTGGAAAAATGACGCTTCCGGCTTTTACTTTCTTCATGTATACCTATGGGCTTTTTTGCCCTGGTGCCTGCTGCTGCCGAATGCCCTTTGGAAGCATTTAAAGAGGGCGTTTACTGTCGGGGTGACTGGCAGTCACCCCGACAGTACGAAGACAGAACTCATCACACTCGGCGCTTTTTTGCTCACTTTTATAGCCCTTTCACAATCGCAATACAAGTTGCCCCATTACATCTTTATCACGCTGCCCTGGGCTGCGATATTATTAGCCTCAACCCTTGAACGGCCTGCGCGCTGGCAGTGGATCCTTTTATATTTGGTGGGCTTTCTGGCCATAGCGATTTGTTTTGCAGCATTGTTTTTCTTTTTCCCGGAAGGCTCTTGGTGGGTAAAAATTTTGGCTATTGGAGGCCTTGGCGCTTTGATATGGGAGATTGTACGTAATCCTTTCCCTACAACCTCCGGCCACCTGGTACAGCGTGGTACAGGCGTCATGGTGCTTTTCGGGTTTGTGCTCAATTTTCATTTTTATGATCAGTTGCTGCCCTACCAGTGCCAGCCACAGGTGGCCCGGTTTGCGCGTGAACAGGGCATACCGCCGGAAAAAATGTATTTTTTCCAGAGTAGCAGTCATGCCATGGATTTTTACAATGGCCGGATCATGCCCAGTTTAGGCACTCCAGCACTGGTACGTCAAACCAGTTTATCGGAAAATAGCATATTTGTATTTACCACCCAAAATGGCAAGAACATTTTGGAAGAAGAAGGGTTAAAACCTGTGGTACGAGGTCAATTCCCTCATTTTCAGGTAGCCCTGCTGAAACCTAAGTTTTTGAATCCGGCTACCCGTGAAGAAACGCTGGGGACCTACTTCTTACTGGAAATTCACTTGCCGGAAACAAAATAAAAAACCACGTTTTTGTTTTTAGGCACATTCTTTCCTTGAATCATTTTTTTTTAGAAATATTACCTGCGGTTTTTAAACAATTTGAGTTTGCATATGGATAAGCCTTGGCTAAAACATTACCCGGCAGGGGTGCCCGTCAATATCAACCCTGATCAATATTCACGTGTGGTGGATATGGTGGAGGAGTCGTTTAAGAAATATGCTGATCAGCCCGCTTTTATATTCATGGGAAAATCCATGACCTTCCGGGAATTGGATGAAAAAAGTGCAGCGTTTGGCGCATACCTGCGCTCCCGTGGGCTGGAACCCGGCGACCGGGTAGCATTGATGATGCCCAATCTGCTGCAATACCCCATCGCTATGTTCGGTATTTTGCGGGCAGGCTTGATTCTGGTCAATACCAACCCGCTTTATACTCCACGGGAAATGAAGCACCAGTTTGCAGACTCAGGCGCCAAGGCCATTCTGATTGCAGAAAATTTTGCTGCTAATCTGGCGCAAATCATTGACGAAACACAAATCAAAACCGTAATCCTGACATCCATTGGTGAGATGCTGGGGCTTAAAGGCTCCATTGTCAATTTTGTGGTACGCAGGGTAAAGAAAATGGTGCCCAAGTATAAGCTCGCCAATACGGTTTGTTTCAACGACGCCATCAAGCAGGGTAGTAAATTTACGCTGGAACCCTTCAAAGGCGGGCCTGATGATACCATTGCCTTGCAATACACAGGAGGTACTACCGGTGTATCCAAAGGCACCATGCTCACCAACCGCAACCTCCTGGCCAACATGATGCAGATCCGGGCCTGGCTGATGCCTGTACTACAGGGAAGCGAAGGAGAACCTGTCCGGGCGATGTGTGCCCTGCCATTGTACCATATTTTTTCCTTTACCGTGAATTGCCTGGCCTTTATGAGCATAGGCGCCTGCAATATATTGATTGTGAATGCCCGTGACTTACCGGCTTTGATCAAGGAATGGGCCAAACACAAACCGAATATTGTACCAGGCGTAAACACCCTGTTCAACGGCCTGCTCAATCAGCCTGCATTTCACCAACTGGATTTCAGCAACCTCAGGGCCTGCGTGGGTGGAGCAATGGCGGTTCAACGCGCTGTGGCTGAACGATGGCAACAGGTAACCGGCTGCCAGCTTACAGAAGGTTATGGCATGACAGAAAGTAGTCCGGTGCTTACCGTCAATCCGGTAGACAGCACTATGCGGCTGGGCACCATTGGTTTGCCGGTGCCCAGTACCGAGGTCCGGATTGTAGATGAAAGTTATCAGGCACTTCCTCCCGGCCCTGATCATGTGGGTGAAATCCAGGCGCGTGGCCCGCAAATTATGAAAGGCTACTGGCAGCGCCCCGAAGCCACGGATGAAACCATCAAGGACGGATGGCTATGCACCGGAGATATGGGGTATATGCACCCCGACGGTTTTTTCCAGATTGTAGACCGGAAGAAAGACATGATTCTGGTATCCGGCTTCAATGTTTACCCCAATGAAATTGAAGATGTGATGGCCCTGCATCCCAAGGTGCTTGAATCAGCAGCTATTGGCCTGGCAGATGAAAAATCCGGTGAAGTAGTGAAGGTTTTCATAGTAAAGCGGGATCCTTCACTAACGGAAGAAGAGGTAATTGCCCATTGCAGGGAAAATCTTACGAACTATAAGGTGCCCAAGAAGGTAGAATTCAGAACGGAGTTGCCAAAGACCAACGTAGGCAAAATTCTGAGGAGAGAACTACGGGATTCAAAATAGCAGATAGGGCCATTTTCAGGCAAAGCAGCTATTTTGCCTGAAAAACAGGTAAAAAGATTTACCAATCAAAAGAAACACCCGGGTAAATTCAAAAATGTTTTGATTTACTCGGGTGTTTTTTCTTTTCGCCAACATATCTTCGCCACAGATACCAAACCCGCCATAGAAAAACCACAACCTATACTGCACAATGGCTTCTCTCGCTACTTTACAGGGTACTTTGGGTGAACGGCGCGCCGCTCACCTGTTGCGCCGTACCAGTTACCGTTACAATCGCCAACACTTGCAACAACTGGCATCAAAAACGGTGGATCAGGCTGTGAGCG
Organism: Saprospiraceae bacterium; assembly: GCA_044347755.1. Classification (GTDB taxonomy): domain Bacteria; phylum Bacteroidota; class Bacteroidia; order Chitinophagales; family Saprospiraceae; genus M3007. Next base: position 16,051 of record JBIKUE010000058.1, read on the forward strand.
ATCTGCTCACACTACAGCCATTATCCATGGAGCAGCCGGTATATGATGATCCCAATACCACTACGATTGAAAACAACGTGTGGTTAATACCTCCAACCACTTACGATACTGCCCTCGAATTTGCCTATCGACAGCGGGTAATCGGATGGTGGCTGAATGAAGCGTTGAAAGATTCCGGCATCGGGCACCGAATGACGTTCTTTTTTCATCAATATTTCGCTACCACGATTCTTACGCTGAATCATGCTACCTTTTTCGATTACCTCCGCCTGCTTCGTTGGGGTTGCGTGGGCAATCTGAAAAAGTTGATGACCAAAATAGTAGCCGACAACACCATGTTGCTCTACCTCAATGGCCATCAAAATTCAAAAACCAGTCCCAACGAGAACTTTGCGCGGGAGTTTTTTGAGTTGTTTTCTATTGGTAAAGGCCCACAAATTGCGCCCGGCGATTACACGCATTACACGGAAGATGATATTGTACAGGCTGCCCGGGTATTTACAGGCTGGCGGACGATTACCAACCGGAGCGTTGTAGACCCTGAAACGAATATACCTCGCGGAAATGCTACGTTATCTCGTCATGATACTGGCACCAAGACCTTCAGCAGCAAGTTTCAAAACACCGTCATTACCGGAGGCACTTCCGTAACAGGCATGTATACCGAACTGGATGCCATCATTAACATGGTGTACGCCAAGCAGGAAACTGCCCGGAATTTTGTGAGAAGGCTTTATCGTTACTTTGTACATACCAACATTTCTCCGGAAATCGAACAGGATATCATCCAGCCACTGGCAGATATCTTAATGGCTAATAATTATGAAATTTTGCCTGTGCTGCGAAAACTGTTCAAAAGCCAGCATTTCTTTGATATGGATGATTCAACCAATTCCGATGAGATCATTGGCGGTCTGATCCGTTCTCCGTTGGAACTGGCGCTTCAATCACTCACGTTCTTTGATATCGCCATTCCAAATCCGTATACCGAAAACAATAAACACTACGCTACTTTCTATTATTCCGGTGTTTATGAACGGATGTTGGGACTAGCCAACCTCACGCTCTTCTATCCTGCCGACGTTGCAGGATATAGCGCCTATTACCAGGAGCCGGAATATACCCGCCACTGGTTCAGTTCTACCTCTATTGTTTCCAGATATAAGTTGCCGCAAATGTTACTGACCGGCAAACGGGTAGTGGGCAGCTCCCCCAATAGCAGCATAGGCATCAAACTGGATATCGTACCCTGGGTGCGCAACAGCGGCATTACCCTCGATCCTTCCAATCCTTATGAATTGGTGAAAGACTTGCTGGATCTTATGCTTCCGGTTGATATAGACATTAACCGTTTCAATTACTTCTATGAAACCATATTCCTGGATGGATTACCTCCCAGTGACTGGACATACGAGTGGCAAAACTATATTGCTACCAATAACCAGACTGAGGTAAAAATTCCATTGGAACGCCTGATCAACCACATCATGTTTTCTCCGGAGTATCAAACTTATTAAACAGACCTTTCTTGGTGGATTATTGTTTGGGGATGTGAAACTTTTCATTTTTGTGCCGTCAATAGCGGCAAGTTCGCCTTGCAGTGACAGATCCCTGCAGGGCGATTTTTTTAACCAAACATTTTAACGCATTTCGATCATGAAATCATTATCCACCCTTTTACTCGTCTTTCTTGGCATCCAAATTTCTTTTGCACAAGCACCCGCTGCTCCGCCGGAAGAGAAACTCGGCTGGGGCTTCGGTGGCAGTCTGGGTCTTGACCTGGCAGGCACCTTCCTCGGCAATCCGCGCCTTGGCGCCGGCGACAACCGCATAGGTTTTGGCGGAATGGTTAACCTCTTTGCCAACAATAAACAAGGCAAGTATTTCTGGAATAACAGCGGAACCCTGCAACTGGCTGCTCAGCGTATTGGCCCCAAAACCCAAACCGACGGAACTGAAAACCCGTTCCAGAAGAATCTTGACATTCTTCGTCTGGGCTCACGCTTTGGGTACAGCATCATTGGAGATAAGCTTTTTGCGGCGCTGGATGCAACCGCAGAATCGCAACTACTGCAAACGTACTCAGGTAATGTCATTAAAGGAGATGGCAAGGATTTATTGTCGGAGTTTCTCTCTCCGGCCCGTTTTTCCATCGCACCAGGTCTTGATTACAAACCTACCAAAAACCTCTCCTTCTTTATTTCTCCTGCCAGCTTTAACCTGATCTATGTGGGCAACGACACCCTGGCCGCCCTTATCGGTCAGCCACTTGGCAATGAAGCAGGTAAAAATACCCGCTTCCAGTTGGGTTACGCCCTAAAAGGCGCATACACCAATAAATTCTTTAAAGATCGTATAGCCTTGACCTCCAAACTGGCCTGGTTTGCTGATTATCGCCAAAGCCTGAACGGTAACGTTTTGTGGCAGAACGCTCTTGATATCCAGATTTTCAAAGGCCTGGCCCTTGGCCTGTTTGGCGATGTATTCTACGATCACTTTACACTGGTGCAAGTAGAAAAGATACCTGCAGGTACTGCTCCGGATGCTATTCGGCCATTCCTCGGCCTGAAACCAGCGTACACGGGTGGTTTTCTGTTGAAGTATAATATGATTTTTTAGAGGGCGCGCGCTTGCGCTAAAGGGTATAGTACAAAAGAGCCGGGCGTTACGATGCCCGGCTCTTCCTGGTTTAAGGCGAGTTTATATGAAGTAAACAATCTCCCTATTTTATCACTAAAATCTTGGAAGCTATAACATAACCTCCTGATTGCAGACCAAGCCAATACATCCCTTCTTTTTCTGGGGCATATAGCATAAAAAATCCTGCTCCATCCCCAACATGGATTCCTGTTGACATCTGCTTTCCTGTCACATCATAAATAGTCCAGGTTATGTCTTCTAAAATGCCAAACGGAATTGTGACATTAAACGCTCCCCCTGTTACAACTGGATTTGGAGAGATAAGGGCTAAAACAGGGATGATTGCAGTTTGCTCAGTGGAAATAATGATACAAGAATCTTGTACTTCATAGGCGCCTAAATCAACCTGTTGGAAACGAACTCTTGGATTTCCATCCAAATCTGTTGTAAGCCCAAGGGAGTCTACTAATGTATTCAAGCCCTTATTCACTGTAGAATCACAGGTTTGTACATGAAAATCATTGTTTTCAATGCTCACAAAGTCTGGTATAAAGTTAAATACCGTATGATCTCCAAAAGGATATTTAGGACTCACTTCATCGTCAAGACTAAGATAAGTATAGTCAATAAAATACCCATACATATCTGCAGCAAAAATGGTATAATCTGAAAACATCTTATCAAAAGTAGCATCATCCACAATGATACAATTGTTGATGTACCAGTTATTATAGCCGCCTGACCAAGCCGGAGAGTTTCTTTTTTCAAATACAATTTCCCCATTTTCGTAGAACGTGCAATTGGTGATGTGTACTTCTCCCTGAGCGCCATCTGGAGGTAAACAAGCTATACCTGATTGATTTTTGGCAAACAGGCAATTGGTAAAGTTACTTAAGAAATGATTACCCGAAGTTATGAATGTATAAACCGTTCCGGTAGGAACAGTACCCTTATTCCCAATAAAAGTGCAATTTCCTACATGCAGATTTAAATCATCTGCTCCAATTCGCACCCCAGTACAGAAGTTAGAAACAATATTATCCTCAAATTGACAGTTAAATATGTCAGCATCAAGCTGTGAACCTTCATCACCTCCGGAAACGAAAATCGTTCCAAAAGTAGCCGCCCTATTCTCCAAAAATTGACAATTGTTTATTTGAAACGTAACCTGAGAAATTAAATCATTATTTGCGTGCATATAAATTGCACTTGTCTCTCTTCCATAATTCCCCTTAAAAGTCCCCCCTTCAACCAACAGAGAACAATCTTTATCATGCGTAAAGTAAACAGCTCCACCAATGCCAAAACCGGAAGTATCCTTTTCAAACAAACAGTTTTTGAACAGGGTAGTGAATTCATTTTCAACCATATAAATGCCCCCTCCATGCATCAGATATGTGGAGTTTCTTGTAAAGGTGCATTGTTCCAATATGTAGGGTTTGTAGGATAGTCCAGGACCGGCTTTATACAGTCCGCCACCGGAAAAAAGCACTCTGTTTCCTTCAAAAGTACAATTCCTGAAAACCGGGTTGAGCAGGTTCCCTCCATCCCAGGCACAGTACACGCCTCCCCCATACTGGGCATAATTATTGGCAAAACGGCAATTGGTTATTTGGGGAGCGCTGATGCTACCATTAAAGGAAGACTCCAGCAACAAGCCTCCTCCTCTTTCATTCGTGGAGGGCGGTTCATCTCCATTAGCAGTACCATGTGTAATGGTAAAGCCATCCAGCACACTGGTACTATCCAACCCGGCGCCATACATTACATGATAGGAATTATCCGAACCCTCCGGGCCACCTATATTACCGCTTAGAATGGTTTCATTCAGTTCGTAGTCTCTTTCAGCTAAATTTGACTCCGTACCGGCAAAGCCACCGTACAGCTTTACGCCGTTTTTCCATACAAATGAAATGGTTCTATTGGTTGAACTAGTTGGAAAATATTGCCCCTTTGCTACCCATACTTCATCTCCGTGCTTCGCCAGAGCTAATGCCTGTTGGAGGTCAGAAAAAGCATTGGCCCAGGAGGCGCCGTTTTGCTGTCCGCCGGAAACAGCCTGGTTTACGTAAAGAATGGACTGCGCTTGCAGGTTCAGGGAAAGGAATAAAAGCGGAAGTATGTGTTTCATGCTGAGATTGATAGAAGAACAAAATCCTTGTTGCAGACACAAGCAGGTCTGCAACAAGGATGATGAAAATGAATTTACTTTTTGATCAATTTTCCAGTGGCCAATCCATTTTCGGTCCGGATGGTGTACCAATAAAAACCGGCAGTGTAATTAGCCATGTCGCCTACTTCAAAGGAATTCGACCCTTTATACCCCACAAAATCTCTTTCCGTCATCAATTTGCCCACATTATCAAATATCGACAATGAAACAGACGAAGCATATGGCAGATCCAATTTGAATACCACTTCGTTATAGAATGGGGTTGGGTAGGTGGAAACCATGGGTTGATTGCCTTCATCATTGGACGATGAGCCATTGTAACCTCCAACATTTGGCTTGGAAAATGTACTTGCACCGGAAGCCACGGTGAGGTTCAGGTTAACATTTTGAAACTCAACACCGTTTCCATCAAAGATTTTTACTGGCAATACTGATTTTTTCAAACGTACAACCTGTCCAATGTTTGAAATAGGTTTAAGCGCTCGAAAAACGATCTTAAACATGGTTTTATTTCCAAAGTTAAGGGTTGAACCATCTTCAGAAAAGTTAAGCGCTCTTATTAAACCAGATTCCTGGCCGGTTAACCCAAAATTATCTATTGAAAAGGGCTCTCCAGTATTTCCAGGCTGTATTTGAATGAGCTGCAAAGTATCTTCTGAAAAATCAATTCCTAACTGCCAGGTGGCCACATTGATGTTGGATAATGATTTTACCTCAAGGGTAAACATTTGATTTGTGTTAATCAAGGTATGGGGTGTTACTGAAAATTCTTTCTCCGGCTCTTCCGTTGTGAATGGCAATTCTGCATCACAATTCACATCGCCTACCATAACTCCGGTAAAAGACCAGGGAACTCTAGTATTTCTGGCAATGGGGCTAAATGGACTGATGGTTACATGGTCCATCCACGAATTGGCATTGGGAATGGAGCCTCCATTGTATGAGCGATTATTGTTAGCGGGAGGTATTGGGGTTGGCTCATCCGGATTATTCCATGTAGCGTTAAACGGATTTCCGTCGTAAAATTGATCAGTAAAATCATGGTCCTCAAAACAATAGTCGGGCACATAACGCCAGCGGGTATTATTAGGCAGATTTTGGTAAATGCCGAGAATTAACTTTCTTAATTCCAGGATATCAAAGGTAGTTACAGAACCACTTTTATTAGCATCGGCAGCAATTATCTGAAAGGGGTTTTCAAATAGCTCCAAGCCTAAGATATGCCTCGAAATCAAGGTAAGATCATAACCACTAATCGCGTCAGATCCTGTTCCACCGGCATAATTTAATTCCGGCAATAGGGATAAAAGATCTGGAGAATTATACACAGGATTAGACAGACACGGGAAGTTTTTATAAACACCTCCATTATTTGTTAAAGCATCACAGTTGTACCCAGAAACATTCTCAAAGGCTACCTCCACCTCTTCCATAGGTGTAAAGGCTGGTGCAGGATCTGGAGGGATGCCATTAGACCTGAATATCCCCTCACAGTTTCTCACCAGCATCCCGCGATCGAAAGGCAAATCCTGGCATTCGGGCTCCTCCAAATCTATCAAAAATTCCCAGTCAGGATGCCCCGTTAACAGCTCTGTCATTACATCCATTTGTCCTGCTGTAAACTGATTTTTACAAGGAGCAGCATATGACATTAAATTGTAAGGACTTGGATTGTAAGGCAAGCCTAAAGGATCAAAAGCCGGAGAACAAGAACTGGTACAATTTGCAGGACTCCCAAAACATCCCCATGGGCTTGGCTCTGCAGGCGTGTCACAAATATGATCACCAGTTTCTTCGCAAGTAAATGTACCTGTGGATAAAACTACCGGATGACCTATAGGATCTACAGGATCGTGTACATACTGTGCCCATTCCGGATGAATTGGATCAGGCACGAATCCCCCATGGAAGGTATGTAATAGGCCAAAATAGTGACCAAATTCATGGGAAAGAATATTACTGTCAAAATCTTTCATAAGCACAGCACCTCGGAAACTTCCAGAAGGAGGATATGCGTAATTTCCGCTTAATGACGGACTCCCGCCATCTATAGACCCTACGAATATAACATCAATATAACCTTTTTGATATTCTGTTGGGTTATTTCCATGTAATTCTGCCAACAAGGCAGGCACTTCACTTGGCCCGTTAACATTGGTTACTCTTCGTAAATTATAATACTGATCGCTATTTAAATACGTAATCCCACAGACATAAAATCTAATACTGGAATTAAAATACCCGTTTACTTCTTCAATTATTTGCTTTGGTGCAAATAGTGGATTCATATGGGAATAGCCGTCATCATCTCTAACAAGTGTAATCCAAATTGGAACAAACCACGTTCCCGATCCAGCCACCTGAGGGTTTGCTATTTCGGCCATCCTTGCTTGCCACTCCTCGTTTGTCATGTTATCCGGGAAACTGCAATATTCATTCTGACCAAAAACAGGTGAAGAAAACGCCAGGATAATTGCTAAAAGACAAAAAATCGTGAATCGTGAATCGTGAGTCGTGAGTCGTGAGTCGTGAGTCGTGAGTCGTGAGTCGTGAGTCGTGAGTCGTGAGTTAAATAAAAATTTAAGCATGTTTAAAAAATTTAAGTTAAAAATTTCGATGTTTTATTGACAAAACTAATGTTAAAAGTTTTCTTGCCTGATAACAATCATGAGTTATGCCCAAATCAGGCAATTAATGTTTACAGTTATTCTTTATGTGCATTTAATGCGGGCCATTCCTCGGCCTGAAACCCAGGGCAAACGCATAAAATTTTGAATGACCTCGGAGAGGTCCAACGTTTGTAGAAACAAGTGGTTTAAAACGTTTTCTCGACCTCGAAGAGGTCGAACATGGCAGGTAGAACATGTCCATGGCAAATGTTCGACCTCTTCGAGGTCGCAAAAGCGTCGTTAATTTTCACAATCCTACAAACGTTGGACCTCTCCGAGGTCACATGCGATTTTGATGCGTTTGCCCTCGGCCTGAAACCAGCGTACACGGGTGGTTTTCTGTTGAAGTATAATATGATTTTTTAGAGGGCGCGCGCTTGCGCTAAAGGGTATAGTACAAAAGAGCCGGGCGTTACGATGCCCGGCTCTTCCTGGTTTAAGGCGAGTTTATATGAAGTAAACAATCTCCCTATTTTATCACTAAAATCTTGGAAGCTATAACATAACCTCCTGATTGCAGACCAAGCCAATACATCCCTTCTTTTTCTGGGGCATATAGCATAAAAAATCCTGCTCCATCCCCAACATGGATTCCTGTTGACATCTGCTTTCCTGTCACATCATAAATAGTCCAGGTTATGTCTTCTAAAATGCCAAACGGAATTGTGACATTAAACGCTCCCCCTGTTACAACTGGATTTGGAGAGATAAGGGCTAAAACAGGGATGATTGCAGTTTGCTCAGTGGAAATAATGATACAAGAATCTTGTACTTCATAGGCGCCTAAATCAACCTGTTGGAAACGAACTCTTGGATTTCCATCCAAATCTGTTGTAAGCCCAAGGGAGTCTACTAATGTATTCAAGCCCTTATTCACTGTAGAATCACAGGTTTGTACATGAAAATCATTGTTTTCAATGCTCACAAAGTCTGGTATAAAGTTAAATACCGTATGATCTCCAAAAGGATATTTAGGACTCACTTCATCGTCAAGACTAAGATAAGTATAGTCAATAAAATACCCATACATATCTGCAGCAAAAATGGTATAATCTGAAAACATCTTATCAAAAGTAGCATCATCCACAATGATACAATTGTTGATGTACCAGTTATTATAGCCGCCTGACCAAGCCGGAGAGTTTCTTTTTTCAAATACAATTTCCCCATTTTCGTAGAACGTGCAATTGGTGATGTGTACTTCTCCCTGAGCGCCATCTGGAGGTAAACAAGCTATACCTGATTGATTTTTGGCAAACAGGCAATTGGTAAAGTTACTTAAGAAATGATTACCCGAAGTTATGAATGTATAAACCGTTCCGGTAGGAACAGTACCCTTATTCCCAATAAAAGTGCAATTTCCTACATTTAGGTTTAATACATCTGCTCCAATTCCTAAGCCTGTACTGAAAGAGCCTACAATGTTGTCTACAAATTGGCAGTTAAATATGTCAGCATCTAGCTGGACTCCGGAAACGAAAACTGTCCCAAAAGTAGCAGCCCTATTCTCCAAAAATTGCCCATTATTCAATTGAAACGTAGACCGGGAATTAACATCGTTGTTATCTTTCATATAAATTGCACTTGTCTCACTTCCATAATTCCCCTTAAAAGTCCCCCCTTCAACCAACAAAGAACAATCTTTATCATGCGTAAAGTGAACAGCTCCACCAATGCCAAAACCGGAAGTATCCTTTTCAAATAAACAGTTTTTGAATATGGTGGTGAATTCATTTTCAACCATATAAATCCCCCCTCCATGCATTAGATAGGTGGAATTTCTTGTAAAAGTGCATTGTTCCAATATGTAGGGTTTGTAGGATAGTCCAGGTCCGGCCTTGTACAGACCTCCACCGGAAAAAAGCACTCTGTTTCCTTCAAAAACACAATTCCTGAAAACCGGATTGAGCAGGTTCCCTCCATCCCAGGCACAGTACACGCCTCCCCCATACTGGGCATAATTATTGGCAAAACGGCAATTGGTTATTTGGGGAGCGCTGATGCTACCATTAAAGGAGGACTCCAGCAACAAGCCTCCTCCTCTTTCATTCGTGGAGGGCGGTTCATCTCCATTAGCAGTACCATGTGTAATGGTAAAGCCATCCAGCACACTGGTACTATCCAACCCGGCGCCATACATTACATGATAGGAATTATCCGAACCCTCCGGGCCACCTATATTACCGCTTAGAATGGTTTCATTCAGTTCGTAGTCTCTTTCAGCTAAATTTGACTCCGTACCGGCAAAGCCACCGTACAGCTTTACGCCGTTTTTCCATACAAATGAAATGGTTCTATTGGTTGAACTAGTTGGAAAATATTGCCCCTTTGCTACCCATACTTCATCTCCGTGCTTCGCCAGAGCTAATGCCTGTTGGAGGTCAGAAAAAGCATTGGCCCAGGAGGCGCCGTTTTGCTGTCCGCCGGAAACAGCCTGATTCACGTAAAAAACGGACTGCGCTTGCAGGGTCAGGGAGAGGAATAAAAGCGGGAGTATGTGTTTCATGCTGAGCGTTGTAGGAAAATAAAATTCTTGTTGCAGACACGAACTGGTCTGCAACAAGAATAATGAACATCTATTTACTTGCACCAGACGCGATTCGGCCATTTTTGGGCTTGAAGCCAGCCTATACGGGCGGTTTCCTGTTGAAGTATAATATGATATTTTAAGAAAGGGCACGAAAAGCACAAGGACACGGAGGCAAAAAGGCGTGAATTTTGGATGGCGGCCTGCGGCCACCACTAGAAATAGGTGTTATTTGATGAATGCGCAAAAACACCTTCGTGTCTTTGCGCATTCGTGTCTTTGCGCATTCGTGTCTTTGTGCCCAATGCTTCGTGCCTTAAAACAAGCCTTATTTTTTCTTATATTTCGAGCTATTCGGCACCGGGTAGCGATTGGCCTTGGCGCGGGCTTTGGCCACTAATGATTTTAGTTTATCGCTTCGTTTGGAAGGATCCGGGTGGGTGCTGAGGAATTCAGGTGGACGGCCGCCGGCGCCTTTATTCATACGTTCCCAGAATGGTGCGGCTTCGCTTGGATTATACCCTGCCATAGCCATCAGATATAGCCCGATTTCGTCAGCTTCAGATTCATGTTTCCTGCTGAAGGGTAGCAATACCCCCATCTGCGTGGATAAACCGGCTGCCTGCATGATGAGGTTGCGGGTTTGGGCCGGTTTTTGCGACATAGCGAGACCCAAATCCAGTGTGGTCATACCTAACTGTGCTACCATACCCTGGCTTACGCGCTCGTTACCATGGTTGGCGAGGGCGTGTGCAACTTCATGGCCCATTACAACCGCCAGAGCATCTTCATTCTGGGTAACTTTCAAAATACCGGTGAAAACTACCACTTTGCCGCCCGGCATACAGAACGCATTTACACTTGGGTTATCTACTACATTGAATTCCCAGGCAAAGTTTTTAAGCTCCTTAGAGAGGCCATTTGCTTTATAGTACACTTCAGTGGCCGCTTTGATGTCATTCCCCACACGACGAACCAAATCCACTTCCTTACCGGATGTCATGGGTTTGTTCTCCGTGAGAAATTGACGATATTCAGCGTAGCTGGCCTGGTTGAGCTGAGCATTTGGAATCAGGTTCAAGGATTTCCGACCTGTGAACACTGTTTTTTGACAGGCATAGATCAATGGCATTAAAGCCAACACGATCAGGACTTTTTTCCACATAATGAGAGATTGATAATGATTTAAAGTGGGTTTCCGAAAAAACGTTTCAACTCTAACGTGAAAACACGTCAGCTGTCACCTTTCCCGTCTGAATTTATCATAAATGTAACAGTTTGTCGATGTTCTATCTCATTGTCACCTAATATATCGATGTATCTTGAGACCTTTGTCAACCATTAACGCCCAATTTTGTTTAAGGGACAAATTTATCTTTACATGAAACAACTCGTATTCCTGACAGCCCTTCTTGCCGTACTTGGTACTGCAAATGCTCAAATTAAAACACCTGCTCCAAGTCCTGTTGCTAAAATCAACCAGGAAGTAGGCCTCATCAAGGTGGACGTGGAATATTCCCGTCCAAGCGCCAAAGGTCGTAAAGTATTTGGCGACCTGGTTCCTTTTGGCGCCATGTGGCGCACCGGCGCAAATGCCAGCACCAAAGTTACGGTTTCTGATGACGCAAAAGTGGCAGGCAACCCACTTCCAAAAGGCACTTATGCGCTTTACACCATCCCTGGTGAAAAAGAGTGGACCGTTATTTTCTACAAAAACACCACATTCTGGGGCATTCCTGAGCCAAAAGACTTCAAAGAGGAAGATGTTCAGGCGCGCTTCACAGTTCCATCCGTTCCACAACGCGATTTGGTTGAAACGTTCAGCATCAACATCAGCAACCTGCGCAATAACGGCGCTGATCTTGAAATTGTATGGGAGTATACCAAGGTGATTGTTCCAATCATGGTGGATACTGACTCCAAAGTAATGAAAGCTATCCAGACCACCATGGCCGGCCCTTCCGGCAATGATTATTATGGTGCTGCCCGTTACTACTATGAGGAGAAAAAAGACATGGCGCAGGCCCTTACCTGGGTAGAAAAATCCCTGGAAATTGGCGGCGACAAATTCTGGATTCTTCGATTGAAAGCCAATATCCTTGCTGAACTGGGTCGTTACAAAGATGCTATTATGGTTGCTCAAAAAAGCACCGAGCTGGCTCAAAAAGAAGGCAATGAAGATTACCCCCGCATGAATGAAAAAAGCATTGCGGAGTGGAGTAAGAAGAAATAAGTTCTGCTCTCGTTACAGATTTTAGAGGGCGTTTTTTACCGCAGAGGCGGAGAGATGCAGAGGTGTAAACAATTGTTTATCAAGCCCTCCGCATCTCTCCGCCTCTGCGGTGAAAAACGCCCTCTGCGTCTCTTCGCCTCTGCGGTGAAAATAAAAATACGACTTTTGAGACAGCCTCTAATTCGTATGATAAAAACAAACATGCGCTACCTTTTATTCTGTTGCTTTTTCCCGTCTCTGTTAGCTGCCCAAGGCCCAATTGATGGTTACATGAAGGGCAAAGGTGTGCTTGACCTCGCGCCATCTTTTTCTTTTAATAAGGCAAAAACCTTTGAAGGAGCAGGTGGTAACAAATTTGAGGAGCCTTACAAGGGACAAATGCTCTCGATATTTGCGGAATACGGAGTGACCAATAACTTTGATTTGGTAGCTACCGCAGCTGCGGTATTCACTCCTATTCAAAGTGGCCTGCAGGATGGGGGGCTGTTTGCCAAATATCGCCCTTTATATGCCTCTTTGGGTAAGGCCGGCAATTTAGGGGTGGTCTTAAGTGCAGGTGCAGGTTTTCCCATTGGATCGTACGAACCCACAGCCACAGGCGCGCTCGGACAAAGAGCGGTTACAGTGCCAGGCCGATTGATTGTACAATGGGACAGTCCGATAGGGTTGTTCCTGAATGTAACTGGTGGGTACCATTTCCGGCTGGATGACCTGAAAACGCAAGATATTGAGCGGATTCGGCAAACCAGGCCCACTTACGAGCCAGAAATACCACAGGATTTCAGTACCTTATTAGTGAAAATTGGATTTCCGGCCAAACATTACTACCTGGATGGGTGGGTAGAATGGCAGCATACCCAGGGAGGCTCTGATTACATGCCCAACGTGCCGGATCTAGCGCAGGCATACGGAGTGTCCTATACGCAGGTAGGCGGCACTGCTTATTATTCAGATAATGGTCGGACAGGCTTTTTCCTGAGCGGCGGTTATATCCTGAGCGGCAGAAACACCGGTCTGATTCAACGTATCACTTTAGGTATGGTGTTTAAGGTTTAGAGCGTCCTACTTTGGCAAGCGAATCTGATAGGCCTTGCCCTCTTTATTGGTGAGTTTACTGTCAATCAGCCAGGGGTTATACAATTTCAGCATGCGGTAGTTGGTACCGTTTTGCACCGCAAAATCGCCCCAGGAAGGCACAGGGCCTTTTACCTCAACGATCCTGAAATCCATGATAGCAGGATAGAGGTGCTCCTTTTCCACCACATATTCATACTCTTCGGGATGTTCCATGACCTCCTTGATGGCAACTATGCGGAAAGGATAACGCATGGTTTCATCTGCAGCGAGGTTTAGCTCAAAGAAATTTTTGGCGCGCTGTTTAGCCATCTCTTCCTGAATACGACCGGGGCCTCCGTTATAGGCTGCAGCAGCCAGCACCCAGGAGCCCAGGCGCTCTTTTTCCTTTTTCATGTACTTACAGGCCGCACGGGTTACTTTTTCCAGATGGTAACGCTCATCAACCTCCGTGTTTACTTCCAGACCATAGCCAATGGCCGTTTCTTTCATAAACTGCCATACGCCGCGGGCTCCCGCAGGAGAAACAGCATTAGACAAGGCACTTTCTGCCACAGCCAGATACTTCAGGTCATCCGGAGCACCTTCCTGTTTAAGAATAGGTTCGATAATGGGGAAAATGGCATTAGCGCGTTTTACGGCCAGAATGGTTTGCGAATGGAAATAAATATTGCGTAACAACTCAGCATCCAAACGCTGCCGCACATCCCAGTTATCCATCGGGAATTTTTCTCCACAAAAGGTAAAGTCCTTGTCAAGATTCACGGAACGCACCCGCTGCTCTGTTTTATCGCCCTCGTTTTTAAAGGATGAAACAAAAAACGCAAGGAAACCAATGGCAAAAACCGTGTTGACAATCAACAGGATACGGGTGTGGGATGAGAGAGACATGGATATTTTTTTACTATAAACGTGGAAAAGTGGGGTTTTGGTGTATTTCGGCGGACGATAGACGGATTACGGTGGACGGTTGCGTTGCTTTTGAGATAAGCTTTTAGCCTATGGGGCAAAGATCGAATCCCGTAAGCAACGCCACCGTCTATCGTCTACCGTTAACCGTCTATTGGTTATTCCACTTTCTTGCCTGCTGCTTTAATGAGCATAAACAACACTACACCAATGATAATGAAGTTTATGATCGCATTGAGAAAGTTGCCTACCATAATGCCACCAGCTTGGATGCTGGAGAAGTCTGGAGTCCCTGCGATCAATCCTATGATTGGCATGATTACATCTGCCACCAGGGAATCAATAATTTTTTGAAAGGCGCCGGCAATGATAACGGCAACGGCGAGAGCAAGTACGTCGCCACGGAACAGAAAGGCTTTAAGTTCGCTAAGCATAATGTTTCGTTTTGTTAAAATGTGAATGTTTGCAGGCGTAAGCCTGTTGTTTTGCATGGTAAAAGTAACAAGCACGGCCATTTATCCAAATGAACCCGCCATAAAATCTACCATATCACCACTTTATGCGAACCCAGTATGCCTTTAGAGCCACTCAGTCGGAGGAAATACACCCCGGGTAACAGACCTGAAACATCCAGTTGACGCACCTGATGCCCACTACTCACTTGTTCCTGTAACATTGTTTTTACCCTGCGACCTCCGGCATCCCAACATTCCAGCTGAATTCGGTCAGCCCCCCACTGCTCCCATTCCACTACAGCATGTTGAACCATTGGATTGGGCCAAATTTTCAAGCTTAATGCCGAAACAGGATTTATGGTACCTGATACAGGAGGCAATTCCGTACCGTACATAGATCGGCCATAGGTAGCTGCCGCCATGGTGCGCGTGGGTGCGTGCAAGGTGAGATCCGTTACCGGCACATTGGGCAATCCTGTATTTGCCGGACTCCAGTTGACGCCACCATCAGAAGTGCCGAATACACCTGCATCCGTAGCTATGTACCACACCAATGCAGGATTGGAAGGATCCTGAATCAGATCATTTACCGGCAAATCTGGCAAATTGCCATCTGCTGGCAGCCAGTTTTGCCCTTTGTCAGTGGTGCTATAAATATGTGCCATGGGGTCAGCATGCCTGAACCCAGACAAGCAGACCAGCGCAGCATTTTCGTCTTCCGGATCTGCTACCACCCGGGTAATCCAGCGTTTGGGCAAGGCGCTTGAAACCTTGGTCCAGTTGGTACCGCCGTTATAGGTGACCCAAACATTGCCATCGTCAGTGCCCACCCATAAGATGTTACTGTTCAGAGGTGATGCGGCAATGGTAGTAATGGTTCCATACCGGACCCCGTTTTGCCCCTGATTGCCATTGGTCAAATCAGCGCTGATGGGCGTCCAGTTCAAACCACCGTTGACCGACTTATGTAATCGTTCC
>JBIKUE010000059.1:0-31643 GCA_044347755.1 Saprospiraceae bacterium
ACCTGGACGTATATCACCATGAAAAAATTCAATTGGGACGAGCGCTGGGTAGGATATTCTTTGGCTTTTGTAGGGCTCATGACAGCCATTGTTCAGGGCGGATTATCCCGGATTTTGATTCCCAAATTCGGGCAACGGACATCCGTTTTGGTTGGTCTCAGTTTGTACGCTTTTGGCTTTGTTTTGTTTGCATTTGCCACAGAAGGCTGGATGATGTTTGCGTTTATGGTACCTTTTGCCTTTGGTGGCCTTGCAGGACCTTCGCTGCAAAGTATCATTTCCGGTCAGGTACCAGCCAATGAACAAGGAGAACTTAACGGAGCACTCACCAGCCTGATGAGTTTGACGTCCATTATTGGCCCCTTGTTGATGACTAATTTGTTTGCCCATTTTACCGCTCCTGAATCGGCAGTTCAGTTTCCCGGAGCGCCGTTTTTAATGGGCGCTGCCTTATCTTTGCTGAGTATGTTGCTGGCTATGCGTTCGTTATTTAAACATCAGGTAGGCCAGAGAACACCTTCAGCAGTTAACACCGAATCCGAGCCATGAACAATCGAGTGCGTATCCTGATTTTAATCAATACCCTGGCGTTTGCCGGTGTACTTTGGGTGAATTACCTGGCAAATGCGTTGCCATTGAATGGAAAAACCACCGGCGCTCTTTCCAACCAGTATCCCAATTTATTCACCCCGGCCGGGTTGACCTTTTCCATCTGGGGTGTTTTGTACCTGTGGCTGATGATTTTTACAGGAGTATGTTTATGGGGGTTGCTTTCTTCAAAAACCCTTCAAAAAGTGGCCCCTTCCATACACCAAATCAGTTTATTTTTTGCCCTGGGCAGTTTATTGAACATTGCCTGGATTTTTGCCTGGCATTGGGAACAACTGGCGTTATCGGTCGCCATTATGATCGGCTTGCTAGCCAGTCTGGTTGTGCTTAACCGGCAGCTTTACCAACCAGCCAGCACCACCCCAACCTGGATCAAAATTCCCTTTGGGTTGTATCAGGGTTGGATTACCGTAGCCCTTATTGCCAATGTTACAGCCTGGTTGGTGGCATTGGGATGGAGAGGAGGCGTAGTGAGTGAAGGCCTTTGGGCAGTGCTAATGATCACCGCAGGCACCATTATTGCCTTGTTTTTTGGAACAAAGCAGCGCAACCTTGGTCATGTGATTGCTGTTTTATGGGCACTTACAGGAATTGTCCTGAAACGAAATGGTGCATCTGAAGCCGGCTCAGCCATGGTAGCCGGGGCGGCCATTGCCGGTATCGGTGTATTGGCGACTGTTGTCTCCAACTCATTCTGGAAAAAACGGACTACAGTATAATATGCTGAATTCAAATCCCTTTGGAACATGGAAAAGACACTTGTAACTATCCTGGATGAACTTCGCAAGGAGGGGTATACCGAAGATTTTAACCTGCAGGAAAATTGCCTGGAATGTCGCAATGGCAATTTCCAGTTCTTTCACCATGAATTTCAAGTGGATAAGTATTTTCGCCTGGAGGGCGAAACCGACCCTTCAGAAGAACTGGTCATTTATGCCATTTCGGCTATACACAGCGACATGAAAGGTGTTTTGATCAACAATTATGGCATTTATGCCGATCCTATTGCCAGTGAAATGCTGGACAAACTGGCTTTTAAAAAGTAATGCTCCGACTCTTAAGATATTACCTGCCATACAAACGCCTGCTTACACTGGCCATCGTTTGCAACATTCTGATGTCGCTCTTTGTCGTAGTAAGTATCCCGGCTTTGCTGCCATTTTTGCAAATATTGTTTACCGATCCGGCAGCAACCGATGCTGTCCAAGCCGCCCCAAAAATAGCCGATTCCGGTCTGCAACAGCAGCTTGATACTTTTTTTGCCTACCTGATCCAGACCCATGGCCGGGAAAAAGCATTGGTGCTGGTGTGTGGTTTTTTGGTCATTACCTTTCTGGGGAAAAACCTTTTCCGGTATTTATCCCTCTACTTTCTTGCGCCTGTGCGCAATGGTGTGGTTCGGGATTTGCGGCAAAAACTGCTGCAAAAGATGCTCAATCTGCCACTTTCTTTTTTCTCGGATGAGCGAAAGGGCGATCTGATGAGTCGGTTTTCTGCCGATGTACAGGAGGTTGAATGGAGCATTATGGGGGTTATGGAAGCCTTAGTACGTGAGCCTATTGTCATTAGTGGAAGCCTGGCCTATATGTTATGGGTATCGCCTAAGCTTACAGTTTTTGTATTTGTACTGATGGTCTTCAGCGGAGTAATTATCGGAGGTATAGGTAAAACCTTACGCAAACAATCCGGCGAAGCGCAATCAAAATTGGGCCTGGTGATGTCGCTGGTAGAAGAAACCCTGGGTGGGTTGCGCATTTTAAAAGGATTTAACGCGGAAAGCTGGCAGGGCGAACGGTTTGGCAAAGAGAACAACGACTATGCACGCATGCTCACACGCTTGTCGCGCAGGCGCGACCTCGCCTCTCCACTATCAGAATTTTTGGGCATAGCCGTGGCGTCAGTTCTTTTGTGGTACGGCGCCAAGCTGGTATTTGCCTATCAATTATCCGGGCCCACTTTCATCACTTTTCTGTATGCCTTTTACTCCATCACGGAGCCTGCCAAAGCTTTTTCTGCCGCTACCTACAGCATCCGGAAAGGCATGGGGGCCCTGGAGCGCGTTGAGGCAGTGCTCGATGCACCGGAGCTTATTTCCAGTGCGGAAAATGCCCGGAGAATCCAACGTTTTGAACAACAAATTGAGTTTCGCGATGTCCGGTTCCAATACACTAATGCAGAACGTCCGGCTTTGGAAAACATTCAATTGTCGATCCCTAAAGGAAAAATAGTAGCCCTGGTTGGCGCATCCGGCGCTGGCAAAAGCACCATGGCAGATCTATTGCCTCGCTTTTATGATCCAACGGACGGCCAAATTCTGATTGATGGTAATGATTTGCGTCAGTTGCATGTTCATGACCTGCGTGCCTTGCTGGGCATTGTGAGTCAGGAGGCCATTTTATTCAATGATACGGTGCGCAACAACATCGCATTTTCCAGTATCGATGCCAGTGATGAAGCGGTTATTGCCGCTGCCAAAGCGGCCAATGCGCATGAGTTTATTTCAACCCTGCCGGAAGGGTACGATACCAACATAGGCGACCGTGGGTCAAAACTTAGTGGTGGTCAACGACAGCGACTCACCATTGCCCGGGCCTTGCTCAAAAATCCTCCTATTCTGATCCTGGATGAAGCTACTTCTGCGCTGGATTCAGAATCTGAAAAACTGGTTCAGGCTGCTTTGGAACGACTGTTGGAAAACCGAACAGCGCTCGTTATCGCTCACCGACTTAGCACCGTTCAAAATGCGGATGAAATTATAGTCATGGATGCAGGTCGAATAATAGAACGCGGCACACATGAAAGCCTGATGCAGGAGGGCAAGATCTATCGGAAGTTAGTGGAATTGCAAGCGCTTGGTTAGTGTTGGAGTGTGGGAGTGTTTGAGTTGGCGTAGGGCTTAAGATTTCAAGGAAATATACCGTATGCTGCCATTAGGGCTTTGCCCCTTGAGCTATCATGCCCAACGCCAACTCAAACACTCCCACACTCAAACACGCAAACACTTGATTCCTTCAAACCAAATCACACTAAGAAATCCGGCCAGGACGCACCAAGCCAGGTTGATGAGAGAAAGGGTGGTCATATCAAATAATCCGGACAGGAATGGAACGTATAAAATGAGCAGAAGCATGAGTGCTGATATGCCCAATATCCACGGCAGCACTTTATTTTTATAGAATAGTGTTTTATTTAAAGCATAATCAAAAGACCGGTTTGCCAGGGTGAGGAATATATTGGCAAACACAAGGGTTGCAAAGACCATCGAGCGCACGCTTTCTTCTGATAATCCTTGCTGTATGCCTAAATAGTACATCCATAATACCGCCAAGGTGATGGCTGAACCCTGAAGCAAACTCAATCCGATTTCATTCCAGGAAAACAAGGAAGTAGTGGCCTTTCTGGGCGGCTTTTTCATCAAATTGGGCTCTGCAGGTTCGTTTTCAAAGGCGATAGCAGCCGTTGGCCCCATCACCAATTCCAAAAAAATCACATGCAGAGGCATCAAAATGTGGACGTATGTCCATCCCAATAACAGGGGCAACAGCACAACCAATATAATAGGCAAGTGTATGGAAATGATATACCGAATGGCTTTCCTCAGGTTGTTGTATATTCTTCTTCCCATCCTAACCGCAGTGGCCATATCATTCAGATCGTCTTCCAACAGTACCAGAGAGGCCGCGTTTTTGGCTATTTCAGTGCCTCTTTTTCCCATAGCTACGCCAATTTGGGCAGATTTAAGTGCCGGTCCATCGTTCACCCCATCGCCCGACATAGCCACGATATCGCCATTTGCTTTTAGCGCATTGACGATCCGAAGTTTTGCATCAGGAAACATACGAGCAAAAACATTGACCCTTTGAACGGCATCCCGGAGATCCGTATCGTTCAATTCCATCACCTGATGACCGGATAGTGCAACTTCCCAGCCTTTCAAACCGGTGTGCCGGGCAATGTGTTGTGCCGTAACCAAATGATCTCCTGTGATCATTATGACCCTGATACCGGCTTCATAGAACCGATTGAAAACACGTTCCACATTTTCCTTGGGCGGATCATAAAAAGCTACAAGCCCTTCAAATTGCCATTGAAAATCGGCCTGATCACCAGGATATTCCTCTCCATCAAACATGGCACTTGCCACGCCGAGTACCCTGAAGCCTTTTGCTGCAAGCTTTTCCATTTCAACCATCGCCTTGCGGGAAAATGGTTCTGTTGCGCCGGAAACCTCCAGTACTTTTTCCACCGCGCCTTTACATGCAATGATACGCGGCGTGGTTCCATCTTTCTCCCAGATATGGGTCATCATCGGTGGTCTTCCGGAAAGCGCATATTCTTTGACCAAATGATATCCTTTTCTGGGATCTTCCTCCAATTGCGTCGATGCCTGAACACCTTCCAGGATTGCTTTTTCCATGGCATCAAAAATCACGGGTTCACTGGCCCAAAGGGCTAACTCAAGTGTCTTTCCTTCTTTTCCAAGATCTATTACCTCGGCTACCCACATCCGGTTCTGGGTTATGGTACCGGTTTTATCCAGACATATAACGGTTGCAGATCCAAGACTTTCCACTGTTCCCGGATGTTTGGCCAGAATCCCATGCTTAATCATTCGGTAAGCGCCCAAACCCATGAATGCACTAAACGCAACAGGAATTTCTTCCGGCAAAATAGCCATAGCAAGGGTTAGGGAGAACAGCAAAGCCGCCCATACATCCTGCTCCAACCAATAATTGAGGATAAACACGAGCAAAAAAGCCAATCCGCCGGCAATACCCATTTGGGTTACAAACCGTTTGATCTGAATTTGAAGCGGAGTTTTAGTAGTCTCAATAGATTCAATGGATTTGCCCAATTTACCAAATTCGGTACCAGATCCAATAGCCGTTACCTGGAACACCCCGCGACCGGACACTGCTGTACTCCCTTGAAAGATTCTTGATTCAATGGGCATTTCTGTTTGTTTTTTGCCCAAAGTCCTTTTCTCTGCCGGCAAACTTTCTCCGGTGAGTGCAGACTCATCCATATACAAGTCATGTTGCTCCAGCAAATAGCCATCGGCGGCGGCTAACTCTCCTTCTTCAATGCTCACCAGATCATCTGGAACCAGATCTTCCGAAGGAATATCCTGCCAAACACCATCCCGAAGCACACGCACCTGCGCTTGCGTATACTTGCGCAATGCCTCCAGAGCCCTTTCCGATTTTGTTTCCTGATACAATTCTATTCCGGTCACGAATAGGATGGAAAATACCATTACAACAGCTTCTGAAATATCTCCCAATGCAAAATACAAAACACATGCAACCACCAAAAGGATAAACATTGGCTCGGTTACGATATTCCACAGGCTTTTGAGCACTGGATTCCGCTGTTGAGCCTTAAGCTCATTCCTTCCAAAAACGCGCCGATGCTCCGCTACCTGATCTTGTGTTAATCCGGTATAAGGGAAATGAGCATGTAATTTGGCGCCAGATTCCATCAGTAAGGATCTATTCATTTGGAGGCATAATCAATTTCTGGCGCCAACAATCTTTCCAGCACCTTAATAAGATCGTGTGTAGAAAGTATCCCAACCAAACGACCATCTTGCTCGATGACCGGAATGGCATGGAAATGATTGGTCTTAAAGATACGCAGCGCATCTTCTATAGTGTCTGATGGCGACAAACATACCGGGTGATCCGTCATGACCTGTTTTACCTGAATGGTTTGTAATAAATGCTGGTTACGCCCTTGTTCATCTGCACTGCCATACACCTCTTGAATAACCCTAAGGTAATCCGTATAGCTGACAATGCCAACAAGTTTTCCGTCGTCCAAAACGGGCACATGGTGAAATCCAAATTTTTCAAAAATATCCTGTACCGTTTCCAAATGATCCATTGGAGAAACCGTAGCAGGTTTGTGGGTCATTACTCTTGAAATTGCTGTGGTATTTTGCATAATCATATTTGTGTTTGTTGAGGGTGGACAGCTTACGGCGGACGGTTGGTGGTTAAAACAACCCTACCCTGACATTCCCGAACGGCCAAACCCACCTGAATAACAGATGGTGCAAAAATCTGGGCTAATCACATGCCATGAAATGACCAAGGTCAGACCAGTGGATGACTTCCGCAATGAGGAATTTAGGTATGGGATAAGGAGTAGAGATATAGCGCTTCTACTTTTTCACGTGCCCAGGGTGTTTTGCGCAGGAATTTAAGACTGGAAGTGATGCTGGGCTCAAAACGGAAGCAACGGACAGGAATGCGAGCGGCGAGGCCTTCCCACTGATAGGTTTCTACCAGATGTTCCAACATTTTTTGCAGGGTAATGCCGTGCAGTGGATTGTTAACTTGATCTGCCATAAAGTGCCTCAAAGATAGTCCAGCTGTCATATTTTGAGTGCCTCCGACAAAGATCACCCTCTGCCCTGATTTTCATCATCCGTCATCTTTTTCTGACACACCCATCTTGCGCACGTTTTCAGTCACATCTGAATACTATCAGGTCATGAAAATTATGCTATTCCTCATTCTTGTCAGTTTGCTGCTTGCCGCAGGGTTTCTGCTGGCCTATCTGCGAGCAGCCGGAAGCGGACAATTCGACGATGAATATACCCCCGCCATCCGGATGCTTTTTGATGATGCAACTCAATTTACAAGTGTGACGGATGAAAATACACCTACAACAGAAAAACAACAAGACGAAGATTTAAAGCCATCTTTATGAGTAACATTCAACAATTTCAGTACGACAACAAAATTGTTCGAGCCTTCGGCCTGGCCTCGTTCATTTTCGCTGTTGTTGGGATGCTGGTCGGGCTTATTCTTGCCTTCCAGATGATCTATCCCTCCCTAAATCTGGGGCCTTGGCTAACATTTGGTCGCCTCCGCCCATTACACACCAACGCTGTTATCTTCGCTTTCGTAGGTAACGGTATTTTTATGGGGATTTACTACTCCCTGCAACGACTGCTAAAAGCCCGCATGTGGAGTGATACCCTGTCATGGATCCACTTCTGGGGATGGCAGTTCATTATTCTATGCGCAGCGGTAACCCTTCCTTTGGGTTTAACCACCAGCGGTGAGTACTCAGAATTGATCTGGCCTTTGGATATTGCCATCACGCTTATCTGGGTGGTATTCGGGGTCAACATGTTTGGCACCATTCTTACACGCCGGGAGAGTCACCTGTATGTAGCCATTTGGTTCTACATTGCTACATGGGTAACCGTTGCGGTACTGCATATTGTCAGAAGTTTAGAATTGCCGGTTACATTAACAGAAAGCTACCCTGTTTTTTCAGGGGTTACAGAAGCTCTGGTACAGTGGTGGTACGGCCACAACGCGGTGGCATTCTTCCTCACCACGCCTTATCTGGGCATGATGTACTACTTCCTTCCAAAGGCTGCCAATCGCCCGGTTTATTCTTATAAACTCTCTATCATCCACTTCTGGGCACTGATTTTTATCTATATCTGGGCTGGTCCGCACCACTTGCTGTATTCTACCCTGCCTGATTGGGTACAATCCCTTGGTACGGTATTCAGTATCATGCTGATTGCTCCATCCTGGGGTGGTATGTTGAATGGTCTGCTAACGCTTCGTGGCGCCTGGGACCGGGTTGCCAACGACCCTGTATTGAAGTTCATGGTAGTAGCCGTTATTGCATACGGTATGGCCACTTTTGAAGGCCCAATGCTTTCCATTAAATCCGTGAATGCCATCAGCCACTTTACCGACTGGACCATTGCACACGTACACGTTGGTGCGCTGGGCTGGAACGGGTTCCTCACTTTTGGTGCGCTGTACTGGCTATGGCCCCGGATGTACCGTACAGAATTATACTCCAAACAACTGGCAAACATCCACTTCTGGCTGGGCACACTTGGTATCTTGTTCTATGCAGTACCCATGTACTGGGCAGGCTGGACACAAGCCCTGATGTGGAAAGAATTTACGCCAGAAGGTACATTGGCATGGGGTAACTTCCTTGATACCCTGACACAGATTGTACCTATGTATATGATCCGCGCTATTGGCGGCACACTCTTCTTTGTAGGTGTAATCATTGGGGTGTATAACCTGTTTAAAACAGCTGCCCAAGGTAGCTTCATGGCAAATGAAGCCGCTGAAGCTCCTGCTCGTCCGAAGCCTGTGGTACATGAAGGTGAACACTGGCACCGCTGGATCGAAGGTCGCCCTATGCAAATGTTGTTGTGGAGCACCATCCTGATCGCTATCGGTGGCATCGTTCAGATCATGCCAATGGTATTCGTAGATAGTCAGGTGCCAAAGATTTCTACGGTTAAGCCATATACACCACTTGAGTTGACGGGGCGCGACCTGTATATCCGCGAAGGTTGTGTAGGCTGTCACTCACAGATGATCCGCCCGTTCCGCGACGAAACGGAACGTTACGGCGAATACTCCAAATCTGGCGAATACATTTACGACCGTCCATTCCTGTGGGGCAGTAAGCGTACCGGTCCGGATCTGTGGCGCGTAGGTGGCAAGTACCCGGACAGCTGGCACTACAACCACATGATGGATCCTACGAGCATGTCGCCAGGATCTCTGATGCCTGCCTATCCACACTTGCTGGAGGATCCAATCAATCTGAGCGGCTTGCCTGGCAAAATCACCGCATTGCGCAAACTCGGGACCCCTTATCCTAAGGATTTCGAAAAGTATGCTGTAGACAATGCGAAGGAACAGGCGCAAAAAATTGCGAAAAGTCTGGCAGATCAGGGCATCAAAGATCCAAATGTGGCTGACAGAGAAATCATAGCCATCATTGCTTATCTGCAACGCCTCGGCACTGACATTAAAGTACAACCAAAATAAGAGGATGTTTCTCATGATTTGAGCGGCCTTTAGGGTTCGCTCAAATCGTGGGGACTAACTTAAACACCACAAAAATAAATTTTCAATGTACAAGTACCTGCTTCAATCGGTCGAAGGAATCCAGTGGTTTGGTGTAGGCACCCTGCTGCTTTTCTTCTGCACCTTTTGCGGAGTCGCTATCCGCGCTTTCATCTTCAAAAAAGAAGACATGGATCGCATGGCGCACATGCCATTGGAAGATTAAATATGAACCTTCTCCCGCCTCAATTTTCACGTTGAGGTGGGTCAGGGTAAAACATTTTTTCAAACATGAAATCGAAAAAATATCTGCCAACCTTACTGCTGCTTCTAATGAGTCTGAGTACCCTTTGGGGGCAGGCTACCTCACCGGCAGCTCCGGATCCAAAAGTGGATGATTTTAACCAAATCATGTCCACTGCATTTATGCTACTCTCTGTTCTATTGTTTGTTATAGTTGTAGCAGTAGTGGTACGCACCAACTCGATGCTCACCAAGCATTTGATACGGGTTGAATCTGAAAAACACGGGATCCCTTATGTGGATGGAGATGCTGCTCCACTTCCTGTGGAAGAAGATTTCTTTTCCCGACTACGCAAAAAATACTGGGAAGACCCTGTGCCACAAGAGCGTGAAGGGGATATCACCCTGGATCACAACTATGACGGGATTAAGGAATTGGACAACCACCTTCCACCATGGTGGGTAAATATGTTCATCCTGACCGTCATTTGGTCTGTTGGTTACATGTGGTACTACCACTTCGGGGGAGGTGGTCCTGATCAGGCCGAGTCCTATAAGCAAGACGTTGCAACGGCTAAAAAAGAACTTGCCATTGCGCTTGCCGGAAAAGCCAACGCAGTAGATGAATCTAATGTAACCGCTCTGACAGACGGTTCTGCCATCGGCGAAGGTGAACTGATCTACAAAAACTCCTGCGCTGCCTGCCACGGCCAAAAAGGCGAAGGAACTGTTGGTCCCAACTTTACAGATGAATATTGGATACACGGCGGAGGTATTAAAAACATCTTCAAAACCGTCAAATATGGTGTGCCGGAAAAAGGGATGATTTCCTGGGCATCACAATTAAAGCCGGCCGACATGCAAAAAGTATCCAGCTATATTCTGACGCTTCAGGGTACCAATCCTCCTAATCCTAAAGCACCTCAGGGTACAATTTGGAAAGAGGAAGGCGCCGCAGCTCCTGTTGATACCACCAAAACAGAAAAGAACTAATCAAAAAGAATGATATTTCAAAGGGTTGATGAAAGGAATTCCGGCAATTTACCTTCCGGATAACTTTCGTCAACCCTTCTCCCATACAAACACAGTAGGGCTATGGATCAGGACTTCATCAACAACGTTATAGAAGATACGGAAGAATACCGTGACCATCTATCCACCGTAGATGCCCAGGGGAAACGGGTCTGGCTATATCCCAAAAAACCAAGCGGCCGGTATTACAACTACCGCACCTTGACCACCCTTGCTTTTTTAGCATTCTTTTTCACGCTTCCCTTTATTAAAGTTGACGGCGAGCAATTTTTATTGTTCAACGTTCTGGAACGGAAGTTTGTGCTGTTTGGACTGCTGTTTACCCCTCAGGATTTCCATTTGTTTGTATTGGCTATGCTTACCTTCCTGGTGTTCATCATTTTGTTCACCGTGGTATTTGGTCGTTTGTTTTGCGGTTGGGTATGCCCACAAACGGTATTTATGGAAATGATCTTCCGAAGAATTGAGTACTGGATAGAAGGAGATGCAGGTGAACAGCGGAAACTGGACCTATCCCCCTGGACAGCGCAGAAAATCCAAAAAAAGGTATTAAAACACGCGGTCATTTACGGCTTGGCCCTGGTGTTTACCAACTTCTTTCTGGCCTACCTGATCAGTATGGATGAAGTCATAAAGATCATCAAGGAGCCTGTTTCACAGCATATGGGAGGTTTCATGGCGATGGTCGTATTTAGTTTGGCTTTTTACGGAGTGTTTGCCCGCCTGCGCGAACAGGTTTGTACCACCATTTGTCCTTATGGCCGCCTGCAAAGTGTGCTGTTGGTAAAAGACTCTATTGTAGTTGCTTACGATCACATGCGTGGCGAGCCCAGAACCAAACTAAAAAAAGCCCCCCCTCCCCCCCCTGCTACTCCGGTGAGTTACCATGATCCACTGGAAAAAATCCAGTCGTCTGTGGAAACCGCAGCCGCTTCAGCAGCCGGAGCTCAACCAAGATTAGGTGATTGTATCGACTGCAAACTTTGTGTGCATGTTTGCCCAACCGGAATAGACATACGCAATGGCACACAGTTGGAATGCACCAACTGTACTGCCTGCATGGACGCCTGTGATGCCATTATGACCAAAGTAAACCGCCCGACTGGTTTAATACGTTATGATTCCATGACCGGAATTGAATCCGGGATACGAAAAATATTCACCACAAGAGTTTGGGCCTATTCTTTTGTCTTGTTGGCTTTGCTTTCACTGGATGTTTTCCTAATCGCTCGCCGCGGATTGGTAGAAACGATTATATTGCGTTCGCCAGGACAACTTTACCAGCAAAAAGACGAATCACACCTGACCAATCTTTATACCTATATTCTCATCAACAAGACATCCAAAGACTTACCTGTTGAATTTCGTTCTCCTACTCCGGGAGCGGTGATACAGGTAGTAGGTCAGGCTCCAACATTGTTGTCTAAAGGTCAAAAACTGGAAGGTGCATTCTTTTTGGAAATGCCTGAAGACAATCTTCAAAGCAGAAAAACCCAAATCGTGATTGAGGTCTATTCCAATGGCAAAAAAGTGGATGAGATCAAAACCAACTTCTTAGGTCCGGTAAAATAACCGGGACTATACCCATACAATCTGGACAATCAAATACTAAAAAACGCAACATCATGAAATTCAACTGGGGAACCGGAATCGTTATATTCTTCACGCTGTTTGCCAGCAGTATGATCTTTGCGGTGGTATCTACCACCAAATATCCGCCACAACTGGTACAAAAAGATTATTATGCACTGGATCTTAATTACCAGGATCGTTTGGAACGGAAGCAAAATACGGCAGCACTCCTTTCCAGACCTACTGCTACCTTCGAAAGCAATGCCAGGCGTATCAAGGTACAACTTCCGGAAGGCATGGTTGCTAACCAAGGCTCTGCCAAGTGTTACCGTTCAGCAACCACTCGCGAGGATCTAACCACGAGCCTGGATAACACCTCCGGAACTGAGATACCTGCAGACAACATGACCCCCGGTCGTTGGCACGTGGAAATGGAATGGGAAACTACCGACGGTAAAAAGTATTTCTGGGAAACCACCTTGATCATTTCCTAAATGACTTCAATGACCTTAATGACCTAATTCCCATAAAATGCCCACCCCTACGCTCCTATATCCTGCGCTTTTGCTTGGCCTGGCCGGCAGTTTACACTGCGTGGGTATGTGTGGGCCATTGTTGATGGCGTTGCCACTGGAGAAAAAGGAGAAATGGGCTGTGGTTCGGCAAATGCTTGTTTATCACAGCGGCCGTATCCTTACCTATGCAGCCCTCGGCGTCATGTTTGGGTTGCTGGGCAAAGGGCTTGCTTTGGCTGGCATGCAAAAATTCCTTTCTATTGCAGCCGGCGTGTTCATGATTGGCATGGCGGTGATGGCCTGGAAATTTGAACAGCTGGTAACAGCACTTCCCGGCTTTGGGTTGTTCACCCAAAAAGTAAAAACCAATATCGGACTGCTGCTGCGCACCAACCCCAATGGCAGCACTTTTACCATTGGCCTGTTGAATGGGCTACTCCCCTGTGGCATGGTATATGCCGCGTTGGCGGGAGCACTTGCCTCTTTTGGCGCTGCTGAAGGAGGGATCTTCATGGCCATATTTGGGTTGGGAACGCTACCGCTATTGATTTTAGTAAGCGTTTTCAGCCAGTCATTTGGCAAAATCCTGCTTAAAAAAATACGGGTAGCCCAACCAATTCTACTGGGTATTGTAGGCGTATTATTGCTCCAAAGAGGCCTGAATCTGGATCTAACGCTGTTTGAATCTGCCGTACCCAAAGCGGGTATGGATTGTCATTAACCAGCCTTTTCAAGCCATGACACACCGCTTGTCGGCCGTATTGACCTGGTTTCCACGGGTACTTGCCATCCTCTTTGCTGTATTCATTTCTGTATTTGCACTGGATTCTTTCGAAGGCCATGCATCATTGCTGGAAAAACTCGGACATTTGCTGATGCATCTGATTCCGACCACCCTGGTAATTTGCGCCCTTGTAGTGGCGTGGAAATACCGGATCGTTGGCGGTCTGATATTCATGGTGCTGGGTATGGCTTTTACCATTCACTTTGGAACCTGGAAAGAATCCGGACTTTTCCTGATGTTTTCAGCTCCACTTTTCGTGGCAGGGTTATGCTTTATTTTTTCCAGATACAGTCAACTGAGTACAACCAAATAATATGCAAACCTTTGACCCAGAGCTCCTTAATCGGGTAGCTGATAAATTTCAGCAAATCGGCCAAAACCCGTCAACCCACCTGGAAGGCCTTGTTTGGGCCAAGCCCATCACCTACTGGGATTACATTCAAACAGACGCTTTACTTAATTTGCAAGTACAGCGCAGCACGCTCCCTGACGAGATGGTCTTTATCATGTACCATCAGATCAATGAACTGTTATTCAAAATGATCCTTTGGGAAATCCAACAGGTATCAGAATGCGAACAGCTCACTACGGCTTATTTTGCTGAAAAACTGAGTCGAATAAGCCGATACTTTGATATGCTTTCCAACTCATTCGATATCATGCGTGATGGTATGGAAGTGGAGCAATATATGAAGTTCCGCAATACCCTCACCCCGGCAAGCGGCTTCCAAAGTGCCCAATACAGAATCATTGAATTTTGCTCTACTGAGTTGATCAACCTGATTGATTACCGGTTCAGAGCCACCATTGACCGGAACACACCCTACGAACATGCCTACAACCACTTATACTGGCAGGCAGCTGGCAAAAACCATGAAACAGGGGAAAAAACTACCCTCATTCAACTATTTGAAAAGCGCTACAAAGCAGAATTTATCCGCATCATGGAGGAATACAACCAGAAAAACCTCTGGGCACGATTCTGCCAGTTACCGGAGGAAGACCGTGCCAATCCTCAACTCGTGCAGGCCATGCGGCATTATGATAAAACCGTCAATATTTCCTGGGTAATGGCACATTACCGTGCCGCTGAAAAATACCTGGAAAGCAAGGGCCAACCCGCAGCTGCCACAGGTGGCAGCGACTGGAAAAAATATATGCTGCCCAAATACCAGCGCCGCATTTTCTTCCCGGAATTGTGGAGCAAAGAAGAGTTGGAAAAATGGGGAGAGTGAATAGATATGAGATATGAGATATGAGATATGAGATATGAGTGATGAATTATCACTCATATCCCATATCTCATATCTCTACTTAGCTCCTTTCATAACGTAATATACTACGTATCCAAAACAGGCGAATGGTACTAGTAAGGCCATTTTCATGCCGCCGGAAGCCGAAAGCAGTCCAGCAATAGGAGGCATGATTGCACCACCTACGATAGCCATGATGACCAGGGAGGAAGCCAGTTTACTCTCTGCAGGCGCCAGTCCTTTGGTGGCCAGGGCAAATATGGTAGGAAACATGATACTCTGACAGAAATAAGTAAGCATCAGGCATATTATAGCCGTAAGGCCACCTGTTAAGAAGGCTAGCAAAACCAGAACCACTGCCGCTATGCTATACCAGGATACTACTTTGCGTGCATCAAATTTGGTCATTAAATAAGTGCCAATAAAACGCCCCAGCATGAACAGCACCATGGCGAAGGAGGCGTGGAAACCAGCAATTTTTTCCGGCGTAAGGTTGGAATCATCTCCGATGATGGATCGTATCAGATCAGCATAGGCTGAAGCTACACCTAAGTGTTCATTAGCCGCCAGATCCATTTTAAAGTCAACAAAATAGCCCCAAAGGGTTGCCTGTGCACCCACATTGGCAAACTGAGCTAACACACCCAGGCTAAGGTGCCGGTATTTACCCAGGAGTCCGCCGATGCTGATACTTCCCGAGGCAGCCTCTTCCTCGCTGCCCACTTCAGGCATTTTTGAGAAAGCAAACAGCAAGGCCAGAGCACCAACTATAGCTGCAATCCCCAAATAAGTACCCTGCACCGACAATGCTTCTGATATCCGCGCTGCATCTATCTGCTCTGGCGTCATGGTTGCCAGTAATTCTTCGGTGTACTCAGTTTTGGAAAAAATAAACAGGCTACCAATGATAGGCCCTAAAATAATACTGATGCCATTGAAAGATTGAGCAAAATTGATGCGCCAGGCTGCTTCTTCCTTTGGACCTAAAACGGTTACATATAGGTTGGCAGCTGTTTCCAAAAACGCCAATCCGGAAGCAATAGTGAACAGGGCAAACAGGAAAAATCCGTAAATCCGCCAGTCAGCTGCCGGATAAAATAGCAGTGCCCCGCCTGCATATAACAGAAGGCCTGCCAGAATTCCCTTTTTATAACCCCACTTCCGCATGAAAATACCGGCTGGTATAGCCATTACGAAATACCCGAAATAGAAAGCGGAGTCTACAATACCTGCTTGCCAACGTTTCAGATCAAGGGCAAACTGAAAGTGACGAATCAAAGACCCGTTCAGACTGTTGGCAATGCCCCACATGAAGAAGAGGCTGCATACCAGCGCAAAGGAAACCAGATAAGGATTGCGGTTAGGATTGTTGCTCATACTGTTGTGAATAGGAGGTGATGGTTTGTCGTTTTTGCCTCAGAGTGGGAGCAGTTTTTAGTGTCGGGGGGTCGGCCAGTGACCCCCACAAAAAAAACATCTGCCCCACTGAGGCAAAAACATATCGGAGACAAGCTCCGCAAACGTACTTCAATTTCTACGGAAATCCAGCTATTGCAGCATGGATCAAAATTATGTATGCTACCTCTACCGTAGGCCGTAAAACGTCTACCGTCCACCTTCTTACTTATTCGGTACGTTATTTGGGTTCAGCAAATCATAAAACTGATCCAGCTTCGGCAGGATGATAATACGTGTGCGTCGGTTGGCAGATCGGCCGGCTTCAGTGGTATTAGAAGCGAGGGTATTATACTCTCCACGACCAGCCGCAATGAGCCGGTTAGGATTGATTTTGAAGTTTTGCTGGAGGGCACGCACCACGGAGGTGGAGCGTTTTACGCTGAGGTCCCAGTTGTCCTGCAAACAGTTGTTGTTATAAGGAACATTATCGGTATAGCCTTCTACCATTACTTCCAGTTCCGGACGGGCATTAATGATGGCTGCAATTTTATCCAAAACCTGATTAGCACGGGGAGTAAGGTTGTAGCTACCGCTCTGGAACAACATTTTGTCAGATAAATTGATGAATACCACCGTTTTATCTACCTTAATATCTACATCTTTATCATCAATCCCATCCTTAAGTACGTTCTTGAGATTGACCGCCAATGCCAGATTAATGGAGTCAGTTTTGGTTTTGGCAGCCTGAAGCAAATGAATATACTTGTCCTTCTTTTGAAGTTGAGTAAGTGTTTCCTTTATATTATCATTGGCAGATTGCGTGAGTTGGGTCAGATTGCCCATTTGGGATGATTGCCGATCTCTTTGTGCCTGGCAATCGGCAATTTGCGCACGCAGGTCGGCAATTTGCTCTTCCCGGAGTTTTTGGGCCGTGGAGGATTCGCTCCTGGAGGCATTTCGTTCTGCTTCGCAGGTTGCCAGTTGAGTCATGAGGTCGTTGATTTGTTTGCCATATTTTTCCAGGCTTGCATTGGCCACGTCCAGCTCCGTTTGGAGACTGGTTTTCATGGCTTTGTATTTCTTTTTGGTAACGCAGGCGCTACCGGAAAAAACCAGCGCTGCTGCCAGCAGGAACGAGGTTATGGAAGAAAATTTTTGCATGATATGTGGGTGTGTTGAGTTGTTTGAGTTGTTGGGTTCTGAAGTGACCGTTTGTGGATAAAAATAGAACACATCTAACATCTTGTAACCTCCGATTTCAATCGGAGGACTGGAGCATCTCGCCACCACATCTATCATATTTGCAAAACATCAGCATCAAAGTACTCCGCCTTCTACTTTATCTCATTAAAAAAACAACGCTTCCAATATTTTAGATGTTGATGCTCTGCAAATATGATGGATGTGGTCAGTGGTGTATTCCTGGCCGCTCGTTGAAACGAGCGGTTACAAGATGATAGATGTGTTTGATGTTTTCCCTAAAAAATCATAAAAAGCCAATTGTTTGAGGGTTTTGGGAATTGGAAAATTTTCGGTTTTGTGGGGAATGTCGCTTGTAAATTAACCGTGCTAATGACCGAAGATACCCCCTCCCTCAACCTTCCTTCATCAATAAATCGGAAGCACCGTCGAATTCTTTACCTCCGTCATCACAAAATGACTTTGCACCCTGCCGATGTTTTCCAAAGCTGCCAGTTTTTCCTTCACAAATCGCTGATAATCATCCATATCGTGTACCACTACTTTTAAAAGGTAGTCGTATGCCCCGGCAATGTGATGACATTCCAGCACCTCGGGCAGGCCGGCAATTTCCGATTCAAAACGCAACAGAAAATCCCGGTTGTGTTCCTTGAGCGATACATCACAGAAAACCAGCATCGGCAGCCCTACTTTTCTTCGATCCAGCAAGGCCCGGTAACTGCTGATAAACCCGTCGCGCTCCAATCTTTTGACCCGTTCAAACACCGGCGTGGTGCTCATGTTGATTCGGGTGGCAATTTCTTTGGTAGTCAGAAAGGCATCCTCCTGTAGTAATTGGAGAATGAGCCGGTCGGACGCGTCCAGTTGGTCGGATTTTTTTTCCAAAAAGGTAGCCATTGAAGCACAAAAATATTCAGATATTCTAATAATGTTCTTATTGTAAGATTTATTTTCTTGTTAATTGATATATTTTGGAATTTACGGTCATTGAATATCAATTTTGTAGAAAATTACCACCACATGAGCAAGCATTTTCAGCCCGAAACTTTGATGATGTCGCACGGTTACCGTCCGGAATGGTCGGAAGGCGCCGTCAAATGCCCGATTTTCCAAACCTCCACTTTTGTTTTCAACTCTGCTGAAGAAGGCAAACAGTTCTTCGAAGTAGCCTACGGACTTCGGGAAAAAGGGCCCAAAGAAAAAACCGGTCTGATTTACAGCCGCCTAAACAACCCGGATATGCAAATCCTGGAGGAGCGCCTTTCGCTTTGGGACAATGCCGATGAGTGCGCCGTCTTTGAAAGTGGCATGGCGGCTATTGCTACGGTGTTGTTTGAGTTTTTGCAGCCCGGCGATTTGCTCCTGTACAGCAATCCGCTGTATGGCGGAACCGATCACTTTGTACATCATTTGTTGCCCAAGTTCGGGATAGATATCCTGGGCTTCCATCCAAAAGCAACACAGGCGGAACTCGAACAAATGCTCATTCAGAGCGGCAAGGCCGACCGCCTGGCCATGATTTACCTGGAAACGCCGGCCAACCCCACCAACGATTTGGTGAACATTGCCATGTGTCGCCGGGTGGCGGATCGTTTTGGCATGGATGGTCGTCGCACCCTCGTGGCCGTAGACAATACCTATCTTGGTCCGCTGTGGCAGCACCCGCTGAAACACGGCGCCGATCTGGTGCTGTATTCTGCCACCAAATACATTGGCGGGCACAGTGATGTGATTGCAGGGGCTTGTTTGGGAAGTTCCGAACTGATGACACGCGTTAAAACCTTGCGCACGTTCATGGGCAATATGATTGCCCCACATACCGGATGGCTGCTTTTGCGCAGTTTGGAAACCATGAAACTGCGCATGGAAAAACAGGCAGAAAACGCTCAAATTGTGGCTGAACGCCTGAAAAACCATCCAAAAATTGCCGGTATTTACTATCTGGGACTTCTTACACCCGCTGATGGCGATGCCTACGATACCTACCGCAAGCAATGCACCTCCCCGGGCGCCATGGTATCATTTGAAATAAAAGGAGGTGAGGCAGAAGCTTTTGCTTTCCTGAACCATCTCAAACTGGTCAAACTCGCTGTAAGCCTGGGCAGTACAGAGTCTCTGGCCCAGCACCCTGCTTCCATGACCCATGCCGGTGTTTCGCCGGAAGACAAACTGTGTTATGGTATCACGGAAAACCTGGTGCGCCTGTCTGTTGGCGTAGAAAATGTGGAAGATCTATGGTGGGATCTGGAACAGGCGCTGCAGGCAGTGCCGGTGTTGGAGATGGAAGAGGCACTGGTGTAAAGGCACTAGGTACACAAAGGCGCAAAGGCGCAAAGGTGTAAAGGCACGAGGTACACGAAGGCGCGAAGGCGCAAAGGCGCAAAGGCGCAAAGATTTGAAACGGTGGCCTACGGCCACCTGATGAAAGGGGTTATTTGGCGTCAGCCAAATAACCCCTTTGTGCCTTTGCGCCTTTGTGCCTTCGTGTCTACTTCGTTCCTTTCCTCAACGTAGCCAATTCATTTTCCAGCGCTTCAATCCGGGCTTTTTGCATAGCCATGATTTCCTTATTCAAGGCAATGATCTCATCTTTTGCCTGCATAGCTTGTTCAGAGTGATGGTTCACCACATAATTATTGGCGTTGCCACCATTTTGGGTCTGAATGTGCAGATTGATGCTTTCGGTTTGCAATAAATCCTCCGGCGCCTTGCCCAGGGCAGTAGCAAAAAGCGGAATTTCCTCAAAGGGTACGCCTTGCAGGTCAGACTCAATCCTGCTGATGGTACTTTGGTGTTTGTTCACTAATTTGCCTAAATCTTCCTGAGAAAGACCCAGCTCGTTCCTGTAGCGAATGATATTTTTTCCGACCATCATATTTTTGGCGTAAATTTATGCGTATTTTGCATGAATTATGCAAATATTATGCAATGACTTTAATATATGATATATACATTTGTTTCGTAATCCTTTTTTAAACATCAAAATTTCGCCAAATATGCTTGTCAGAACATCTGGCATTTTTGCCTTCCTGATTACACTTTCCTTTTTTTTACAAGGCTGTAAGAAAGATACTCCTCCTACGGTAGTGAAAGCTACTGTGGTAGATTATTATACGAGAGAGCCATTGGAAGGGGTAGCTGTTACGATTTATAAATGGCACAAGGATTTCCTTGCGTATCGATACTTTACCACCATTTATAGTGACTCAAATGGCTATTTTGAGTTTGGGGATGAAGAAAACCCTGATTTTAGAATTGGAGACATGAGAAAGCCAGGTTATATTTTTAAAGATAATACCGTATACGATTCGTTTGATAATTATCAAAAAGGTTCAGTAAATGAGGCAATAATACCACTTTACCCGATAGATTCATGGCTGAATATTCAAGTTGATAAAGTTACATCTGGCAAATCCAAAATTTATTTACAGGTTTTTTCACCAATACTCAAGAGCGAAATAGGAATTTCACTTGGGAAGGTTACTTTAATGCAGGAAGAGTTAGAGCTATCAGAGGGACAAGCCTATGCTCAATTCCTTCCTGTTGCATCCAATGAAATGCTCACCATCTATTGGGATTTTAAGCCCATAAGCACAGCGTATGCTTTTAGGGACTCTGTTTTTGTGACTCGAGGAGACACTTCCAGCATTAGCATTACTTACTGATTTTCTGGTCAAAATACTGAAATAATTCCATCTGCAGTCCTGCGGAAGGCCACCTTCATTTTTTTAATTTTCACTGATGAGAAAAAAAAATATTCAAAGCATCATCTATTTTGCCATTTACCTTTCATTTTTTGCCTCTGGAGTTCGTGCACAATGCAATCGTGACGCTCTAGCTGCAAAATATTGGCAATATCGCAACACCTTCAACAAGCACTTCATTCTCACCGATCGCCGGGAGGGAGATTGCGTTGGAGATGGAATTTATTATGTGTCCGGCGTTCACCCGGCAGCAGTCGATTCTACTACCATTGAGCACTGCGGACATAGATTTTTGAATGGATACAGCCTTCCTGCTACTAGTATTAATCTGGAACCAAGCGGAGCCTATAATGGACTCGGAGAAAGAAATGATGATTTGTCAATATTCTATGACCCAGACTGTGCCAATACAGGCCCATCCAAGGGTACACATTGGGAGTTCTCACAAGTTCACAACTACCTTGAAATGGGCGAAGAAACGCCTCATCAAATGCAATGGTACTGGACCACTTTGGCTACAGAATATGCCTTGTTGATTCGGAGTGGACAATTTGAAGAGGCGCAGAGAACCCTGGAAGAGCTCTACCTGGGCCTGCAAGCCTACAGGCGTATGGATATGTTGGCCAATTGTATGGCAGAGGAACGGTATCAGGAAATAACCGATGATTTTGAGGTGGAAAAGAGCTGTAATGGGTATGATTGTCTTTGCAGTGCTGAATATTTTAGTGAACCAATGGCTCATAATCCTACATTCATTGCGCCAACCATGGATAATTGCCCGTTTCAGGCAGATTTGAGTGGCTATACCGGTTTTTCCTTAAGGGAAGATGCCACACAAGTTTTGGAGTATTTACATGATGATTCTGAAGACAAATGGAATATAGATGTAGTAGGTGGCGATCATGCCTTGTCCCAGAGACCGCCGTGCACTAATCCAATCAGTCAGGCCTGCTACAATGTAAAAGGGAAAAACTTTTTGAGTTCTGACCAAATGTTTGCGTTAATGCAAGGCTTGGTGATGATCAAAAAATATATTCCTGCATCTGCTACCATTACAAGGTGCGATGGCGTTCAGGAAAATATCCTGGAGATAGCTCAAAGCATTGGAAAAGGATTAGTAGATGTGGCTTGTAATGAACATAGAACCATTAATTGGCCTGGCTCAGAAGATTGTTGCTGGGGGCCGGTTCGAATATCTTCTGTAGCAGGTGGAAATCTGGCATGGAATTATGCAGGGCTAGTATTGATGTACAATTACCTAAGTGATGATGACAGATCAATAACCAAAAAGGATCAAATATTTTATAACGGGCTGGGTAATCTCTTCTTTACCCACCCGGTTGCCCTACACCAACCCTGGCAACGAGAAGGCAAATTTTACCTGGAAGGAATATCCTTTGGAATGGATATTGGTGATTTGCCACCTAATCGAATTTTACTTAATAATTTGGGGACAGGTCTGGTAGGGGTTCTAATACCTGATATTAATCCGGTACCCAAGGACTTTGTCATCTCAAACCTGTCCAGGCAAAAGGTTGAGATCTACGGACTAATCAACAACTTGCTTTTCCCGGGAGGAGATAATGTGCCCGTTGACAAGCAATTCTTTTTGGACATGCTTTGCTCCGCTCCCTGCAGCGGGCCATGCCAAAAGCCTACTAATTATGAGACGATTCAATCAGCAGATTTGCTACTAAGTCCGCCGAAAATTTGGCCTGAATTTGAATGCTCAAACACCCCACACTGGACCGGGCAGCGTTGGGAAGGCCTTGGTGGAGACCTCGATTGGGACGGGATTTGGCAGGCCCGACAGTTCAACGGTCTGGATTTTATGGCCTTGTATAATATCTTCCTGCTTCATTTCCCTGAGGAAAAGCCTATTTATTACTATAATCCGTCCAGACCGGAACCACAATACGGCGGCTATTTACCCGGAGAGGATAAGATTTCCGGGCCCATCACACTGTGTCCGGGAGAATCCGGCAACTACACCCTTAATTACCCGAATCCCAAACCGGCGGTTAAATGGGATCACAGTCAGCATCTCACTTTGTCCAGTTTGACTTCTGACCCAACAACAGCTACCATGGTATCCGGTGGATCTGCCTATATAGGTGTGTCTTTTAGGGAAACCCAGCAAAATACTGCACATTATAATGGAGAACCTATTGCTGACTCGTTCCTGGTTGCCACCTGTGATTTTTACTACCGTAAACCCATCATCAATGAGCTCCCAAAATATGAATTGGTAACGGAAATTGATTTTTGCCAGTGGATCTACAAGGCCATTGCTCAGGGGCCAGAATTTGTTCGCGAAACAACGCTGAGCTGGGAGGCTACAGACAGCAATACCGGTCTTACGATTACAGGGCAGGGGACGAGTTTTGATTTCGTAAGTATTATCCCCCAAACGCCTAATTTGTTCGGTATAGTGTCCTTGCGATTAACCGTGGAGAACAACTGCGGAACGGAGGTCTTTACCCTGGAATCCCCCTATTTTGTTTGTCCAAATGGACCAACGGGTGGTAATACACAAGGACGACAAATCATCGTATCTCCCAACCCAACCAACGATCAAATTTCCATCAGGATCGTCCAAAATCAGACACAGGATTTTTATACCACTGATCCGAATGGCGTTCGGATACGTATTTACCCCGGAAACGGCAATATGTCTACCCTGATGGATGCACAGATGTACAGCAACGGTCAACTTTTTAATGTTGGTTATTTGCCCACCGGCAACTATCATGTGCGGGCAACAGCATCAGACCTGAGCCCTATTCAAACCAATCTGATCATTATCCACTAAAAAACGACGCTGTTATGAAAATTCTATTTTTTGCATCCATGCTTCTTGCAGCCTGGCTTCCTGTCTCCACCAAACAGGCTGATCAAAATTCGACCACCTTCGAGACCATAACCAGCGCCCCCTGGAACCAGGTTCAATCGCTCAGACTTGAAAATGGTCAATATGTTGACATCGCACTGCCCTGCGAACTGAACGATATGTGGACGTTTAATCCGGATTCTACCATTATCATTTCAGATGTAGCTGAATTTTGTCGTCCGGACATTGGCCAATTTGATATAAATGGTAAATGGGTTTTGTTCGACAACGACTCCAAATTGGCGTTTGCACTTTCCAACGGATTTACCATTGAGGCGCTTCATGTAGTGGCAGTAAACCCTAACAGATTAGTGCTGGATTATATCAACTTAGCTTCCCCCACAGCTCCTGCAACTGAGCGTGTAGTGTTGGAACGCTAAAATTAGAAAGTCCAATCAAGGCAAGTCTCTCTGGTTTTAACAGCCTAAAGTCGGCCTTCCATATGGGCGCAACAATCCACTTCA
Source organism: Saprospiraceae bacterium (assembly GCA_044347755.1). Lineage (GTDB taxonomy): Bacteria > Bacteroidota > Bacteroidia > Chitinophagales > Saprospiraceae > M3007. Next base: position 24,517 of record JBIKUE010000059.1, read on the forward strand.
GTTCGAACAACAGTGGAATCCTCTACCACTTTAAATTTGAGGGAATGTTAATCCGCCCTCTGAAGGGCAACATTTATCAATGATCATGTTTCATTCAAGAGCCTTGAAAAAGGCAAACATCAACCTCGCATTTTTGTGCATCTTATGTTGCATTTTCTTCTCTGCAGCCTTGACAAGCTGCAAAGAAGAACTGGAACAAAACCAGGATGGCCTCAGCACTGCACAAGACCGAAGTGACGTAGTCCCAACCGTCACTCACGGAATGCTCCATTTCAATTCTTTCGCCGACCTCGCCTCCTTTACCCAGTCGCTCCAGAACAAGGAGGCAGATACTGCTCAGGTCAGGAGTGCCTACCTTGCGCTTGGCGTAGATGTAAATGCAGAGTTCCTTCCCAACTTGACGGACTACCCTATTTGTCTGCTCAAAGAACAGGCGATTGGCGGCTACACTTCTGCCAGAAAGGCGGAAGAGGCCATCATTAATGCGGCGCTCGACAACGGCGACGATAACATCAACTCCATCGTCCTTTTCCCATTTTGGAAAACTGCGCTCAACTCAGACCGTGCCGTTCATATCGGGAACAGAATCTTTAAATACTACGACAACGGTGGGGTGGCGATTGTTCTCAACAACGATTGGACGCTTTATGATGCTATCAAAGCTCAATCTTTTGAATCCCTCCGGGAATCGTTCAATCTAATCGTCACCAGCGATGCCCGCGAAGGCTGGGACAATTACTTCACCTTTAACACTGACCAGAGTATCAATGCGGAAAAGGCGGTGTTCATTCCGCGCTTTGTGGTTGGAACGGCCACAGGTGGCAACATTTCCATAACCAATGTTTCGTTGGTAGAAACACAGGCAGGGGCCAACACGTATCGGTGGATATATGGTGACAATTCCACGTCCACAGGCCCCAACCCGACCAGAACCATTGCTCCAAACGAGGCCGTCACGCTCTTCATTGACAACGGTATGGGCATGAAAGACACGCTGACAAGCGCTGAGATCATCCTTGCTTGCAGTGTTGACAATTTTACCATTACCTACCTTTCCAACGGCCAGATCCGGTTTGAATTGCCTGGGTATAATCCCGTTACCTCTGAATACATCCTCAAATGGGAGTTTAGCGATGGTTCTACTTCTACAGCGAACCCGGTCACCAAGACTTTCACGTCCAACGGCACGGCTACCTGCCAACTGTTCAGAAAAAGCGACAACGCCTTGGCCTGTCAGTTCACTAAACCATTCACCATTAAGTGTGGAGATAAAAATGCGGTAAATGATTCGAGAACATTTAACTATTGCAACCAAAGATGGAAGCTGGACGGCGCCATTTGGGTGCAAACCGGCCAAGTAGGCTGTAAAGTGAAGTATTTACGGTGGCGCGGAGCAATTCTTAAGTGGCAGCCTGCTTATAATCAAGCCGCATGTGCAGACCTTAGTGGTATCTATATAAGAGAGGTGAATACCCCAACGGGCAGAAGTTGTGTGGATATTACCGCAAGCGGCAGCTATTGTTTAGGGGAGGGCATCTTCCCAACCTCCGTTGCGCACATCATTACAGAGGTTCCGAACGTATTTAGAAAGCCAGGGCAACTCTCAGCAGGACTTGGAATCAAGGTTTGCGATGTTTGGCATGGTTGGGGGTACGGTGGTTCGCCTCGCCTTGTCCTTCCATAAATTCAATTCTTTTAATATTTATGGCCCAGCCAGGGAACGTGAAAAAATTACTTGGCTGGGCTATTTTAATTGTTTTCAAATGAAAAAATTGTTTTTATCGTCGTGCCTATTTTTAAGTCACTGCATTGTCAATGGGCAGTCGCTGGGGATATCCTACCTTACAATCACCTCGCAATCACCCGCAATTGTACCTGTTAAAAATGGAGGAACAGGCCATAATGGAACGGATAATTCCTTTGCTATAAATTATGAACATTTTATAAAAGACAAAAAGATATCAATCGTGGCCACCTATCTAAAGTTTAATGGTTGCACACTGATATATTTTGAGCCTGGCGGATGGATTGGAACTGATGGGAATCCAATAGAAGCGTATGGTTTTTGTCACGGGCTTAAAATCCACAGGGTTGACATAGGTCTGTCATATAATTTGATAAGCAAGCATAAAAAGTTTTATTTTAAGCCCACCCTTGCTGCTGGCCTTCAATTGTCGCGCAAAACAGGATGGGAATTTGGGGCACTTGAACCGGTAAACGGCCCCAATTATTTCGAATTGGAACCTATGTGGGCCGAATGGAAGAACACCACCCAAATAGTACCCTCTTTAGGGTTTCGCACCGGCTTTGTATTTTGGAAGCGGTTAGACATCGGACTGGGCTTCCAAGGTGTTTACGCATTCAAACCTTACCAAAAACTGTATCTGAAATATCAGTACAAAGGTGTGGAGCAACCCACCGCAGAGTACGAAACTACAGGCACAGGGCTTTTCGTGACACTTGGCGTTGGGTACCGGTTTGCCAAGCTGATAAAATAACATCAGGGTAGCCATCCGTGGGCGAATGGTTGCGCTAAACATGAATCTTTGGCACAATCATTTCAAACAATCACCTTCCTCACTTCAAACCCACCACCTTCCAACCCATATCGGATCCCCATTTGCGACTTGTAATTAAGCGTCTGCCCGTCCTTTCGGATTTGCTCAATCAACACCAAATCCAGGTCGCAGTGCAGCCAGCCGGGGTTTAATGCAGGCGCCTGTTTCAGGATCCCTTCTTCCGGGAACAGCTTATCCGGAGTAGCGTAAAAAGCGCTGTGGCCAAAATTGACATCCACTGCCGGCGACCACGGTGCATTCCCGATGAGCGGGCTTACCACCGCATAAAATTGTTGTTCCATGGCTCTTGCCCGGGCGCCTACGTGGACGCGCGTGGAGCCACGCAAGGTTTCGGTGCAGCTGGGCGCCAGCAACACCTGTGCGCCGGCTTCGCTCAACAGGGCCGCGCCTATGGGAAATTCCACATCGTAACAGATCTGGATGCCAAAGGCGCCCCAATCCGCCTCAAAGGTTGTGAGTAATGGCTCACCCGCCTGCACATCCCATTCCTCCAGTTCAAAGCGGGTCATGAAAAACTTGTCTTGCCAGGCTACTGCTCCATTTTTCCCAAACACAAAGCAACGATTCACGACTTTCCCGGACTCCTGAACCGGGAAACTGGGCGCTACAATGGTGCACCGGTATTTCCGGGCGAGCGCTGCATATTCCGCACAAAAATCCTGGCGCAGGGTATCCAGCGCCTGAACCTGCCCTTGCAGGTCTGCGTGCAGTTCCGGAGGGAGCAGGCTCACCAGTTCCATGGAGCCGTATTCCGGGAACAACAACAGCTGAGCACCCTCCAGAGCTGCCTGCAGCACCCACTGTTCGGTATGTGCAGCCCATGACCGGAAATCCCTGTGAAAGGTTACCGGGTATTGTGCAGAGGCAACGGCAACATTCATGGCAGGGGTTTTATCCAGTAGATCATATTTTTGGCGGAGGAAACCGATTCGCCCAGATCCGGCCAGGAGAATCGGGAAACCAGCGATGGCTCCTTTCGGTAACCACGTTGTATCCAGAAGGCATCCAGCGGCCGGTAATCCGCCTGACGGAGCGGATGGTCTGCCGGCCGATCCACGGCACAAAAACAGGTGAAACGGTAGGCGCCGAAGGAAGCCGCGTGCATTTCCCGTTCATCGAAAAAGCGATGTCCTATGCCGTAGCCGCGGTATTCCTGCAACAATATGCTTTCACCAAAGTAGAAAATTTCATCCAGAGGGAATCCGGCTTTCAGGAATGGTTCCTGCACATCGGGGGTTTCATCTGTCAGAGGAATACAAGTGGTAGCGCCTACCATTGCTTGCCCGTCGTAAACCGCAAAAAGCATGGATCGCTCTGACCGGGCATAAGTTTCCAGGTACTCCAACTCATATTCCGGGGCGCCTTCATAGAGGTAAGGGAAGTCTCTGAACACGGTAATACGCAATGCGGCAAGCCGATCGAATACCGTACGGATAGCAGCACCCCGGTATTTTTCATAACGAAGTTCCATGGGTTATTCCGAAACCAGTTTGATCCACAAGGGCAGGTTGTAGTAGGTCGTTACGCGGGTAATTTTTCCGTTGTGTACTTCCAGGAAAGCACCGGCGGGCAACACATAATGCTGACCTTTGGCCGGTACCAGATCTCCGTCTGTTCTTTTGTAAATACCGTTTACGGTGAATTCTACGGCCACCCTTTTTCCGGCAGGCTCCGTGAAAAAGACCATATCCGTGAGGGTTTCCGCATAACATTCATCCATGTGCTGCAGAAAAGCGCGGTAAAGGTCTTTGCCAATGCGGGGATCGCCCTGATTTACTTCGTGGCGAATGTTGTCTGACAAATGCGCCAGCATACCTTCCCAATCCTGCCGGTTGAAGGCATCGTAATACTGTTGTACAATATCTAAAGCTGTCATGGGGCAAAGGTATACTGTGATTAAAGTGATTTTGATGATTCATGTGATTGAATCTCCTTGTTTTTTAACGGATCAATTCTCCTCAATCTTCAAAGCCCCAACAGGCACTTACCCTAAAACGCCCTATCAAAAATGTTTGAAATACTCAAACGGCTCCTTACAATCGTTGCAGGTGTAGAGCGACTTACAGGCGGTAGCGCCAAACTGGCTCACCAGGGTAGTGCGAAGGGAGTCGCAGTGCGGACAAGGTATTACCGGTGGCGGCGCAAAAGGGTCCTCGTTGGAGGCATCTTTCACAGGAGGAGCAATGCCGTATCGTTTGAGTTTTTCTTTGGCCTCCCGGCTCATCATATCCGTCGACCAGGCAGGCGAATACACGGTGGTTACCTTCAGGTTATCAAAGCCCTGGTCATGCATGGCTGCCTTTATCTCTGCCACGAAAAGGGTCATGGCCGGACACCCGGTGTAGGTAGGCGTAATAACAATTTCGAGCATTTCACCATCGTAGCGGACGTCGCGGACAATGCCCAGTTCCAGAATGCTGATCACCGGAATTTCCGGATCAGGGATGAGTGAGAGTCGTTCCCAAACCAGTTCTTCTATACCTGAAAGTGTGGTTACCATGAGAAGAGTGTTTTAATGGATGCAAAGTGGTGAATTTTACTGTCGGGGTGACTGGCAGTCACCCCGACAGTAAAATTCACCACTTTGCATCCGGGTACGTCCGTGGCAGATATTGCATTTCAGCCAGCATGCGTACCAGATGATCACTATGGGTGGAAGAAGGCGTTACAGCAGCATCTTGTGGCTTATGCAGTCCGGAACGGGAGAGCACGCGAACCACCTGCACCAGCCAGTCAAGGGCAATTTTTTCTGCATCTGGCGCAATACCAATCAACTCCGCTTCATAAGGTTTGGCGGCAAGCATTTCCGGCGTGTATGGCCATAAATCGTTAACGGCCTGCTGAATACGACGTTTGCTTTCATCGGTACCCAATCCGAGGCGCTCCACCCAGCCACTGGTATGGCGCAGGTGGTACATGGATTCTTTGAGGAAGCGAGTACCCATTCCAGCCAGGGTTTCATCGGTGCTTTGCTGCATTTTTTGATACAACAGGCATTGATATACATCCACAAAAAACTGACGGGCAATGACATAGGCAAAATCGGTATTGGGTTGTTCCACCAGATGGAAGTTCTCAAATTCCTCCACGTTGCGCAGGTAACTGAGGTCGTCTTCGGAGCGACCCTTGCCTTCCAGCTGGCCGGCATAGTGCAACAAGGCTTCTGCCTGCCCTATGTGATCCAGTGCAAAATTGGTGAGGGCAATATCTTCCTCCAGCATAGGCCCGCGGCTGCACATTTCCGACAGGCGGTGTCCCAGAATGAGATTGGTATCGCCCAGGCGAAGGCAATATTGAAACAAGGCTTGATTCGTTGCCATAATTACAGGTTTTCTACCCCTGCGGGTACTTCATAAAAAGTTGGGTGACGGTACACTTTATCATCGGCCGGGTCAAAAAACGGAGCGGCCTCACCAGGATCTACCGCCACAATTTCACTGGCCGGAACGACCCAAAGTCCGCTGGGTTTGTCGCGGCGGGTGTACAAGTCTCTGGCATTTTCCAGTGCCATGGCCTTGTCGAAGGCATGTACGCTGCCGGCATGCTGATAAGGCGCACCACTTTTTTTCTGGGTAAAAACTTCCCAGACTGCGCCTTGTGTATCGTTAAGATTCATGTTTTGCATGTTAAAAGTTGGTTTTCCGTGTGCTCATCAGGCTTCCACGAGTTGTTCCTGTTTGCGTGCAGCATAAGCCGCAGCAGCTTCGCGCACCCAGGCGCCTTCTGCATGCACTTGTTTGTGATGATCCATGCGTTCCTTATTGCAGGGGCCATTTCCCTGAATCACCTGGTTAAATTCCTCCCAATTGATTTCGCTGGTTTCGTAATGGCCTGTGGCTTCGTTCCAGCGCAATTTTGGATCCGGAATCGTCAAACCCAAAAATTCCGCCTGTGGCACTGTTTTGTCAATAAATCGCTGACGAAGTTCATCGTTCCCGGCGCGTTTGATCTTCCATAGCATGCCTTTGGTACTGCGTGCCGACTGGTTGTCGTGCGGGCCAAACATCATCAAAGAGGGCCACCACCAACGGTTGAGGGCATCCTGGGCCATTTCCTTTTGTTCCGGTGTGCCTTTGGCCATTTTCAGCATAATCTCATACCCCTGGCGCTGATGGAAACTTTCCTCGTTGCAAATGCGAAGCATGGCACGTGAATAGGGGCCAAAAGAGGTGCGTCGGAGCGATAATTGATTGGTTACAGCTGCTCCATCTACCAACCAGCCAATGGCGCCGATATCGGCCCAATTAAGCGTTGGATAGTTGAATACGCTGGAATATTTAGCCTTACCTTCATGTAGCTGGGCGATCATTTCATCCCTGCTAATGCCCAGGGTTTCGGCAGCACTGTAGAGGTAAAGGCCGTGGCCACCTTCATCCTGAATTTTAGCCAGCAGAATCTTTTTGGCTCGTAATGTTGGGGCACGGGTGATCCAATTGCCTTCCGGCTGCATCCCGATCACCTCTGAATGCGCATGCTGACTGATTTGACGGATATTATGTGCCCGATATTCATCAGGCATCCAGTCTTTAGGTTCTATTTTCTCTTCTG
>JBIKUE010000167.1:0-8569 GCA_044347755.1 Saprospiraceae bacterium
ATTGAATCTATCTTTGTCATGGGCCAGGAAGTCGTTTTTTAAGCTTTGTAACTCAAAAATACGCTTGCTGGCTCACTTTTCTTCCTGAAAATTACCCGATCCTCGGGGATTCATGCAACAAAGCCGTACAGAACCCGTTAAATGGGGCAGAGGCCTAAATAATGCATATGGCAGTGAAATGCTGTGTAAATGTCCAATGTTATATCGTTAATGTCAACTTCTCACAAGTTTTTGGTACCACGGATCGCTGTCATCGGCGCTGGATGTTCCGGCCTTGCAGCGCTTAAAGCACTGAATGAAGCGGGGTTAACCAATCTGGTATGTTTTGAAAAAAACAACCAAATTGGTGGCAACTGGGTGTACACCGCCGGCGAAGGACACAGCAGTGTTTGTGAAACGACCCATATCATCAGCAGCAAGTGGTTGTCGCGTTTCAGCGATTTCCCTATGCCCGAAGACTATCCGGATTATCCCAGCCACCAACAAGTACTTGCATATTTTCAGCAGTATGCTCAGAAATTTGACTTAACCCGGTTTATCCGATTTAATACCACCGTAATCCGTGCTGAAAAAATCCCAAACGAGCGTTGGAAACTAAGCCTTTCAGACGGTAGTTTCGAAGAATTTGATTTTCTGCTCATTGCGAATGGACACCATTCCGTTCCGCGCCATCCCGCCTGGGCCGCGGATTTTAAGGGACGCTATCTTCATTCCCATCAGTTTAAAAATAACCTTGGACTAGAAGGTAAACGTGTGCTTGTAATCGGTGCAGGTAATTCAGGTTGTGATTGCGCCGTTGAAACCAGCCGTGTTGCTAATCGGGTTGATATTAGTGTGCGCTCGCCTCAATACATCATTCCCAAGTTTTTTCTGGGTAAGCCAACAGATACCTTTGCTGCAGGAGTCCAATGGCTGCCTGCTCCTATAAAAAACTTGCTTCATCGATTAGTAGTATTTGTTCAAGTGGGTGATTATGGCAGTTATGGCCTGCCCCGGCCAACTTTCCCGGTAACCCGTTCCCATCCAACCGTGAATTCAGAGTTGCTGGATAAAATACGCCATGGGAAGGTGAAACCCCGCCCGGGAATAGCACGAATAGAAGGCCAAACAGTTTGGTTCGCTGACGGCAGTTCGGAATCCTATGACGTCATCATAGCTGCAACCGGATACAAAATAAGTACACCGTTTTTTGATCCCGGTTTTCTGCAATGGGAGGATGCTACCAATGTGCCTCTTTATCTTCGTATGTTTCACCCGGAACACAAAACCATGGCTTTTATTGGGCTAGTGCAGCCCCAGGGAAGTGTTTGGCCCTTATCAGAAGCACAGGCAAAGCTTGTAGTCCAATTGCTTAAGGGTAAATGGAATTTGCCTTCTGACCTTCCTGCACGAGCCAGAGCTGAAGGCGAAGCCATTGAAAAAGCATTTTTAAAAAGTCCCCGTCATGCAGTAGAAGTACATTTTCATCCTTATCTTCGAAAATTAAAAAAATTGGCAAATGCTTGATGCTGGATTTTTCAGATGATTGCTTTGCAACATGAAACACATATCCTTCGTTGTGCCCGGAGATTATCATAACTTCAAAAAAAATCAGAACCTTTGCACATGGAATTGACAGTACAAGAACTTCGTAACAAACTCGAGTCAGGTGATTCTTTTGTCTTTATAGACGTTCGTGAACCCTGGGAATATGAGGAATTCAACATTGGAGCACAACTGATACCACTCAATACCCTCGTGAACAACATGCATGAATTGGATGAACACAAGGAGGATTTGATTGTTGTTCATTGCCGCTCTGGTTCCCGTTCTGCTATGGCACAAGGTCTCCTACTGGCCAATGGTTTCAAAAACGTTCTCAATTTGAAGGGAGGGGTCATAGCATGGCAAGAAACCTTCGGGAATACAAAGCCCTGATCGTATGCTCCCACCCAATAATATGCTGGATCGCGCCTGCCAATTGCTGCAAACGGTTACAGATCCGGAAATCCCCGTTCTAACGATTGAGGATTTAGGCATTGTAAGGGAGGTATTAATTGGCGAGGATGGGATATTGGAGGTCAAAATTACCCCCACCTATAGTGGATGTCCAGCTATGGGTGTTATTGAAGTGAATATTCGGGCAGCATTACAAGAGGGGGGTATTGAGCCGGTTAAGGTTACTACGGTGCTTTCTCCAGCCTGGACCACTGAATGGATTTCTGCTTCGGGAAAAGAAAAACTTCGCGCCTTTGGCATCGCTCCTCCGGCTGAACCTACTATGGATAAAAAAGCCCTGATGGGTGAACGCAGGGCGCTTCAATGCCCACATTGTGGCTCTAACAACACCGAAATGATTTCACAATTCGGTTCAACTTCCTGTAAAGCTCTGTTTCGCTGCCTGGATTGCCTGGAGCCGTTTGACTACTTCAAATGCCATTGATTTTTTGCGCACAGAAGCTTTCACTGTAAAGTCTGTAAAAATCAAAAAGCCCTTGCCCGATCACTCGGGCAAGGGCTTTTAATATTTTTCATGTTAGCGTCCTCTGCCGCCACCGCCTCCACGACGGTCGCCGCCACCTCCGCCTCCACGACGATCATCACCTCTGCCACCACGGCCGCCATCACGACCTCCGCGGTCACCGCCACCACCGCCGCCGCCGCGTTGTGCACGCGCTGCGTTTTCTTCGTCGGTTGGCATGGTTCCGTCTGGTTTTGGGGTAATAGCCCGGCGGGAAAGTTTCATTTTACCCGTCTTCGGATCTACATCCAAAATCTTAAACGTGATACTGTCGCCGACCTTTAGTACATCAGCGATGTTTTCGATCCTGCGATGGTCATATTCAGAAACGTGCATCAAACCGGTTTTACCCTTGAATTTGATGAACGCGCCATATTCAGCCAGTTCCTCAACTTCTCCGTCAAAAATGGAGCCGATTTCCGGAACGAATACGATTTGCTGGATACGGCCATAAGCTGCGTCCAACGCCGCTTTGTCCGGACCAAAAATGGCCACAATGCCACCTTTTTCATCTTCTTCGATGCTGATGGTAGTTCCAGTTTGACGCTGCATCTCCTGAATGATCTTACCACCAGGTCCAATTACAGCACCAATGTAGTCGCGCTCAATGCGGAATTCAACCACTCGTGGAGCATGTGGCTTGAGATCTTCACGTGGGGCAGCAAGGGCCTTGGCCATTTCGCCAAGGATATGTAAACGGCCTTCACGTGCCTGCAACAATGCCTTGGTCAGCATTTCATAGGGCATGCCATCAATCTTGATATCCATCTGAGTGCCCGTAATGCCCTGGGCAGTACCGGTTACTTTGAAATCCATATCACCGAGTGCATCCTCGTCGCCAAGGATATCAGAAAGGATTGCAATTCTGCCTTTTTCGTCGGCGATCGCACCCATAGCAATTCCTGCGACCGGGGCTTTAAGCGGAACCCCGCCATCCATCAACGCCAGTGAACCGGCGCATACAGTTGCCATGGAAGAAGATCCGTTTGATTCAAGAATGTCAGAAACCACACGCACGGTGTAGGCAAATTTCTCTGGCATTACCTTTCGGATAGAACGACCGGCCAAATTGGCGTGTCCTACTTCGCGTCGGCCTGGGCCACGCATTGGTTTTACCTCGCCGGTAGAGTAGGGAGGGAAATTATAATGGAGCAGGAATCGATCATCATGTGGATCTAGCGCTGTGTCAATCAACGCCTGATCTTGTTTCGTACCCAAGGTTAGCGAAGTAAGAGATTGGGTTTCTCCACGCGTGAATATGGAAGAACCATGTGCTGCAGGCAGATAGTCTACCTCGCACCAAATGGGTCGGATTTCGTTGTATTTGCGACCATCCAGGCGTTTTGCATCGGTTAGAACGGTGTCTCGGATAACTTTTTTCTTGATTTTGTCAAAGTAGCGATCTGCGGCAACTTTCCACTCTGCCATGGTTTCCTCGCCGAATTCCTCCAGCACTTTGACCATGATTTCGTCTTTGATCTCCTCAATACGGGTTTTTCGGGTGTCCTTATCGGAAGCGCTACGTGCCAAGGCAGAAATCGGCTCGGTGGCCAATGCTTCGATGCGCATTTTGAGTGCTTCGTTTTCAGGAATGACAGGAAGAGGGCGTTTGTTGAGGGCCTTTTCACCTACCAGAGCGGCCAGGCGTTCCTGCGCTTCAATTTGCACTTTAATGGCTTCATGTGCAAATTTCATAGCTGCAACCAAATCTTCTTCCTGACATTCATTGGCTTCGCCTTCCACCATGGTGATGTCATTTTTAGTAGCGGCTACAATGAAATCCATATCAGCCGTTTCAAGGATGTCGCGATTCGGATTGATCACAAATTTGCCATCGATCCGGGCTACGCGAACTTCTGAAAACAGGGCTTCAAGAGGAATGTCACTTACTGCAACAGCCGCAGAACAAACCAAACCAGCCAATGCATCAGGCATGATGTTCTTGTCGGCACTGATCAGGTTAATGATCACCTGCGTTTCGTTCATGTAACCGTCTGGGAACAATGGACGCAAAGCACGGTCAACCAAACGGCTGATCAGGATTTCATAATCAGAAAGCCTGGTTTCTCTGCGGAAGAAGTTTCCTGGAATTCGGCCTACAGCGGCATATTTTTCCTGGTAATCAACGGAAAGCGGAAAAAAAGGTTGGCCTTCTTTGGCTTTTTGAGCGCTAACGATGGTACAAAGAAGCATCGTGTTGCCCAACTGAAGCATCACAGAACCGTCTGCTTGTGCGGCAAGTTTGCCGGTTTCGAGCGCAATTTCACGTCCGTCAGGCAGATTGAACGTGGTACGCAAGGGAATTTGTTTTCCCATGGGAATGAAATAGGTTTTGCCCGGAAGTTCAGTAGCGAGCGGCAGCTTCATTAAGCCGTTAACCTATGAAAGGAAAGTGCGAGACGGTCCAAAAACCGAAAAAATCACACAAAGAGGCAGGGGATGAACCAATGCCTGGTGTTTAACACACCAAGCCCTGTGTCTTTGTGTGGGGGAACGTAAATCCCCGTTTTTGGAAATGGTCTCCACACTATCCCATGGTTTTTAGGCTATATAAGGATTGCCTTGCCTGAACCCGGGCGGGTGAAAAATATCTGAACGTTCCATTAGATGGAACGAAATCTTAGAGGCGGGCTTTGAAGACAATTGCTTGTCTTTCAGCGCAAAAATCCGCCCCGACTATAGTAGTCGAGGCGGATTTGCGAGATTCTTTACTTACGCAGACCGAGTTTTTCGATCAAAGCACGGTATTTGTAAATGTCTTTTTTCGCGTAGTAGGCCAGAAAGCTTTTGCGTTGACCAACCATTGTTAGCAGTGCGCGGCGAGTGGAGTGGTCTTTTTTAAACTTCCGCAAGTGATCAGACAAGCAATCAATGCGGTAAGTGAGCAATGCAACCTGAACTTCAGTGTTACCAGTGTCATTGGCGCCGTTACCGTAAGTGCTTACGATCTCAGCGATCTTTTCTTTGCTGTAATAAACTGCCATTTTGTAATTGAATTGAAAAAATGAGAAGCCAAAGCGGAATTTCAAAGGGTCAAACGGCAGTTATTGCCTATCCATCCCGTTATAGCGGGGGCAAAAGTACAATAATATCTTAAAACAACCAAATGAGTCTATAAAAGTTTTGATTAGGCGCCGTAGGGAGGCAACATTCCAAAGATAATTTTAAAGGATTGCCTGATGAGTTTATCTTCCTAAGGCTTCACGCATTTTGAAATAGATCTCCGTATTTTCATAAGTGCCTGAAAATAATTCAGCACCCGGTCCAAAGGCATATACCGGAACCATGGCAGCAGAATGTACCCGGGTAGAGAATAGCGGGGTAAAATATTTTTTGCTGTTACCCTGAGCCCCCAATGCGAGGCCTCCGCATTCATGATCACCGGTTACCACTACCAGGGTCTCGCCATTCTTCATAGCAAAATTTAAAGCTGCACGGATGGTTTTATCAAAATCGGCCATTTCAGCTTTCAGCCAATTTTTATCGTTTGTATGACAAGCCCAGTCTATCTGACTGCCTTCTACCATTAAAAAGAAACCCTGATCAGAGCGTTTTTGTAGAAAATCACAAGCCAGACTTGTTGCTATCGGCAAATAGGTTCTCCCTCCTGAAGCGGTGGGAGGTTCCATTTCATGGGTGAAATTGACAAAGGGGCGGGACCCATCAAGTGGCAAATTGCGGAATCCTGTTCCCCTGCGGACTACATATCCCCGGTTTTTAAACGAGTCGATCAGGTTAACGTTGTCATATCGTTTATTGAACAAATTTTCTCCGCCGGCAATCAAACAATCAAACGAGGTATTCAGATATTCAGCAGCAATTTCTTCGGTCAAAGCCCTCAGTTCAAGGTGAGAGATATAGCAGGCCGGAGTTGCGTGCGTAGCTGTGCACGTGGTAACCATGCCTGTTGCCATTCCCTGGTCATCCAACTCTTCCAGAATGGTTTTGCATGGTTGATCATTCGGGGGTACTACCCCGATGGCTCCTACCTTGGCTTTTTGGCCACAGGCAAAGGCCGTTGCACCGGCTGCGGAATCTGTAACAAGGTAATCTGAAGCGTGGCTTTTATGGAAGCCTACTACAGGGAACTGCTCAAAGATGGTTTTCCCAACTCCGCTCCAGTAAATATGCGCACTTACCTGAGCGGTAGCCATTCCATCCCCAATCAGAAAAATAATATTTTTCGGACGTTTTGATGGTGGTACTTCCTGCTGGTTTAGTCCTGTTATGGATAAAGTTACAGAGGAACACCCATGAATTAGCACTAAGCACAGGAAAAGGGTTTTTCTATTAATAGAGTGCCAAAGCAATGAATAGATCATATTCATGGGAAGATATTTGATGGATCTCATATCAGCAAGCCGTCCTTCATTTCCAGACAACGGTCAGATAGTTCGGCCAATTCCTGATTATGCGTAACAATTACAAAAGTTTGGCCATAGTCATCCCTTAACTGACGAATTAGCTGATGTAAATCTCTCGATGCAGTGGAATCCAGGTTGCCGGTTGGCTCGTCTGCAAAGATAATATCTGGTTGGTTGATCAACGCACGTGCTACAGCCACCCGCTGTTGTTCACCTCCGGAGAGCTGAGTGGGCTTATGTTCTGTGCGATCTTTGAGACCGAGATACTCCAAAAGTTCTTTAGCGCGAGCTTTTACCTCCTGATCGTCCCTGCGTTGTATGTATCCTGGGATACATACATTTTCCAATGCGGTAAATTCTGGCAAGAGATGGTGAAATTGGAATATGAAACCAATATGCATATTCCGGAAAGCAGCTAACTGGTTGGATCCCAGTGATTTAATAGAAGTATCAGAAATGATAATCTCACCTCTGTCTGCCCAATCCAGTGTTCCAAGAATATGCAATAATGTGCTTTTGCCTGCGCCGGATTTTCCAACGATGCTAAGGATTTGTCCGTTAGGAATTTCCAGATTAACCCCCTTCAGGATTTCCAGAGGGCCATAGGCTTTATGAATATTTTTGGCGGTAAGTACCATAAGTTACAAAGGTCGAGAAAACGTTTATATTTTTTCTCCAAATGCCAAATCCCCGGCATCGCCTAAACCGGGAACTATATAGGATTTAGCTGTTAATTCTTCATCAATAGCTCCAGCCCAGATTCCGGCTTTGGGCCATCTGCGTTGAATAGCTTCCACTCCTGCTGTGCTGGCAATCACGGTCGCAATATGCACAGCTCTAGGTTTCCCATATCTCTCCAATGCTTTCAAGGCTAGATCCACAGATGCACCTGTAGCCAACATAGGATCTGAGATGATTAAGATACATTCCTCTAAATTAGGCGTACTGATATAATCAAGTTGGATGTCGAATGTGCCATCCTTGTGGTGTTTCCTAAAAGCGGCAATAAACACATTGTCTGCCTGGTCAAAATAGTGAAGCATACCCTGATGCATAGGCAGTCCTGCACGGAGGATGGTGGCTAAAACAATCTTATCAGCGGGTAATGGAATAGCGATACTCCCCAGAGGTGTTTCAACCAAAACCGGCTCATAATGTAGTTTTTGAGAAATCTCATAAGCGAGGATTTCTCCAATCCGCTCCAGATTTCTTCGGAAACGCATTCGATCCTGTTGAATATCTAAATCCCGTAATTCAGCGATGAATCGATTTGCAATGGTATCTTTTTCAGATAGGTTGAAAACCATAATGGATGGTGCATTAACTGAATGAGTAACGGCAAATATACGAGTCAACAGGGTAGGGCGATAAAAATATCCAATATCCAACCGCAGAATGTCCAATATCCAAGTGGAGCGGGGGTTGGGCAATAGCACTTTGGTAAAGAAAAACAGCCCTGTTCTAATAGAATCATGCGCTGATGCCAGGCATGCGCACCACTTGGATATTGGACATTCTGCGGTTGGATATTGGATATTAAAAAAGCCTTGCACAGCGAAATGTACAAGGCTTAGTAATTTGAGTTGGTCCCGAGACTTCGGGATCCTACTCTCCCGTCCCGAGTCCTCGGGATGACCCAGTACCATTGGCGCTGACGGGTTTAATTGTTCTGTTCGGAGGGGAGGAGGTAAAAACAGAAATGCCC
>JBIKUE010000005.1:0-91824 GCA_044347755.1 Saprospiraceae bacterium
GGTTATCCAGCCACAGCCATAATTGGTGTGACCTCTTCCTTAGGAGGTAGTGCCCAATTTTCCATAAAAATACACAACGGTGGCCCCATTTGTGAAGGGCTTTGTGGACATAATGGAGAGGAAAGAGACTTGCAAATTCAAGATTCGAATGAGATATCCAAAAAGGTGACCATATTCCCTAACCCTGCTTCCGACAAAATTACTATTTTGCATCCTGATAAAATTACAGGCTTAATCAGTGCTTATTCTTCTCTTGGAATCGAGGTGCTTGCAATATTACCTACCGGGAACGCTACTGTGATAGACGTGTCGAAACTTGCAACTGGCACCTATTTTATCACCATAAATCTAGGTAATGAAATCATTACTAAACGGTTTTTAAAAGCAAATTAACATGAAAAACGTCCTTTTATGCTTAATTTTTCTGAGCATGGCACAAATGTGCCATGCTCAGAAAAACTTTAAAAATGAATTAAGCCTGGGCTATTTTACCGCAGGAGAGTTTTTTGATACCAGTGCACTTAAAACTTCGCCCTTTTCAAAAGGGAAAAATTTTTCGCTCAATTACACGCGACTTTTGGGCCAGAATCTGACTGTTGGTGTGAGTTATTTTCAGGGTAGTTTTAACTACCTCCCGACGCTAAAGAAGCTTGAAAATTACACCATCATGTGGCGAGTACAGAAAACATTCAGTGCTGACCTGGGCTATCGGGTTTCCAAATGGTCCCTATCTGCTACAGCAAAAGCTGGGGTTCGTTACAATATGGTTGGGTACAAAGTGGAGCATTATGCTTCTGTACCTCACAGTGGTGGATGGTTAGAGGGTAAAGGAGGCAGTAAAGCTTATGGCAAATTTGGCGCAAAGTTGGGGGCTTCCATCCAGCACCCTATCATTTGGCGTTTCTTTGGAGAACTTGACTGCGAGTATGCCAGGATGTTTTCTGGTGGCGACCGACATCAATTGCTTTTATCTTACAGGATTGGTTTTAGGTTTTAGGATCGACTATTTTTCCAAGAATGTACTGTGATTTTGATGGTTTTTTTACAAGCCATTGAAAAACAACCGTTCAATACCAGCGGCTGTAATCATTTCACCTTCAAACCTTTTTCTCTATGCTTTTCTTAAAAAACTTGACTCGGATCCCATGCTCACTTCTACTTCTGTTTGTTTCCATGTTTATGGACCTTGATAGAATTGCGGCACAAGAAACACTTATTGATCCGGAAATCTGGCTCCCGCAAAGGCACTACGACCCTTGTGAAGAATCTATTTCTTTGAATAACTTGCCTTCAGAAGGCGAAAGACTTTGCGAGCAATATCCGAACTATGAACCTTCTCCAGGTTGTATTATTGCCAATGGAACTACCACGAACTTTGGGGCTAATACTCTGATTGAATTCAAAAACTATGTTATAAACGGCCACTGGACAATCAATGTTGGGAAACTGCAGGATTTTGAGACAAGTCTCGTATTTAGGGATTGTAATTTCAAAATTGCACCCGGTGCACAGATCACGGTAAGGTGTAACAATAACAAAACTATGTCTTTTGATGGTTGTGACTTCTTTAGTTGCGACCAGATGTGGCGTGGAATTGTTGTAGAGCATTACTTCACTACCCTGGGCTTTGAAACCCCAACATTTAACTTTATTAATTGTCAGATTGAGGATGCAGCTTCAGCATTGTGGTTTAGAAACCCCAGTCTTGCGGTAGTGTTCCAAATTAATGGCAACACGTTTAACAATAACTACATAGGCGTTACAGCTTTTAAAGATTTTGGTTCAGGGGCTCCACAATGGATGTCGTTGGCTTTTCTGGATAACAGCGTAGGAACTACTCATAGCTTGCGCCCATTTTATGCCCCCAAAATACCTCCGGGGTGGCCTAGAGCAAAGGCTGGTATAAACTTGAGACTACTATCTACAAGTATAGGTTCGGTTGCCTCAAGCAATTACTTTTTCTTTATGGATTACGGGCTTATTTGTGAGCAATCGGTTCTGACCTCTCGTCATAATACTTTTGATGCTTTGTGGGGAGACGGGATTTTTGCGAATTTGAGTAGCCTTACGGTAATTGGCGGGAATGAGTTTATTGGGACAATGTCTTTTCCTGGGTTCACTCCAACGGTGATGCAAAATGGCATTAACGCATTCAGTAGCGATTTAAATGTTTCAGGTAATACATTCAGAGACAGGATACGTAACGCCATTTATTCACGGGATAATTTTAATGCAGAACTGATAACCATTGATAACAATTTTTTTGAGCCCCAAACTCAAGAGTCTAGGTATGGAATAATTCTGGATCGTTCTGCTGCTTCAGAAAGCGCTTTACTCCCGGCTCACAATCAGATTTTACAGAATCATTTTAACAGTGACCCTGCCGATAATTTATGGATTTACACAAGCATTTTTGTTCAAGGCCCAAACTCGGCAAGTGACATTTTAGATATTCATGAAAACCAGGATATCAATCTGGCTTTTGGAAATGGCTTTGTCGCAAATTCAGGAGGTGGGATATATGTATCCGGAGAAAATGGTGATAATGTCCGGATTAAAGATAACGACATTCAACTTACAGGAAACGTTTCACCGAATAGTCAGCTATTTGGAATAAGATACGGCGTTACCTATTCAGAGGATTGCCACATTGATCAGAACAATGTTTCGGGAGAAGAGACTACTTCTGGGACTGATCCCTATAATGCATTTGCGGGTGCGCTTATTCATGGCGGACTGAGTGAAGTAAGTTTATGTAATAATACGTTGGCAAATGGAAAATATGGAATTCGTTTTTGGGGCAATAATGATTATCCCAGCATAGCTGAAAACAAGATTTATGATCATGAAATCGGATTATGGATAAACAGCACGGTAGAACTGGGCTATCATGATGGCAGAGGTAATCAGTGGCTGGGTAATTATTTGAATTGGGCCGCCCGAAAGGAGGGGCTGCTATCACCTAGTCCACTTCTGCCAATTACTGTACGATTCTGGATTCCGGAAAACAATATGATGCCTTTTTTACCTCCGTCTTCCATGCTTTCACCCAATCCGGATAATGAAAATGATCCCCAAAGAAAGTGGTTTCGTTTTACACCAGACCAACCAATAAATTACTGTTCTCCTCAAGCGCAATTGGTGGGCCTGAATTCTTTTGAAAATAGGATAGTCAATAATGCTAGCCCTTTGGAGGGCATTAACCTTTGGGATGCCCGCAGGCATGTTTATCGAAAATTGTTGGAATACCCCAAATTGGTTATACCTGGCTCACCCATTGCTGCCTTTAAAGAAGCATTTCAAAACACTTCAGTAGCTCATTTTGCTCAATTTGATGCATATTTTCGAAGTGCCACCCGCTTCCCGGCCGGCGAACAGGAGGTGCATGATAATTGGCTTTTAGACATAAGACAAAAACAAAAGCAAAGTGATAGTTTACTGGCAACAATAAACTTCAATCTGAGTTTGGCAACCTCTGAATTGGTTGAGCAGCTCATAATTCTAAACGAGCAGATTGCATTGAATTTTGGAAATATATTGGTTTCAAAAGGTGAACGGTTGCTTCAAGTAACGGAGCGTTTGAATGATGCACTTAGTTTCAACCAAAACTTGTACGCATCGAATACCTATGAAGATTCACGCAAAACATTGAATGCCATAAAGGTTGGTCAATTACAGGGAAACACTCTGTCGGAAACTCAACACCAAAGTTTATTAGACATTGCTGATCAATATGAAGAAGAGGCTGGTATTGCCAAATCAGAAGCAATCAACCTGCTTGGGCTTTGCGCCCCTAACCAGTTTTTACCAGAAAACCAGGAGCGCGAGGAAGAAATCTACTCTGGTAAGCCTGGACTCTCAGCAGTATTCAGCGTTTTCCCCAATCCAGGCGCCGATTACTTTGTCATTTCAGCACCTAAAGGTATTAATGGGTTGCTGAAGATTTTTGACCACACAGGAAGGCCGGTTCAAACCCAGAATATATCTGATAATCAAGCTGAATTTATTGTCAACCTGGCTACAAGCCCTGTAGGCCTGTACTGTTTCAGTCTATTTGATTCATCAGGTAAACTAATCAAAACCTTGAAAGTAACACTCCAGCGTTAATACTTCTTTCTACCCGCCCTGTTTTGGAAAATCCAAAACAGGGCGGGTGTATTTTCAATCACCATGAAAAATATCTTTTCCGTACTACTGGTCTTCTTCCAACTGATTCTATCTGCTCAGAAGCACGATAATATTTGGTTGCCGGGTAAGGGAAAAATTGCAGAATATCCTTTCGGTGGTGTATATTACCCCTGGGGTGGGATTATAATGGATTTCGCCTCCTATCCTCCCAGTGCACAACGGCAGGATTTCGCTTTGAGGATGTATGCCCAGGCAATTATTTCAGACAAAAATGGTAATTTAATTGCCTATACCAACGGTTGCCATATTGCGAATAAACTCCATGAAATTATGGATAATGGCGATACCATTAATCCAGGTCTATATCAAGGCACATCATTCTGCGATAGTTACTACCCCACCTACCAGGGCACGATATTCCTCCCTGATCCGGCCAATGAAAACCGCTACTACCTGTTTCACATGGCATTGGATTACAGCGATGCTAACCCCTATCTCGCAGGGCAGCGCTACTATTTCAGCCTCATTGATGCTGCTGAAAACGGAGGACTGGGCAAGGTTATCGATAAAAATCACCTTATACTGGAAGATAGCGCTGTCGGCGTATACGTTGCAGCAGTGAAACATGCCAACGGGCGGGATTGGTGGGTGGTATCGCCCCATCTTGTTTCAAACAAGTATTTCGTTTTTTTAGTCACCCCTCAAGGAGTAATGCCGCCCACAGAGCAGATAGTCGGAGATTCACTTCCCGGGCCCTGTTGCGGCATGACTTTATTCTCTCCAAACGGTGAAAAGTACTTCCGTTCTACCACTCCCTCCGGACTTCAGATACTTGATTTTGATCGCTGCACCGGTATGTTCTCCAATCCCGTTTTTATCCCTACAGATTCCATCGGCTATTCCGGCCCGGCCGGGCTTGCGGTTTCCAACAACAATCATTATCTGTACGTCAGTACCAATAAATACCTTTTTCAGTACGACCTTTTGGCAGCCGATATACCCACCACAAAGGTGTTTTTAGCCCAAAACGACTCTACCTACTATAATCCAGAAAAAGGAACTTTCCATCACGCGCGTCTGGGGCCTGACGGAAAAATTTACTTAGTCAGTCTTAATTATGTGCCTGAAATGGCCGTGATTCAATTCCCCGAACGCTCCGGTTTAGCCAGTGGGGTGGATCAACATGGTTACCAACTTCCTGCCTTGTATGGCAACGATTTCATCTTCAACTTCCCACACTACCGCCTCGGCCCTGTAGACGGCTCTGCCTGTGATACGTTGGGTTTGGATAACCTTCCCCTGGCAAATTTTCGGTGGGATGTGGAAGACACCCTTTCTCCTCTGCAAATAACCTTTACCGAGGTTTGCAGCTACGAACCTGCTGCATGGCATTGGAATTTTGGAGACACCCAAACAAGCCATGAACGCTACCCCGTGCATACCTACAGTCAACCGGGAGCGTACAACGTTTGCCTCACCGTAAGCAACGCCCACGGCTCCGACACCCTGTGCCGAACCTTATACTTAGGCGTTTCAGCCGCCCAAAACCCGTCATTACAAACTGCCATTGAGGTATTTCCCAATCCATTTCAGGAGGTGCTGTGGGTATCCATGAGCGTCCAATTACTTCTCCCGAAATTTCGGCTTTATGATCAATACGGACGCCTGCTGCGCGAAGAGGTACTTGGGCCCGGTGTAAATGACATCCAAACTGCTACACTCCCGGCAGGATGGTATTTTTGGGAGCTGCTGTCAAATGAAGCGCCAGTTGGCGGCGGCAAGGTGCTGAAGATTGGGAATTAAGGAGGATAAAGGATTGAAAATCACACATTACATACCTGTAAAATTTAATTTATGAAACGGTCACTGATTTTTCTAATACTATTATTCAAGGCATGGATACTGCCTGCCCAATCCAAGGTTCAGTCCATTTTTATGGAGTTTGGATATGTAAATTTACCTAAGGATCCACTGATTGAAACGATGTATGGTTCAACCAAATATCGGTTTTACATGGATGAAAAATTCATATTATTTCAGACCATGACCAATCCTAAACCTCTGATGGGACAGTCGTTCGGACCAGGGCTGAATATGAGTTACATCATGGATCGAAATAGCAAAGTGCTTTTCTTGTGTGCAATACTGGACACCATTAAGCTCAGAATGTCCGGAGATGAGGGTGATATTCAGTATATTGAGGAAACGTTGCAATCTAACCGGAAAGTCGGCTTAACCATTTTGGGTAAGCAGGATCAGGAGGTCACTATTTTGAACAAATTGGCAACCCGCTATCTGGCGGCCGGCACCTTTAGCGATTCAGCTTATCTGTTTATCCATGAGCATCTGCGGTTTGCAAAGCACCTCAGGCAATTTCCAATGTGTATTTCCACGGGCAAAGGCGCCACAGGCTTGTTGTTGGGAAGAGATGACATCCTCCACAATGGGACAACACTCGAGTTCCGTGCACTTGAACTGGAACTGAATCAGCCCAGAGATATCCCTTCAATCATGAATGAATACCAGCTGGTTACTAAGGAGGAGGGCGAATTGGCCATCAAAAAATTTATGAATCCTGAGCTGGAAGACAGTAAAAATGGGAAAAACTGACCAGTTTTTTCCCTTTCGGATAATTAGGCTCTGTTTTTGATCGTTTGGGGAACTACGATTGTCAATGACCTAGACCTCGTAGGTTTTGGAAACCTACGAGGTCTAGGTCATTGACAATCGTACCCACATTTTCGCCTAATTGATTCATCCTTTATGCCGCAACCACATCCCCGTCTCCGATTCGCTCTTTTCATTTGCCTGATCCATTTTGTAAACGCAGCGCACTCCCAGGAACAACTGGGCATGCGACTGGAGCGCTTTTCAGGCATCTACAGCGCCGGGATCAATCCGGCCAATACGGCATTCACCCCGCACAACTGGGAAGTAAGTCTGTTTAATGCCGACCTGTTTACCGAAAACAGCTATGCCTTTTTGCGCAATACCAGCCTGCAAAATGCCCTGCGCAATACCGATCAAATCGTGTCTGTAACAGATACCTCTTCGGAAAACCCGCTCTCCAGAGATGCCATTCTCCAGGATTTTGCGGATCCATCCAGGCCCATGCACGTGGTGCTTCAAACCAGATTGGCCGGCCCCGGATTCAGTTTCCGGTTTGGTGATAACCACACAGTGGGTCTTACCACGGCGTTCAGAACACATTTTTCCTCCTATCAGATTCCGGAGTTTTTTGCTTACCGGAACATATCCAATTTGCCTAGAAATCAGGCCATAAACATTCCATCAACCGGGCTTAGCGGCATGTCGTGGGCGGAAATCGGGCTGCACTACAGTCGGCTGCAGGAATTGGGCGATGTGCAAATGGCCTGGGGCGTTTCCCCCAAATTGCTGCTGGGTTATGAAGGATTTTCCGTGCGGGCCCAATCCAATTTTGACTACACAGAGAAACTGGGAGATACCGTGGTGTTGGGCAGTGGACGCTGGGACTATGCCTTTACCACCGCTAATCTGACCGACAATTCGGATGAGGTATCCCTGAAACGCCAGGGCATGGGCATGGCATTCGACCTAGGTGTAAGTTGGGCCATGCCTTCCGATGAGGAAGATGGCGCTTACAAGTGGCGCGCAGGCGTTTCGCTGGTGGATGCCGGCTGGGTGAGGTTCCGCAATACAGCGCGGAAGCACCGCGTGGTATTTGATACCGCCATTACGGTTACCGGTGCAGATTTTCCCGGTCGGGATAATGTGGATGATATCATGCAGGATGTCAGCCAGGCTTTTATGGGCGACCGTACGGCCTCTTTGCAGGGCAACGCATTCAGCATGGCCTTGCCCACGGCTTTATCCCTGCAATTTGACGCTCAGGTGATACCTATGTTGTACGTTGGCGCGGTATTAACGCAGAGAGTCCCTTTCTCCAAAAATGCCTTGAAACGACCGGCTACCCTGGCAGTAGTGCCCAGATTCGAGCACAAATGGTTCTCCGCCTCACTTCCGGTAGTGGTAAACGATTGGCGCAGCGTTCGGGTGGGTGCGGCAGCCCGATTAGCCTGGCTGTATGTGGGCACTGACAACCTCAACAGTTTTTTCACCAAAAACAAACTCAGCGGCGCCGATGTCTATATCGGCCTGAAAATCAATGGCTTCCGGTTTAAATCCGGAGAAAAAGGCTACCGATTGAACAGGGAAAGAGGTAGCCGAAGCAGCGGCCCGAACCGGAAGAAGATCAAGTGTTATACGTTTTGAGGAGGGGTTTGATGTACCGGCGGGTTTAGCCGCCGATGTTTGAGGGGTTTGAGGAGTATCAAACCCCTCAAACCCTTCAAACTATTCAACCATCGGCGGCTAAACCCGCCGGTGCATCTAATAATTCGCCTGCATCTGTATCCTTAGGAAGTTGCCTTTCTCGGCGTAATCCGTATCGTAGTTCCAGTATTTTCTGTTACTGATAACATAGGATACTGTCACTTCCATATTTTTAATGGGCAGCCATTCCAGACCAATTTCCAGTTCATTCATTTTATATTTTCTCGCATCAATTTCATGTTTTTTGGCACCATCAAAAACCTGATATCGGGCGAAGGGATTAATAGCCCCCTTTCCTAATTTGGTTCGGTAGGATGCTGTGATAAAGCCACCGCTCAACTTTTGGACACTGATGCTATCCGTTTGCGGATCAAAAGTTGGGCTCTTGCCAACATTGTATTCTGCCAAAATCCCGAAAGGTTTTTGGTAGAGCACTACTGTGGCTGCCACCCGCTGGTCGAGATAGGTAAGGTCTGAATTGGTCTTTACCCCTTTGGTAGTAGAAAGCAAGGTAAACTGCCCGGTATAGGCTTGAATACCAGGCTCAATAATCTGATTACCAACTTTAAACGGATAGGTAAGACGGGCTACTGCGTGCAGATTATCGTTTGCCTCCGGGCGATTGGTGGTTTGGCCATTATACAAGCCAATGGCAAAAATCCCGTAATCACCGGAGCCTTTAAGCGCATCATTGGTCAAGTTTCGATATAGCTCACGGATTTTTTCAGGCGCGAAAAGGAAGAAGGCTCCGAAATCTCGTTCATTTGGAGCGGCAGAATTCAATGCATCGGATCGGTCCAAAGGAATACGGTTTGAACTAGATTGCAAGTTTTCAAATCCAAATGGAACTTTACTTTGCCCGATACGCAAACGATATTCCTTCTTTTTGTCCATAGCCCAGTCGAAGTATGCATCCCGCACCTGGAGAAAATGCTTGCTTGTAGCGCTGGCGTCGGCAGAGTAATCAAACTGAATATACGCAAATAACCGTTCGTGTACATCGCCGCTGAAAATCAGTCGCGCCCGGCGGAAGGAAAAGGTCTGGCCTTTGCCAATACTGCGGTCACACTGTTCGCAACGAAGATCGGGATTGGTTTCCAGCAAACGGTTATATCGGAATTGGGCATACCCCCGGAGGCTCAGTTTATCATACCATTTGGAGGAGGAAGCAGGTTTGCTCGCAGTTGGAGCGGCCTTTTTGGCCAATGAGTCGGCAGGGTTGGTTTGGCCATGTACTTGCAGGCAAATACATACCAACGCAACCACCAGCCAGTGGATACGGTGTAACATAGTCAGGTTAGGAACAGACTTAAGTTAAGAAATTGGATACAGAAGCGGAGTGTTTGGGTGTCTGTGTATTTGAGTGTTTGAGTTGGCGTTGATCTGGGCATTATTGAGAAATGGAGGTCAAGAAAACGTCCAAAATCATTAGCCCAGGCACCCCCACTCAAACACTCGAAAACTCAGACACTCAAACACTTCTAAGCAAACATTCGGAACAGATAAAACATGATGGCTGCACCGATAAAAGTTACCGGGAGCGTTAGCAGCCAGGCCAATGCAATACTGGTAATCGTCTTTTTACGGAGATTAGATACACCACCTTCGGCAACCATTGTACCGGCAACACCTGAGGAAAGTACGTGGGTGGTGCTGACAGGTAGTCCATAATAGCTGCTTACACCAATGGTAGCTGCCGCGCAGAGTTCGGCGCTGGCTCCCTGGGCATAAGTGAGGTGTGATTTGCCAATTTTCTCGCCAATGGTAACTACGATTCGCTTCCAGCCAACCATAGTGCCCAGGCCAAGGCAAAGTGAGATCAAAACCACTGTCCAGGTGACACGGAATTCATAAGCGCCTTTAAGTTCTTTAATTTCCGCCTTTGCAACTTTTGCCGGTTCACCTTTCAATGTCTCCGCCTTGAGTGCGGATTCCAATTTTTTATTGAAAGACTGAACAGCTTTACGCATCGCAAAAACAGATGCTTTATCGGCAGCTTTAAAAGAATCTAGCTGGACAACCATTTTCCGGCATTCCTTGGCCAAAGGCTCCAGGTGCAAACTATCACTGGCCATAGCCTGATTCAGAGACATCTCTATTTTTTGGATATTTGCTCTGGGGCCGGCGGGGTCAAAATGCGGCGCCAAAGCAAACTGCATTGGCATAAATGCAATCAATACGACCATCAACAAACCAACCCCTTTCTGTCCATCATTATTACCGTGGAAGTAACTAACCAGCGTGCAGGTTGCAATCAAAATGGCTCTAATCCAAGTGGGTGGGGCCTTTTTGGTTTCGTCGGGCGATTTGAATATGGTTTTTTTCTTAACCGTTGCCCTAAGCAGGAACATCAAAAGAATGGCCATTGCAAAACCGAAAAGTGGGGAAATCAATAGAGACATACCCACGTCCTTGGCTTTATCCCAGTTAGGACCAACCCCTCCGTGCACGGAATAAAATGCAAAACCTCCGCCGAGGAGCGACCCAATCATGGTGTGCGAGCTGGAGCAAGGAATTCCAAAATACCAGGTACCCAGATTCCAGGCAATTGCTGTGAACAGAATGGCAAGCACCATGGCAATGTTCTCATTCAACGGTATGGTCATCATATCGTTGAGCGGCATGAGCTTAATCATACCCATAGCCACCGCAATGCCTCCGAACATGGCTCCAAGGAAATTCCAAAATCCCGACCAGATAACGGCAAATACAGGAGGTAAAGTTTTAGTGTAGATAACAGTTGCTACTGCATTGGCAGTATCGTGGAAGCCATTGATTGCTTCAAAGGCGCAAACTGCAACCAAACAAACAATGAGAAGGAGAGAAGCATTCACAGACAAATCTGCGATGAAACCCAGCATCATAGGGATAGATGTTTAGTAGTTAAAAAATAATCTGAATTCAGATTCTAAAGTTACTCCTTTTGGCAAAACTTAAAACCTGCAAGCCAGAAAAAACGAGGTTAGGAAACTCAAGGCAAAATTAGATTTGAGAGAGGTCGAATACCGTCATTTTAATATTAAGTTAAAGTTAAGTTTGTAAAAACAGTAATACTTTTATTAGCTTTTTACCCTAAATTATGTTGTTATAAAGTCAAAAATCACTCTCCGTTCAATATCGGCAACAAAACTTCCACCTTTGTACCGGATCGGTTTCCATTGGTTAAATCTGCCAAATCATAAATCTGAATAAAATTATCTCCCGGCCGTTGCTGGATTTGATGAAGTAACATCAGGCGCTCATTCGTAATTTCCATGCCTCTGGATCGGTGTTTTTGGAACCCTGCGCCAGCCTGGGCAGCTTGTTTTTCCCGCCCCTTGTTGATCCCTACCCCATCGTCTTCAATGGTGCACCGCAACAGGTTTTCATCATCCGGCATTACTTCAAACCGAATAATCAATCTGCCTTCCTGTCGTGGTCGCAATCCATGTTCAATGGCATTTTCTACAAATGGCTGAACGATCATGGTAGGCACAAACAACTCATCCAGCTCCTCATTTTTGGGAGCAATGACTTGAAAATCCAGCCGATCACGGAATCTGAGTTTCCGGTTGATATCCAGGTATCTTTCCAAAAACTCTATTTCCTGTTCCAACGACACCTCTTCCAGTTCAGAATATTCGAGGGTATGCCGCATCATTTTGGCAAATTTAGCCAAATACGATTCCGCTTCTGCATTTCTGCCTGAAGTAACCAGACCTTGGATGGCATTCAGGGAATTGAACATGAAGTGAGGATTCATTTGAGCACGTAGTGCACGCAATTGTAATCCGGCCACCCGTAATCTGGCTATTTTACTTTCCTGCCTGCTGCGCTCCAATTGATGCCGGGCTTCAATTTCCTGACGCTCATTATCCCGCAGCCGGTTGAAAAAAGTCTGATTTAGTTCTGTTACCATCCTTTGCCACTCATAGGCTTTTTGGTAATTGCCTGCACTTTCATACAAGGAAGCCAGTTTTTGGCTTACCTGTGCTAAATGGTAATAATCGCCACCTTTTTTGCCTATTTCCCATGCGCGGAGATAATGTCGTTCCGCTTCTGTAACATCGTTTAATTGGAAATACAATCCGGCACTCCAGCTTTCAATTTTAGAGAGGTTCGTAAAATCCGAGGGTTTTTCAGGCGGGTCGTAATCCGAAGCTGCCTGTCCAAACAAGTTAAATGCTTTGGGTGCATTTCCGGCCAGTGTAGCCAAAATACCCAGATTACTAAGCGCCAGCGTTTTAGCCCCTGCTTCGCCGGCGCCAGCAACATTCAGCACTTTTTCAAAGTGCAACTGAGCAAGATCCTGCTCATTTCTGGCCAACGCCGCTCGTCCGGCATTCAGGTAATGCCAGGCCAAACGAGGACGGAGATTATACTTCTCTACAATTGGCAGAATACTACGGTAAGCTTCCTGGCTTTTTTCTTCCTCTCCAAGATATTCATACAACTCTCCCAATCCACTCAATGTCAATGTTTTAATATACCAATCCTTGAGTTTAGCATTTTTTTCATCCAGATCAAGCAAGTCCTTTTCGGCCTCCATCAAACAATCGAGCGCCTTTCTGGGACTGGCAAAATGCAGATAAAAAAAGCCTTCTCTACAGGAAACATGGGCGCGCAAGCGTGAAGGTGCATCTTCACCCAGGTATCGCTTTGCACGTTCTATTGCATCTTCAGCCGCAGGCCAATCCCGTTGGTTAAGGTGTGTAGCGGCAATGTCAGCCCAAATCTCTGCCAGTGCCCAGTTATCAACCAGGCTTTCCAAAACAGCAACAGCCTGTCGGGCATGATTCAGAGACTGCTCATAGCGGTACCATTGATTTTCCAGAAAGGCAGCACTTCGATGATAGGACAGACGTACATCAAACGGACTGCGAGGATTAATCAGCCGACCCAGTTCCGTTAAAGCATACTGTGATTGTTCAAAATCAGTGAATGCCCAACGCGACAAATTATCGGTCAAACGTCGTAGCAGGGCGCCATCGTCTGGAAGGTTGGATTTTGAAGATTGGGCTAAACTTTGCATAAAGGAACAAAGTTAGGTATAATGCACTCAGGATGCATACAATGGAGCCCAAAACTCACACGGCTGGTACACTCCGGCCGAGTTTTTCCATGACATAAAGTTTGTGACTCCGTCCTATAGGCAAGGTTCGGCCGGCAATTTCAACCTCAGCGGCTGAAAAAGATTCAATCTTGTCGATGGCTACCATAAAAGATCGGTGAATGCGCAAAAAATTATCTGAGCGCATCAATTCTTCCAATTCTCCTAACTGGTAGTGCGTGTGGTAGGATTTTGATTTCGTTACAATGGAAACCGAATCTTTCAAGCTTTCAATGTATAAAATCTCGTCGAGATAAATTTTGACCGAGCGCTTGCTTACGGTAAAAAAGTAATACGGACGGATGAGATGCTCAGCCGGTTTTGAGACTATGGCATCTGCGTGTTTTTGAGGTTTCAATAGTTTATTAACAGCCTTGGCATACCGGGCAAACTCAATAGGTTTGAGCAAGTAGTCTGTTACCTGATGTTCAAAGCCTTCCACTGCATACTGGTGATAAGCAGAGGTAATGATCACCCGTGGTTGATGCAGAAGTGTTTTGAGGAACTCAAGCCCGTTAAGTTTTGGCAGGTTGATGTCTAAAAACATGACATCCACCGGATTTTGGCGCACCACATCCAATGCCTTGATGGCGTCGTAACAAATATGGGTCAACTCCAAAAAAGGCGTTTGATGCACATATTCCGCCAATATTTCGGCAGCCAGTGGTTCATCCTCAACAATAATGCATTTTAGCGGCTGGCTCAAAGGTGAATTAGGAAAGGGTGAACTTGATGTTGTTGTAGACATAACCAAAATCTGATCAGTTATAAGCGGTCAAAATTACAAAAAACACATGGATTTTGAGGGCAGGCTTTCGACAAAGACCGCGGCTAACCTGTCTATATACGCTTTTTAGCTGGAAATACAGCTTCACACAATAAAAAGACCGTGTGAGAAATGGCTCCCACACGGTCTTTACTAAAAAATTACATGTTCAATGGCATTCATTTCAATACACCTAATTCTTTGCCCACTTTGGTAAAGGCTGCAACTGCGCGCTCCAAATGGTGCTGATCATGGGCAGCCGAAAGCTGAACACGAATCCTTGCCTTGCCCTGAGGAACTACCGGGAAGAAGAACCCAATGACATAGATCCCTTCTGTCAGGAGCCGTGCTGCAAATTGCTGAGCGAGCGGTGCATCATATAGCATGATCGGAACAATTGGGTGCTCGCCCGGAATGATGTCGAAACCTGCCGCCGTCATGGCGCTACGGAAATATTGGGTATTGCGTTCGAGTTTATCCCGAAGTGCGGTACTGGAGCTCAGCAGATCGAGCACTTTAATGCTTGCCCCTACAATACTCGGCGCTACTGTATTGGAGAACAGATATGGGCGTGAACGCTGACGTAAAATTTCCACAATTTCCTTTTTGGCAGATGTAAAACCACCACTTGCGCCTCCCAATGCTTTGCCCAGCGTTCCGGTAACAATATCAATCCGATCCATCACGCCGCGATATTCATGGGTACCTCGTCCGGTTTTCCCCAAAAATCCTGAAGCATGGCATTCATCAATGCCAACCATGGCTTCATAGCGATCGGCCAGGTCACAAATTTTGTCAAGCTGGGCGATGGTGCCATCCATGGAAAAAGCGCCGTCTGTAAAAATCAGCTTTCTGCGGGCTCCGGCAGCTTCTTTCAGGCATTCCTCCAATGAATTCATATCATTATGCTTGTAACGAAAGCGTTTGGCTTTACACAAGCGGATACCATCGATAATACTGGCATGGTTCAACTCATCGCTGATGATGGCATCCTCCTCCCCCAGAAGTGGTTCAAAGAGTCCTCCATTAGCATCGAATGCTGCGGCATACAGAATGGTGTCTTCCATGCCCAGAAACGTGGCTAACTTTTGCTCCAGTTCCTTGTGAATATCCTGTGTTCCGCAAATAAAGCGAACACTGGATAGTCCATATCCATGGGTACGAATGGCTTCAATCGCTGCTTCAATTACCTGTGGATGACTACTCAGTCCCAGGTAGTTGTTGGCACAAAAATTCAACACCTCTTCCTGTGCGGTGGTATCAATGACCGGCCCTTGCGGTGAGGTAATAATGCGTTCTTGTTTGTACAAGCCGGCATCTTTAATGCCCTGGATTTCAGCTTGTAAGGAAGATTTTACATTAGAAAACATACAGTTGTGCGGTTATTTTATGGAAAGGAAAGCATTTATTTGAAACGCTCAATAGCGTAGTTCTTTGATTTCTGTTTTCCCAACACCCTGTGAAGCCACCACATAAAACCGGCCATAATCTTGTTCCGGAATATGATCGTAGTCTAAACTTTCAGATAATTGGTTGAGCAGTTGAGGAATGGTTTGCTGATGCCCGATCACCAGGTTTTTTTTGCCTTTTTCGTGTTCCAGCAATTCAGATATCCATGCTTCTTGTTTATCCGGCCGATAAGAAATAACTGGAGGCGTCTGGCCTCGGCGCTGAACAGGTTCAGCGGTTAATTGCGCTCTGCGACTTGGTGTGGCATATACGGAATCCAGGCCTGCCTCTGCCAAAATCCTGCCCAGACGTTCAGCTCTGGCCGCACCTTCAGCCGTTAAAGAAGGATCTCGCGGATCATCTTTTGCTTTATCTGCATGACGAACAATAAAGATATGTATCCACGCAGGGTCGCCCCAATGCGGAATTGACTCTGTAGTGCCATCGGCAAAGGTGCATAGTCCGTTTTTAACCGCTTGCAAATAATTAAACGACTCCACTTGTTGATTGGATTTACAGGTGGTGAAAATGAAGAGCAAAGGTGCAATAAAAATGTTCCAGTATAAACAACCGGACCTGAAACATCTTGTGGAGAAAAATTCCATTTGCTGGATTATGTTTGCAGATATGAATTGGCGTATTATAGCACTTTTGTTTAGTTTGACTTCAGCAACTGCATTGGCTCAAAAAGAGGAATATCTGGTACCCGGACACAATCTTTTTGTCAACAACATCGCAGCCCTGCATCGGTACTACCCCCGGTGGAATGGGGCAGGCATCAGACTTTCCATTAAAGAGTTCCGCTTTGCCGGCACCGACATTGATATTCTAGGCAGGATCGTTGCCAATCCAAATGCTGCTGCGAATGTAACCAGTCATGCGAATATCATGGCGTCTCTTGCCGGTGGTGCTGGCAATGCAGACTGGGCCGGCCTCGGCGCCGCCCCTGGTTGCCATTTGATCTCTTCCAGTTTCGTTGGCTTAATGCCAGATCCGGATTATGATGCAACAGGAATATCGGTCCAAAATCATTCCTATGGCGTAGATATCCAAAGCTGGTATGGCGAACGGGCTGCCGCTTACGACCTTTCCAGTCAGTATTTTCCGTCTCTTATTCATGTGTTTTCTGCAGGAAATAAAGGTGATAGTGCCGCCTTGGATGGGAAATATGCCGGAATTCCAGGATTTTCCAATCTGAGCGGTGAATTTAAGATGGCCAAGAACATCCTGCTGGTGGGATCGGTGGATTCCTTTAGCCAGCCTGCATTAAGGAGTTCGCGAGGGCCTGCATACGACGGACGAATTAAGCCTGATCTTATGGCTTTTGGCAAAGGTGGCAGTTCAGAATCAGCTGCATTGGTGAGCGGCGTGGCAGCTGTTTTACAACAAGCCCTACTGGAAACCACAGACTCCCTACCCTATTCCGATCTGGTGCGTGCGTTGTTGGTGAACGGAGCAGATGATATTGGGCCAAGAGGTCCTGACTTCGCAAGCGGTTTTGGGAATCTGAATGGACGCAAATCGGCACAGCAGGTGTATGATGGTTTTTTTATGGAAGGAATCGTACTGCCTTCCCAAACCCTGAAAATTCCTGTCGCAGTTAACCCCACTGTACAATCACTTAAAATCACCATGTCCTGGAATGACCCTCCAGCCATCCCTTTGACTCATACCGCATTGTTGCATGATCTGGACATGAGCCTTGTTTCACCTACCGGGCAGGTACATTATCCATGGGTTCTGAACACCTATCCTTCGGCAGATTCGCTTTCATTACCTGCTACAACTGGAATAGACAGCCTAAACAATTTGGAGCAGATATTCATAGGCATGCCGGCATCAGGGCTTTGGGAAATACAGATCAAGGCGCCGGCAGATATGACTGGTCCACAGCATTTTGGATTGGCTTGGAATCTGGATACACTTAATACCTTTCACTGGGCATATCCGCTGGCCCAAACCCCGGCCATTTCAAACTCCGGGATTGTGGCACAATGGGATGCAGGCCTGACTACGGGTAATGGGGTGTTGAGCTGGAGAGATGTACGAAACGATCATTGGCATGTCATCAATGATTCAGCCAGGTTGGAACAAGGTTGGATACGCTGGTTGCTGCCAGATACTTTTGCGGCCATTCAATTACGGATGGAAATAAACGGAGTTGGCCATGTTTCAGACACCTTTTTGGTAGCTCCGGAAATTCGGGTGGAGGTGGGCTTCAATTGTCCGGATTCCATCATGTTGCACTGGAATAATATATCAGTCCATGCAGAATACCTGTTATATGGAATGGAGAACCAATATCTGGAGCCGTTAATATGGGTACAGGATACTTTTGTCGTCCTGCCTAAACTAAACTATCCTCAAAATCGGTTTGCAGTAGCTTGCCGTGCCAATCCATCTATTATTAATAGAAGAAGTGCAGCCCCTGACATAGCCACCCAGGGTGTTGGATGCTATTTTCGAAATTTTCAGGCCGAATGGTTTGGAGATTCCACCATTGATCTGACTTTGGTACTTGGCACCGATTATCATTTACAAAACATTGTCCTGGAAAAAAGAGCCGGTACCGCATTTATACCAATAGGAGAAGTAGCGCCGAATGGAACCATTTATTCCTTTCAGGATGAGCATCCTAATCCAGGAATAAATGTTTACAGAGCAAAATTGACTTTGGATGGGGGAGGAATTGTATACAGCGATCTGGCAGAAGGCTACTTCTCCGGCAATCTGACCTGGTGGCTTTTCCCGAATCCAGCAAACAGTAATGGAATCCTGAGTTGGATTTGCCGAACCGACGAACCAGGACAGTTTGCATTGTATGACATGTATGGAAAGCTGATTTTGGAAGCTATTTCCAGTGAGCAACTGGATCAAATCTCTTTGAACGGAATTTCTCCAGGCGTTTACTTTTTCAGGATTACAGAAGGTGGTAATGAAGTAGGTATAGGGACGCTGGTTATCCATTAAACATGATAATGCACCAAGAAGATTGAACTAAAAAGACAGAGAGGGCATAACGTTTTAATAAAAACACAAAAGGCACAAAGAGCACAAAGGATATTTTAAGTTTATCCCCTTTGTGCCTTCTGTGCCTTTTGTGTTTTTTTGAAACCTTTGTGACTTTGTGGTTCAAAAAATCATGGTACAATGGCTGAATTAATACAGGAAGCCAAGTGCAGTTACATCGTTTGCATTAAATGGACGGTTTGTGCCATTTCCGATGCAGGCAAGCATCCAGGAAGCGGCATCCGGGCCAGTTGGGGTGCCAGGAATGTGGATGGCGCCAACGCCTCCATCCCCTTCGTTACCGCCACTTCCACAGCTATAAGAACGGTTCATGTAATCTGTATGGCGGAAGCCGATGCAATGGCCAAACTCATGTGCAAATACAGTAGTTAACGTGTTCACATTCCAGTTGCGATACTGACGATTGAATTGAACTTCATTATAGGGATCACCGCCACTGGTAGGAAAACCGGCAGAAGCAATGAAGCCGCCGCCATTTACTATTCTTACATTGATATTTCCATTGCTGGAAACCTCCTGAAAGGTAAGCCCCAGGTTTTGTGCATTGTAGCGCGCTACTGCATTAGTGATTGCAGTTGAAATATTCTGGTTGAAATTTCCACTTTTGCTGATGGTAATGGTACGCGGCAACCCGGTAACCAAATTGGTTGTGTGGTACTGCTCTTCTTCAGCAATGGTTAGAGAATTCGCAAGGTTTATAGGCTTACTCAGATCTTCATCGCTCAGGAAGATATCACCTTCTACGATATAACCACCTTCTACTGGGAAGGCTTCATCAGCGTCAAAGCCAAGTGCTTTGATTTTGGCTTTCAGATCAGTAGACAAGCCTTGCTCAACAGTAGTCACCACAGGTTCGTTTTTGGAGCAGGAATTTAGCCCGGCAAAAAGAAGCGCGAAAGCAACGAGGGTCAGAAAACGATTTTTCATGTTAAAAAGAACAGTTGGATTTGATGAAAAAAATGATTAACTGGGCTAAAGTATGGGGATCCATAATTTCTGTGCAAGTATATTTCTCAATTTCTTAGTTGAAAAAATATTATTTTGCCCAAGACATAAAACACCCAAATATCAAAACATTATTTGGCGCCAATTCATCCCCTCTAAAAAGAAATTTCCGGCTGTCCCTGTACCAGATCCTCAAAGGTTTCCCGCTCTCTGATCAACAAAGCTTTCCCCTTGTAAATGAGCACTTCTGCAGGGCGCAATCTGGAGTTAAAATTTGACGACATCGTATAACCATAAGCCCCGGCATTATAAAAACACAAAATATCGCCTTCTACCACTTCTGCAATCCGGCGGTCAGCTGCAAAAGTGTCGGTCTCACAAATATTACCCACCACGTTATAGATCCGGGGCTTGAAAGTAGGTTCTGTCACGTTCACTATTTTGTGGTAAGCGCCGTAAAACATAGGTCGAATCAGGTGATTAAACCCGGTATCCAATCCTACAAAAGCGGTGGAAGTAGTTTGTTTCACCAGGGTGCATTTGGCAAAAAAGTACCCGGATTCGCTGACCAGAAATTTTCCAGGTTCAATCATCAGCGTAAGTTCTCTCCCATATTCCTTACAAAATTCAGCAAAGCGATGGCTGAGTTTTTCGCCTACTTCTTCCACATCCGTTTCAATGTCGTCCGGTTTATACGGCACCTTAAAGCCGCTCCCCAGATCAATATATTTCAAATCAGGAAATTTTCGTGCGGCTTCAAACAGAATTTCAGCCCCGCGTAAAAAAACATCCACATCCAGGATATCCGAACCGGTGTGCATGTGCAGACCTTCCACCTTGAGTTTTTGATTCTCTACAATGCGCATGACGTGAGGCAACTGGTGGATGCTGATGCCGAACTTGGAATCGATATGTCCAACACTGATCTTCTCATTCCCTCCAGCCATCAGGTGTGGGTTAATGCGAATACAAAACGGAACATCCGGATGATGAAGACCCCAGTTTTCCAGCATTGGAATAGCATCAATATTGATCTTCACGCCAAGCCCAACGGCTTCTTCAAACTCACTGATACCTGCAAAATTGGGTGTGAATAAGATATCTTCAGGCGCATAACCCGCCATCAGGCCCAGTTTGACTTCACCAATGGAAACACAATCCAGTGCTGAACCCATGCTGCGCAATAGCTTCAAAATACTGATGTTGCTTAATGCCTTGCAGGCATAGTGTACCTTAAATTTCGGGTAGCTATAGGCCGAGGTAATGCGTTTATACTGTCTTTCAATGGTCGCAGCATCATAAACATACAAGGGTGTGCCGTACTGTTTGCACAATTCCAGAGGATCAATTCCTCCGGCAAACTGATATTTGTCGTTGACGAGATTCAAAGTAAATGAGTAATGAGTGAGTGAATGAGTTTGGGGCAAATTTCCGACTATTAAATGGAACTATTTGAGTCTGAGGATATTTCCCTGGTGATAACAGGTTCTGCAACGTGGTTCATACTGGCCTTTTTCGCCCAGTAGTACCACAGAATCTTCCTCGGCTAAACGATAGGAATGCGTAGCGAGGTTCCCACAATGTACACAAATAGCGTGTACTTTGGTTACATATTCTGCTACGGAAAGCAAGGCAGGCATAGGGCCAAACGGAATTCCTTTGTAATCCATATCCAGACCGGCTATAATGACCCTTACACCTCTTAAAGCCAATTCCTGACAAATATCCGGCAGTTCCATGTCAAAAAATTGCGCTTCATCTATACCAACAACGGTGGTATCCTCGCTGATTTCCAGTATTTTGGAAGAATGGCCTACCGGTTGAGCCAGCACGGAAGTGGTATCATGCGAAACGATAGCGATTTCATCGTATCGGGTGTCAACCTTAGGCTTGAAGACTTCCACCTTCATTTCAGCAATTTTAGCCCGCCGTAGTCTGCGGATCAATTCTTCCGTTTTTCCGGAAAACATACACCCGCACACTACTTCAATCCAGCCTTTCCTTTGTCCTTTGAAATGTGGTTCTAAAAACACGATTAGATACTATTTTTAGCCGGGCGCCCTGCAAATGCTGAACTTTCCCCTGCATAGTTGAAAAAATATTGGAAATTCGCCGGTGAAAATAGGCACTGTTATCAAACCCTCCCGCTAATGGATTTTCAAAAATCAAAAATTTACCTCGACAAGCTTCAACGAGAGTTTAACCGAATGAACAAAGATCCGGAAAATATCGTCCGTTTAGACATCGATATCCTGGCATCTTATGTTCGAGAGTTGTATGATGCCATTCTTTCTGATCCAGCTGTTTCTGCACCTGCCTATAAGCCGGAACCAGCTCCAGCCCGTGTGATCACACCTGCACCCGTGGTTGAAGTGGTAAAAGAAACGCCGCCGCCACCACCACCCGTGGTAGTCGTTGAACCGGTTGCGCCGCCTGTCGTTCAGGAAATCCCTGTACCACCGCCGCCACCAGCACCACCCGTGATTGAAGAAAAGCCAGCTCCGGTTAAAGTGTCTCCCCCGTCGGCAGGTGGATTAGAGGCCTTATTTGAAGAAAAACAAGCCAAGGAGCTTTCTGAAAAATTGGCCGAATCAGCTATTGCAGATTTAAAGAAAGCCATTGCACTGAACGATCGCCTGCTATATACCAGCGAGCTTTTTGCCGGAGATGGAAAAGCCTTTGAAAGTGCCCTGAATGCTATCAATGACCTTGCTCATTTTGACCAGGCCCGCGATTT
Source organism: Saprospiraceae bacterium (assembly GCA_044347755.1). Lineage (GTDB taxonomy): Bacteria > Bacteroidota > Bacteroidia > Chitinophagales > Saprospiraceae > M3007. The sequence goes on from JBIKUE010000005.1 coordinate 22,459, forward strand.
TCTGATCCAACATTATGTAGTACATTATACCTGGACCGATAAAAAACGGGTAGACACCGCCAAAGCCTTTATCAAACTGGTTAGACGGAGATTCAAATAAGACAGCCTCTTGCATGTCTAAAATTTTGATCATCGGTCAGGGAGTGGCCGGCACTTTGCTTGCCTGGGAGTTGCGTAAACGCGGCATCCAGTTCCATATTAAAGACGGCAAACTGCCCGGAGCTTCTTCCATTGCTGCAGCCGGCATTATCAATCCGGTCACAGGAAAACGATATGTCAAATCATGGCGATTTGATGAATTCTATCCGCTGGCACGCCAGACATACCAGGAATTGGAGCATGTTCTGGAAACAGGACTTTGGGAGGAACGCCCCATACTCAGGCTTTTAGCTACTTCAGAAGAAACGAACGATTGGTCCGTCCGTTGTACACAGGAGGATTACATATCTTATTTAAGTGAACGCGACCACGCGGGAGCCTGGGGACCATTATTAAAATCAGGATTTCACTTCGGGTTGATTCATCAGTCAGGGAGAGTAAACTTACCTCTTTTGACCACCCAATTTCGTCGATTTGCCTCTGAAAAAGGCTTTTTTCAAGAAACTTCAGTTGCCATCGAATCCCCGGAAAGCGCTTTTCCCGATTATGACCATGTGGTGTTTTGCGAAGGCTGGCGAGGCGAAAACAACCCCTATTTCCCCAATACACCGTTTCGGGTTTCCAAAGGAGAAGCCTTGTTGCTTCGTTTTCCCGGCATTCCAACAGACCAACTACCTGATGAAATGCTCAAAAAAACGGTGTTGATTTCACCATTAGGGAATGGAACGTATTGGGCAGGAAGCACTTACAGGTGGGCCTTCCCGGATACACATCCAAGTGAAGACGGCAAAGCCTTTTTGCTACATCATTTACATGAAATGCTGAAGGTCCCCTTTGATATCGTAGATCAGGTAGCCGGTATCCGTCCTACCATGATAGACCGCCGACCAGTGGTATTACAAAGCCAGATTCACCCTAAAGTATTTATGCTGAACGGCCTTGGAACTAAAGGAGCCCTTTTAGCCCCATTTTTTGCCCAACAACTGGCAACCCAACTCGCAAAATCCTGATCAATATCCGTTCCTTGCACGCCATTAGCCAATACTTCCTTTGACCATCCGACTCACATCCACTTCTGCCCTACAGGCTTTTCAGGTCATGCGCCTTGGTACAGCGGTACTCACGGGCATCCTATTGGCTAAGAGTGGCTTGTCGGTTTCAGAAATTGGCGCGTGGGAGATGTTATTATACCTGAGTACCATCCTGACCTTTTTCTGGGTAACAGGTTTACTTCAGGGCATAGCGCCGGTATTTGCCAGACTGGAAGCTGAAGCCCGAAAAGTTTTTATTTTCAATCATTTTTTGCTGTTTTGCAGCATTTCCCTGGTACTTTTTGGATTGATGTGGATGGGCGAATCCTGGATGTCGCCATGGTTAACCGGCATGCCAGAGGTACCTTATTTTAAGTGGTTTGCGGTGTATATGCTGTTTAACCTCCCGGCCTTCCCTGTAGAATACCTCTACCTGTTGCAGGAAAAACCCAGAAAAATTCTATTATGGGGAATCGCATCTTTTGGACTGTATTTAATTGCCTTGATCCTTCCTTTATATGGAGGTCAGGGACTCGAGGGTGTCATCAAGGCCCTGATATTGCTGAGTTTGGGAAAATGGCTTTGGGCCGCCGCCCTGGCCTTTCGATTGGGTAAATTCCAATTGGACACAGCCCTCATTTTACAATATTTAGCATTTTGCGCTCCCCTAATGCTGAGTAATGTGGTGAGCAATATGCTCATCCTGTTCGATAACTGGCTGGTGGGCTGGCATTACAACGATCCTGCAGTATTCGCCGTTTATCGGTATGGAGCCAGAGAGTTTCCATTGGCCACTGCATTGGTAAGTGCCCTAGGAACGGCCATGATCCCAACGATTGTGTCAGATTTGACATCGGGACTGGAAGCGCTGAAGGTCAAATCCCTGCGTTTAATGCACTGGCTATTCCCGCTCACTATGGTGTTAATTTGTGTAAGCAAGCCCTTGTTTCCATTGATCTTTAATCGGGATTTTGCAGACAGCGCAGATTTATTCAATATCTATCTGCTTACACTGGCCAGCAGGGTCTTGTTGCCTGCAACCGTGGTTTTGGCAAAAGGCGATTCCAGAAATATTTTCTGGGTGAGCCTGTTGGAACTGGCGGTAAAATTCCTGCTGGGCTTTTGGTTTATTCAGTTTTGGGGATTGCCCGGTCTGGCATTTTCCGTAGTGCTCTCCTTCTGGGTAGAAAAACTTGGGTTAATCTGGATTTTGGAACGAAAGCATGGCATTAGAACTACTGACTGGTTGAACTGGAAATGGTATCTGGGCTATTGCATGGCATTATTCGGTATTTATTGGCTTGTTCAGGCGGGTTTATTTCCCTGGTAAAAGAATATTTTTAATCCTGGCTTCATCCACATATTTTCTTACCAAAGTCCTTCGTTATTGTAACGAAACTTATCTACTTTTGAACGGCCTAATAGCACTTTCCTAAGTTTAGGCAATTCGTTTAGCTCAACACCATAACCACTATTTTCAAAATTCCTATGCGAAAGCCAATTGTGTACGCAATTCTTGCAACGGCAGCCGTTGCAACAGGCATTTTTTTCCTCGTTAACAACCAAAAAATAGTAAAAAACGAGGCCTATTATGAAGCCGTTTCCCAATATGTTTATGCCTTCAGTTCCGGATCCATCAGTCGCGATGACGTAGTCAGGGTGCGGTTTGTGAATGCAGCTATTAATGCTGAACAGGTAGGCCAGGAAGTACCGGCTTCCCTGTTTTCCACCAGCCCAAAGATTGAAGGAAAAGCTGTGTGGGAAGACGACCGCACCATCAAACTCACCCCGGCCAAACCGTTGCCACCCGGTAAGCGGTTCACCGCACAGGTTGCCTTGAAACGCATTTATACAGAGGCGCCGGATCTTGCCCGGATTTTTGAGTTCAGTTTCCATATCCGTGAACTGGCTTATGAAGTCACTACCGACGGCATTACCATGGATCCTGCTGACCCAAGACAGCAACAGGTCATTGGCCGGATCCGGGTGAACGAAGCCTGTGAGTCTGCTAAAATTGAGCAAATGTTTGCCGCAAAACAAGGGAATAAAGCTCTTTTGGTGAGTTGGCAACACGATCAGGATGGCAAAACACACCAATGGACCATTGCCGGCGTGGAACGGTCCAATGTTCCAAGTTCGGTACGCATGTCGTGGTCTGGCGATCCTATTGGAGTAGACAAAGACTTTGTAGAAACACAGGGAGTTCCACCTTTGGGCGAATTCAGCATCCTTTCTGCCAAAGCTGTGCAGGTAGAGGAACAATACATATTACTCAATTTCAGCGATCCTATTTCTGGCGCACAGGATCTTTCCGGCCTGGTTCGGATAGACAATTTTGCCGGTAAACTTCGCTTTGTATCAGATGGCAACTTCGTACGTGTTTATCCTGATGCACGCATCACCGGTGCAAAAAAGGTGCAGATAGATGGGAGCATTCGCAATACCGCCGGCCAATACCTGAATGGAGCCGGAGAATGGACCCTGAATTTTGAAGACCTCAAACCAGGCGTACGTTTGGTAGGCCGGGGCGCTATCATACCACAACAAAATAATGGAAGCGTAATCTTCCCGTTTGAAGCAGTGGGCCTAACTGCTGTAGATGTTGAGGTATTCAAGATATTTAATTCCAATATCCTTCAGTTTCTTCAGGTAAATGAAATTGAAGGAGAACAGGAACTGGAACGCGTAGGTAAAATTGTACTTCAGAAAAAATTTGATCTGGCTGCTATTAACCCTGATGCTTCTTCAAAAGTTTGGCAAAGGTATGCCCTTGACCTGAAAGATATGATCCAGAAAGACCCGGGCGCTATATATCAGGTGAGGCTCGCTTATAAAATGGATTACACAAGTTGCAACAATATTTTCTCTCAGGAAACGGAAAATGAGGTGGAAGACGGCGTTGTGCGTTCCATTTTAGGCGGTTACCGGGGTATTTACTGGGATGAAACGGATAGCGAATATTGGTGGGATGAAGAGGATGATTACAGTTGGGATAACCGGGAAAATCCTTGCTCCCGGGAATACTACAACCGGGAACACTTCACCATGCGCAATGTATTTGTCAGTGATCTCGGCATAACGGCCAAAAAAGGTCGAGATGGTTCTCTTTTCCTGGCCGTTACAGATTTGCATACCGCTCAACCGGTAAGTGGCATTGACATAGAATTGCTCAGTTTTCAGCTTCAACCCATCACCAAAGTTCGCACCCAAGGGGATGGAACCGTGATGGTAGAAGGTTTGCGTGAATCTCCTTTCCTGGCAATGGCCACCGGCAATAACCGTCGGGGATATCTTCGCATGGCCGATGGTAACGCTTTGTCTTTAAGCCGATTTGATGTGGCCGGTATGGAATCCCAAAAAGGCCTGAAGGGATATATTTATGGGGAACGCGGCGTTTGGCGCCCTGGTGACTCCCTGTATTTGAATTTTGTATTGGAAGATAAAACCGGGCGTTTGCCACAAGGCCACCCAGTGGTTTTTGAGTTGCGGGATCCTGGAGGCTCCATGCAATATCGTACCGTATCAACAAGTGGCGTAAATGGTGTTTATCCATTCTATTGCGCTACCCGATCCGAGGCTAAAACAGGCAACTGGACGGCCAAAGTGATGGTTGGCGGCGCCGAATTCACCAAACAGGTAAAAATAGAAACCGTAAAACCCAACCGCCTGAAACTTGACCTGAACTTCGGGCCAAGAGCATTCCTGACGGCCAGCGACTTCAGTGTGGGTGGCGAAGGAGAAGGCCTGACCGGCAACCTGAAGGTTAACTGGTTGCACGGAGCAGTAGCCCAGAATCTAAAATCAACGGTTGAAATGCAGGTTCGGGCCGTTAAAACAGAATTCAAGGGATACAATGGATACACCTTTGATGATCCATCCCGATATTTCTATTCTGATCCAGAGGTGCTTTTCGATGCCAATATCGATCAGAACGGACAGGCAAAAGTGCCCTTAAAAATTGGTGAAGTGAGTGCTGCTCCCGGCAAGCTCATTGCCAATTTCAAGGTTAGAGCATTTGAAGCTGGCGGCGATTTCAGCACAGACAACTTTGCTCTGGATGTTTTACCCTATGAACGTTTTGTTGGTGTGTATATCCCAACCGACAAATGGGGCAGTAAAACACTGGATAGAAGCGGGAGCAGTAAGGTCAACTTCGCGGTATTGAACAATTTGGGCAAACCGGTAGCTAATCATAAAATCACCGTTGCACTGTACCGGGTAGACTGGCGGTGGTGGTGGGACGATGATGCACGTTCTGGCATAGGTCAATACAATAGTAGTGAGCTAAATGATGCTGTTGACCACGCAGAACTGGTAACAGATACAAGAGGTCAGGCCAGCTGGACGGTGAAACCATCCGGTTGGGGACGTTACCTGGTTCGGGTTGCTGACACGGAAGAAGGACATACCGCCGGCGATTTCTTCTGGTCTGGACAGCCAGAAGAGTTAAACGACATTCAAAGCCGCAATGCGGCCGCCATGTTGCCCTTTACCGTAGAAAAAGAGAAATATAATGTAGAGGAAGAGGTAGTGCTCAAGGTGCCTGCCAGCGAAAACGGTCGCATTCTGCTTACCCTGGAAACCGGCACCCGCGTTGCCAAACACCTGTGGTTTGACGCTGTGGCTGGCGACAACTTTCTCCGATTCAAAGCGGAAAAGAACATGGCGCCTACCGTGTATGCACACGTGAGCCTGATGCAGCCGCATGCCCAAACGAAAAATGACCTGCCCATCCGAATGTATGGCGTAGTCCCGGTCAATATTGAAAATGTGGCTACCCGATTGGAAGCGCAAATTGACATGCCAGACCAATTGCGCCCGGATGAGTTTTTCAATATTTCGCTGAAAGAAAAAGGAGGAAAAGCCTGTGTGTACACACTTGATGTCGTGGATGAAGGGCTTCTCGACCTTACCAGATTCAAAACTCCGAATCCCTGGGATGCCTTCTACGCACGGGAAGCACACGGGGTAAAAACCTGGGATATCTACGATTATGTACTGGGTGCGTATGGCGCCGAGTTGTCGAGAATTCTGGCAATTGGTGGTGATGGCATCAATCAAAAGGCCAAAAACGCCAATCAGGTGAATCGATTTAAACCTTGTGTGATCCACCTGGGTCCGTTCAAACTGGAAAAAGGTCAAACGGCCAAACACCGATTAAAAATTGAGAACTACGTGGGTTCGGTGCGTGTCATGGCAGTTATGTCGGCTCCAGGTGCTGCCGGGGAAGGCGCTTATGGCAATGCGGAGAAGACATGTCCAGTACGCAAACCTCTGATGATAATGCCCACCTTGCCGCGTGTATTAGGCCCGGGTGAAACTTTGCGACTTCCGGTGGAAGTATTTGCCATGGAAAAATCCATCAATAGCGCCACTGTGGATGTGGATGAAACCTCAGGCCTGGTGAGTGTAGCTTCCAATTCCACCAATCTTGCTTTTAGCGAGCCCGGCCAAAAAATGGCTTACTTTGATTTGAAAGTAGGCAACAAGACGGGGGTGGCTAAATTCAAGATTTCCGCCACCGGTGGTGGGGAATTTGCCAATGCCAATATAGAGATCGAGGTACGTAATCCTAACCCGCTCATTACCAGAGTGCTGGACGGAAGCGTAGAACCCGGTCAAACCTGGACTCAGTCTTCCAAAGTAACTGACTTCAGTGATCTGGACGCAGCTGTACTAGAGATCAGCAGTATTCCCCCTATTAACCTCTCCAAACAACTGGAATACCTCATCAAATATCCTCACGGATGTATTGAGCAAACCACCTCGGCAGCATTTCCACAATTGTATGTAGATCTGATCGCGCCACTAAACTCCAAGCAACAGCAGGATATTCAAAAGAACATCACGGCCGCCATTGCCAAATTGCAAAATTTCCAGATGGCTTCCGGCGGGTTCTCTTATTGGGCCGGCGGAAATGAGGTTGCTGACTGGGCTGGCACCTACGCCGGGCATTTCCTGATGGAAGCCAGATCAAGAGGATTCTCGGTTCCTCAGCAGATGTTGGACCGCTGGATTGAATATCAGCAAAAAGTTTCCAGAAGTTGGGAACCAGGCAAAGACAACGACCCACATGGCTGGTGGCATCACGATAATGAATTGTCGCAGGCCTATCGTTTGTATGCACTGGCATTGGCAGGAAAACCAGACCTGGCCGGGATGAACCGTATGCGCGAGCAAAAAATGAAGTACGACAACTCAGCTTCTATGCTTGCTGCAGCATACGCCACCGCCGGCAAAAATGAAGCAGCCCGGGATCTGTTGAACGATACCAACACCAAAAAATTCGGGTATACCTGGTGGGGCTACACCTATGGCTCTGACCTGCGCGATCTGGCGTTGAAACTGGAAACCCTTACTGCCATTGGCGACAATAAGCGCGGCATGGATGTAGCTATGCAGGTGGCATCTCAAGTTGGCGATGCAGCCCGCTGGTACTCTACTCAAGAAGTAGCTACTTGCCTGAGAGCCCTTTGCAAATATGCTAAAAAGACCACTTTTGGAGAAAAAGCGGATTTTGTCATCAAGGCTGGCGGAAGGGAAATTCCGGTAAATAGCACCACTCCATACTATCTCTATCCGCTGGGTGATGAAGTTACTGGAGGTGTATCAGTGAAAAACCTGAGCAAACAGAAGCTTTACAGTCGCATTGTAATGCGCGGCCGGCCGGCTTCTGCTGATGTGCCGTCTGAAAGCAGCAATATTTCTCTGGGCGTTCGGTATACTGATCTTAAAGGATCTGCGATAGATCCGGGTAAACTCAAACAAGGCACCGATTTTTTGGCAGAGGTTACCGTAACCCGGACTGGAACGATGCGCTTTGACTTTAATGAATTGGCACTTTCACAGATCTTCCCTTCCGGATGGGAAATTCTGAATACCCGTATGAATCTGGTAGGTGGTGCAACCTCAGACCCAATGGATTATCAGGATGTACGCGACGACAGGGTATTTACCTACTTCGATCTACCTTTTAACTGGAACAATGATAAGAACGCCAAACAATCGCGTACTTATCGCATACAGTTGAACGCCGCTTATGCCGGGAAATACTATTTGCCTGCTGTAGCCTGCGAAGCCATGTACGACAATCGGATCAGAGCGGTGCAGCCGGGTAAGTGGGTAGAAGTGGTGAATTGATGGGTTAGTAGTGTCGGGGTCTCAGAAGTAATTTTTACCGCAGAGGTGGGGAGGCGCAGAGAGGATTTTTTTTTAACCGAGACAGGAACTCTCCCTCTGCGCCTCTCCGCCTCTGCGGTAAAAAAAATACGACTTTTGAGACAGCTCTATTAACTTACTCCCCGTAGAAATATCATTACTTTTTCCGTGGCGCCGCTGTTTTCTTCCAAATAACTCAATACAGCACGGGAAGCTGTCCTGTAGAAATTTTCGTCCTCAAGCATTTTCAAAACAGCCAATAGATCATTGCTGTTTTGCACCACAAATCCACCTCCACGAGCTACAAATTGCCGGGCTTCTTCAAATTTCTGGTATTTAGGGCCGAAAATGACTGGCAAACCAAAGGCCGCCGGCTCCAGGGTATTATGAATTCCTTTCCCAAAACCACCTCCAATGTAGGCACTGTGTCCGTACCGGTAAAGCGTATTGAGCAACCCGATATTATCAATGACCATCCATTTGGCATCCGTTTTGGGCCCCTGTGAATATTTGGTTACCCCATCAGCAGCAACCTGGCGGCAAATTCGGTCAACATTATTTGCAGAAGGCTCATGAGGAGCAATAAGCACCTTATCAAGGCGGGATGACTGCACTGCCGGGTATAAAATTTCCTCGTCTTTAATCCAGGAACTACCAACCACTAAAACCTGGTTTGACCCTGCCACAAAGGGTCCAACCACCGGATTTTCAGGCACCTGTCTGGCAATGTCCATGACCCGGTCAACACGGGTATCTCCTGCCACTGTAACCTGATTGATGCCAACAGCCTGAAGCAATTGTTCTGATTGGCTATCCTGTACATAGAGGTGGTCAAAAGCCTCCAGCATCTTTCGCCAAAATGGGCCGTACCATTTAAAAAATGGTTGTCCCGGACGAAAAACAGCTGAAATCAGAATGGTCGGTGTTCCATTCTTTTTCAATGCATTCAAAAAATTAGCCCAGAATTCATATTTGATAAAGACCGCTACATTGGGCTGAAGAATTTCCAGAAAATCATGAGCATTTGAGATGGTATCTGCCGGCAAATAACAGATCAGATCGGCGTGGGGATAGTTTTTTCGAATTTCGTAGCCGGAGGGAGAAAAGAAGGTCAATACTATTTTCCACTCAGGGTATTCTGACCGGAATGCTTCAATGACCGGCCTGCCCTGTTCAAACTCGCCCAAGGATGCCGCATGGAACCAGCATACTTTTGGTGTTCCCTCCCAGGCTGTAACAGCTGTTTGAAGCCGGTTTCGCCAGTTTTTCCGTCCTTCCACCCATAACCGGGCCTTGGGATGAAACAAGGCTGCTATGTTAATTATAGCAAGATAGCCATAAATGAGCAGGTGATAGACTAAAAGCATAGCACAGCATAGTATTTTACTCGTGCGAAGTACGAAAACAAAAAGCTAATAACTCAATAAACCCTCATAAACCCCATAAACCTATCAATAATATATCTCCTCCGCAAACCCAGTATAAAATGGCAATGTAAACGCCATTCTGACACCGAATCGAAGATCAATCCGAGGTTCATCCAGTTTGCGCATTTCGGTAAAATCCCAGTCGCGACGCGTGTTAGTGAAACCTTGATTAAACTCCAGGCCGATCAGCCAACTGACCTCTCTTCCATAACCAACACGTTGCCATCCCACAAATTGCTGGAATGCCGGCCCGCCTGTTAAGCGGTCGTAGCCTTTCCGATAATCACCGGTTAACTGGGCAGCCGTTCTGGCATCATCCAGAATACGAATACGGTGTTGGGTCCATCCACCGCCAAAGGTGAGTCGGAGGCCTTCACGGGATTCTTTGAAAGTGATCAATTTGCCAAAGGTAGCGCCCAGATACATACCTCTTTGTTGTAAACGAACGGTTGCAATGGTTCGGTCATTGCCAATGATATCGCCGGATGGCGTCCGAATAATAGCCAGGGGATCTTCATTGATTTTACTTCCAAAGAAGAAAGCCCCTTCCAGGCCAACAATCCAGTTGCTTTTGGTAATAAAATCCGTTCCGGCGCCAATAGCTCCATTGATTTGGAAGCGTTTGGACAAATCTCCTGCAGGCAAATGGCCTCCCAAGGCAAAATGCGCCAATATCCCCTTATTTTTGCCATCCTTTTTGGGGGCTTTCTCCGCTTGGCTTGTTTGTGCCACAACACTAAATCCAGCCAACAGGGCAATCCAAAATATGAGTATTTTTTTCATCATGTTATTAGCAAAAGAGGCATGAACCACCTTGAAACGTTTTCGGAGGGACAATCGCTGTCCCTTTCCGGCAAAAATACAACGCTTCCAACGATCGCTCCTTCCATCTGGGCAGAATTGCGTGAGATAGTGAGTGAATCATTCCTTCTGACAGATGAAACTGCACTCCGGCAACACGGACATGATGAAACAGAAGACCTGGTATTTCTACCTCAGGGTGTCCTGGAACCTGCGGATACGGATCAAATCAGTCGCATCATGCGTCTGTGTACCCGCGAACGCATACCTGTAACTGTTCGCGGAGGCGGGTCCGGGCTGGCCGGCGGCGCGCTGCCCAATCATGGCGGACTGGTGATTTCAATGCGGCGATTTGATCAAATTTTGCGCCTTGATGAGCGCAATTTTCAGGTTACGGTTGAACCAGGTGTTATTACGGAAAATCTTCAGAATACGCTGAAAGACAAAGGGTTGTTCTACCCGCCAGATCCCAGCAGCCGTGGCTGGAGTTTCATTGGTGGCAATATCAGTACCAATGCCGGCGGACCCAAAGCCGTAAAATACGGAGTGGTCAAAGACCACGTGCTGAACCTGGAAGTGGTATTAGCCGATGGTGAAATCATCTGGACTGGCGCCAACACCCTGAAAAACTCCACCGGGTACAACCTTACCCAGCTCATGGTAGGCAGTGAAGGCACTTTGGGAATCGTTACCAAGATCGTACTTAAGCTCCAGCCCTACCCTACCCAAAATCTGTTGATGCTGGTGCCTTTTCGTTCAGCAGAAAGTGCCTGCGCTGCTGTGGCAGCTATTTTCCAGGCCGGTGTTACCCCAAGTGGATTGGAGTTTATGGAACGTAATGCGATCGACTGGGCCGTTCGGTACGTGGGCGAAACGCCGGTGCCCATTCAGGAGGAAGACGCTGCACACCTGCTGATAGAAGTAGACGGTTTTCACATGGAAAGCCTGGTAGCAGATTGTGAAACCATTTCGCGGGTTTTGGAACAGTTTGATTGTGGCGAAATCTTTTTTGCCGACGATGATGCTACCAAAACAGCCCTTTGGAAACTGCGCCGTAATGTGGCCCATGCGGTGAAGAAAAATTCCATCTACAAAGAAGAGGATACGGTGGTGCCGAGGGCAGAACTTCCTGCTTTGCTCAAAATGGTGAAGGACGTTGGCGCGCGTTACGGCTTTGAATCTGTGTGTTATGGTCATGCCGGCGATGGCAATTTGCACGTCAATATTCTGCGTGGCGACCTTTCTGAAACATCCTGGAATGGAGAAGTACCCAAGGGTATTCGTGAGATCTTCCAGTTTGTGAAAAGTGTGGGAGGCACCATTTCCGGAGAGCACGGGATCGGCCTGGTACAAAGGCCTTATGTGGATATTGTGTTCTCAGAAACAGAACGCAGGCTTATGCGTGAGATCAAAAAGGTGTTTGATCCGCTGGGAATATTGAATCCCGGGAAGGGATTGGGGTAGGTGTTTTGCGAGGCGCAGGGATTTTTTTACCGCAGAGACGCTGAGGCGCGGAGTTTTTTAGTGACGGGGGGATTGGCAGTCACCCCGTCACTAAAAAACTCCGCGCCTCAGCGGTAAAAACCTACTCCGCCACAATTTTCCCCGTTTTCACCGTATCTCCTGCACGTACAAGCCAAAGGTACATGCCCGGATGTACAAAAGCTTCTGCCGGAATGTCAAGAGAGTGGATACCCGGCGGTAGCTCTGATTCATTCATCCAGACCTGACGCCCCTGCATCGAGTACACGCTATAGCTTACCCAGGCGTTTGAATGTATTTCCATTGGAATAACGGCTCCTGCATGGGTTGGGTTGGGGTATGCAATACCAATGAGCGCCGATTGGTTAGCCAGTCTACGTTCATCGGAAGAAGAACCTGAAAAATTAGCAACCGCTGAATTATTTACATCACCCACTTTAATGGCAACAAATTCAAGGGTAACCGGAAACTGAAGATTTTGAATACTTGAGGACTCCGGGAATGGCGTGATAAATGGATTTGCCGGATCGGGGAACACAAAATCCTTCGGTACAAAGCGCCAGGAGGTGTTGTTGGGAAATTCCGTGTTAATACCGAGAATCAGCTTTTCCAACTCCAGAATATCCATTGAGTCGATAATTCCGTTTTTGTCAGCATCAGCGGCTATGATTTTATAGGGCGAATTCAAAGGCTCTGTTCCGTCAATATGCTTGGCTATTAAGATTTTATCATAGGTAGTGACCCCATTGAGCGGGTTATCGTCCTTTATGACTGAACCCGTAAGGTTGCTGCCTAAAGCCACATCAAAATGCCCGCAACCACTGTTTAGTCCCCCTACTTCATTGGCATAAAACGGGCCACTTGGGTTATTACCAACGACCATATACTCAACTTCCTCCACCCCTTCGACATATTCCGTTTCAGCGCATATCACCACATTCCAGTCCTGATTCACGCCGTTGCAATTTCCCAGGTTATCCGTTACTACAACATAGGTTTCACAAAGAGCGGTATTGCCGGCCAGATCACGGGCCCAAAGCTCTACTCCCTGGGTACCCAACTCAAGACAGGTATAGAGTACACTTTGAATGGGTAATCCTATTGCGTCTTCCGGGAATCCAATTCCTGTTCCTGCTTTTCGGATTCCTATTTCAATAGCTGAAACCGGCGTTGCATTGTCAGAAACAGCCTGCAAGAAGTCCGTTGACCAAAGGTTGACCATTCCGGTTGGCATAATATTGACACTTAACCCATTGATACAGGTAATGACTGGCGGAGCAAAATCGCCCAATTGGGCAGGGTCCGGAGTAGGCAAATTTTTATCTGCCGAAGGGATATCGGGTGTTTTAAACTGGGGTTCGAAGGTGAGCAGCAGGTCTCGTTTTTCTGCATTAAAACCCACATATCCTTCGGCGGGCAGCACATTGCTGTCCAGTTGGAACTCGCCGGATAATTGTATCGTTTGCAGGGCTAATACCTTTATGATAGCAATGGGTTCATTTAGCCCAAAGTTGACCGGATTAATGGGTGAAATCCAGCTGGTAGTCATTTTGCCTGGGGAAAGACTCCAGTTTGATGCGGTTGAATATTGTGTTGGAACGATACCAACAACAGATAAATGCTCCGGGTCAAAAGACAAGGCAAACTGATAACCTGCCCAAGGACCTTCCTCATTCATATAAATCGGCATATCATAGACTGCTCCAGACTGAAGTAGGGTATCTGTTATGACCATATTGGCATCCGGAGCATCAATAAGCCCCAAAGAATCAAGTGAAGCAGTGCAATCAATATCTCCGATTTTTATGCCGTAAAAAAGCACGGAGTCGGGCAAATCTCCGCTACCTGAAAATGAAATAGTCTCAGGAAATGAAGTCATAAACGGGTTGAACGGATTCGGGAACTGAAAACTGGCATCCACAAACCGCCAGGAAGTATTGTTAGGTAATTCCGTGTATATACCCTTGATCAGCTTCTGTAATTCAATAATATCAAAGGTGGTGATGGAACCGCTTTTGTTGGCATCTGCCGCAATCAGCAAATAAGGGTTGGAAATAGGTTCGAGACCCAATATATGCTTGGCAATCAACAACATATCCGCGGTATTCACGCCATTAAGCGGGGAATCATCCTTCCCCAATAATATAGTAGCTGATGATCCAATGGGTACGTATAATATGCCACATCCGGTACTATCTGTTACTTCCTGCATGGGGATTGGCAATGGAGGTTGCCAAGGGTTAATTCCATCGTTAGCATAATAAACCCCAGGCATTGGCTCATCATTACATGGGTATTTCACGCAGACTATCACCGAATCATAACTTTGATCACAATAAGAAAATGGATCTTGTACCTGTAACCCAGCCGTGCAATAATCTGAGTTCCCAGCTTCATCAATGGCCCAAACTTCTACCTGCTGCAAGGCCAATTCCGAGCAACTGAAAGTAACGCTGGTTATGGAATTGCCAATAGCATCCACAGGATAACCGGTTCCGGTTCCTGCTTTCCGAATGCCTATTTTTAGCGCGTTCACCGGTGTAACATTATCACTTAGGGAAGAAATAAAATCAGCTGCCCAAACTGTGATGGCTCCTGAAGTATGGATATTGATGTTTTGAACACCCAAACAAACAACCACAGGCGGTTCTGTATCTAAAGGTGGCCCCTGTAATTGTGAAGGATTTACAAGTGATTGATTTCGCCCTGAGCTGGAAACCGGCTCCGGACGCTGAGCACTTGCCTGTATGGCAAATAACATGCTTAAAAATATAAAAAACGCTTTCATAGGAGTAAGGTTAAAGAATTGAATGAAGGTGGACAACGTCCTGAATTTTTACCGCGGAGGCGCTGAGTCGCGGAGTTTTTTAGTGACGGGGTGACTGGCAGTCACCCCGTCACTAAAAAACTCCGCGACTCAGCAGTGAAAACCTAATCCGCCACAATTTTCCCCGTTTTCACCGTATCGCCAGCGCGCACACGCCACAGGTACATGCCTGCCTGAGACATAGCAGAAGCAGGAATTTCCAACGCTGCCGGCCCCTGGGGCAAGGTGGTTTCCTGATGGAAAAGCAGTCGGCCGGAGACATCCAGCAAGTCCAATACCACCTGATCCTGAGCAATCAATTGCAATGGAATCACTGCACCATTTTGGGTGGGATTGGGCTGGGCATCTCCAATAAGATGTTGATTTTCAGACATTTGCTCATAAAAACTAACCAGATTCCCACAGGTCAAGTCGCAGATTTTAACCGCCACAAACTCCAAGGGGGTAGTTGGCATATTACTGGAATTTACCACTACACTTTCCGGAATGGGTGCTGAAAGCGGATCCGGAGCAGGGAATACATAGCTTTTATCGACAAAACGCCAGGAAGTGTTATTGGGGAGCTCCGTGTAAATACCCAGAATGAGCTTTTTACACTCCAGGATATCCAGGGTATCGAGAACGTTGTCTTTGTTGGCATCTGCTGCAATCCATTGATAAGGGTTATCCAAAAGATCAGTTCCATCAATATGGTTTTGCAAAATGAGCATATCGAAAGTACTCACATATTCAAGAGGATGATCATCCTTGACTGGCGAGATGGCAATATCTACGTTTTGGCTAATTGGAACGCTTGGATCCATTCCCCCACAACCATTGGCGTCACTTAAGGAAAAAATGGTAAAAGGCGGCAGAAATGGTGAAGGAGGGAAGTCAAAACCATATGATATATCTTCGGGAACATCACCACAGGCTGTTGCAGCGCAAACGATTGGGATAAAAGGCGCCGGGCTGCACCCATTAAAAAAGTCCTGTACCAACACATAGGTTTCGCAATAATCAGCATTACCGGCTACATCCAGGCTCCATACTTCCACAAATTGCTCGCCTAATTCATCGCAATCAAAGGTTACGCTGGTTTCCGGCACACCACTGTTGTTTACCGGGAAGCCAGTACCTGTTCCCGACTTGCGGACACCAATTTTGAGCAGGTTCCCAGGAGTGGCATTGTCTTCCATGTATTGAAGGAAATCAGAAGCCCACAGGGTAATTAACTGGGTAGGCATGATGTTGACGCTCAGGCCATTCAGGCAAACCACAATGGGGTTTTTACAATCCTTAACTTGAAAGTTTTTTTCATGCGTCAATTGCAGGCCGCCCCCATAGGTAACTTCCCAGCGAATCTTATATGCACCATATGGCAGTTCAGGTAATACATACTGATCAGGCGACATGGCATGATGCCAGGCAACGCTAAAGTGGCTGGAATCGCCTACAGTTGCCGTACGCAGAGCAAAACGGTATTTTTGTGCAGGGGTTACCGGCCGCTCATCGAATACGCGCGCGATACCACCGGAATAATTCGGGTTAAGGGCATTGTTGTAGTTGACCAAACCGGCATCAGGAAACTGATCGCTATCAATCACTGTTTCAAAGATGTTGTTGTAATCCAGGTCCATGAACAGCACATAACGAACCTGTAAAACAGAATTGGGGCAGGTATCCCGCAGGATTAGTGCCAGCTCTGTGCCAGACTCAGCCAGGTCATGGGTTTGTAATCCTGGATCCCACCAATAGATTTCGTTCCAGAATTGGGAGTTATTTGAACTCAGGTCACAGCCTTGAACTGCCGTTTGGGCATTCGTAATCAATGGTACGCATTGGGCGTAAGCCCCCTGAAGCCCAAAAGCAAAGGAAAGCAGGGTAAGTAGTAGTTTTTGCATGATATTAAAATAGGGTGAATGATTTAAATTCGTTCCAATAGCAGGATACGATTCGAGGAAAAACCGCTGCAAAGCTTACGGTATTTCCTCGAAAATTCAAATAAAAACGGCGCTAAATGTGTCGGATTTTTACATCGAGCCCTAAATTCGGATCAAGCGACCGGTAATCACCTGGCGATTCATTTGGATACGCCAATGGTAAACGCCTGATTGTTGCAAAGCCGCCGCCGGCATTTCCATTCGGTGTATACCAGCTGGAATAAACTGCTCCGTTGACCAAACTAAGCGACCATTCCCATCCAGCAATTCCAACATTACTGACGATGCCTCTTCAAGTTCCACAGGCCAGAATGAAGCACCGGAGGTGGGGTTAGGAATTGGCGTAATGGCCTCTGAACCGGGCATTGTTGCCCGGGCCTCTACCTTTACCTTCAACGGGCGCGCAATACCCCCTTCCGGATAGACTTCCGGGTTGATGCTGCTTTTGTCTCCTTTTTGGCTACATATCTCCGATATCTTCAGGGGTGCACGTGCGCGTACCCGAAGGCTGAAAAGGGGTTTTCCGGCTAGGATAACAGCAGGTTCCGGATCAGACCAACTCAGGTTTAGGGTACCGGGTGCGGGAATAGCCCAATGTTCGGGTTGGATAGGCAACACCTGACCAGGAATGAGTTCCAGTACTTCTACCTGATTGGGGTCGTATGTCAGTGAATACTGCAGTCCTTCCCAAACGCCGGTTTCTGCGCTGGTAAAGGGGATTTCATATACTTCTTCGTTGGCCAGCAACTTTTCAGTAGTAGTCAACTATAATGGTTCTGATCTCGATAAGGCTGCAGAATAAAATGTGTCAACTATGGCAGCAGATCCATTCACATCGCCCATTTTGAGTGCCCGAAACGAAAGATCTGCCGGATAATTGGGAATGGGAATCTTGGGTAAATCATAGGCCGAAGGGCAATTGCCAAAAAAAGGACTGCCCCAAACCTGGCAGGTATCAACAAAGAACATCCAGGAAGGCGTATTTCCGGGCAGTTTTTGGGTCAATCCAAGAATTAGTTTCCGAATCTCCAGGATATCAAACGTTGTAACGGAATTGCTTTGATTGACATCGGCTGCCATCAATTTCCAGCCATCTGTAAAGGGATCTAAGGCAAGGATATGCTTGGAAATCAATACCAGATCATAAGTGGTAACACCATTCAGGAAAACGGAGTCTTTTTGGGCAGTTAAGGAAAACTGATTGACAGGCGGAAGTTCATTGAGCGTTGTACAGCCGCTCCCAAAGTTTTGAAGGGTGCTGGATAAATGGGATTGATTGGGGGCCTGCCAATTGAGTTTGAAAGATACATCCTGGACCACCTGATTATTCCAATAAGCAAAAGCGCAAATTGCCGCGGCCAATCCAAAAGGACAATACCCTGAAGTATCATAAACCAACACTTGAGATGTACAATGACTCAGGTTCCCGGCTTTATCTCTGGCCCAAACCTCGACCATCTGTCCCTCATTCATGTCACAATTAAACATTACGGTATCCTGTGGCAAACCATTTAATCCCATTGGAAAGCCCTGACCTGAGCCTACCCTGCGTAACCCCACCACCAATTGCGTATCCGGTGAAATGTTGTCTGAAACACTTATCATGGCATCATCCAGTAGTAATGTTGCCGACTGTTCAATATCCAGGTAAACAGCTACCCCTGTTTGGCAGGTAACTTTTGGTGGGGCACAATCCCGAACAATAAAATTTCGGTCGCAATAGCGTTCCAAATCATCCTGTTCCGCTACCCATTCAATCCGGTGCTTTCCCTCCGGAAGTACTACTGCTGTGTAGGTGTTTGGTTCAGCAAGTGTATTAAAACGGACCCAGCCAATGGTAGTATCTCCGGAATAATCCACTTCCAAGGTAAAGCTATACAGCAATGAATCAGGCAATGCCCTGTTGTCAAACCAAAGGGTATTTCCGCCGGAAAATCCGGGATTGAATGAATTATTGAACATAACCCTTCCCGGTGGAGGGGGATTGTTGGGATTAATGACAGTTTCCAGGAAATCATCATTGTCTAAATCCAGGAACAACAGGTAGGTGACCGTGGTAAGCCCCTCCCCATTGCAGCCTTTGGCTCGAATATTTAGGTTTGGGATGGCCGTCTCGGGCATGTCTATGGAGCCAATACTGGGCGCCCAGGTATAAAGCGGGGCATTCCAAAGATTGATGTCATTGGTGCTGGAGTCGCAATAAACGGGTGCTCCTTGCGGGCAATTAGTGATGGAAAAACACGCTTGAGAGGCAAGCTGTGCAGAAAGAAAGGAAAGCGCCAGAATAAAAAATACGCGCTGGCCTTCCCCCAAAGGCAGGTGTATCGGTTTTCTCATAATCGGTGTTGGTTAAACGGCGTGGATTTTTGGCATCCACAGGATTAGCTTTCAAAGGTTTGGAGGTCGAAAAATAGCATAAATGTTAAAACCAGCCACACCTAAATAACCTTTTGCCGTTTGGCCGACATTTTAGAGACACCGTTGAGGATTTAACTTTTGTACAAATTGGTCATTCACATGCTCGAAATAAAACACGACTGGATATAGTAATTTTATACCTCGTAGGTTTTAAAACCTACGAGGTATAAAATCAAACTACATATCCCACCAATCGCTGATTTACACGTACCTGGACAACAAGTTTTCCAACAATTCCTGCTTTCCGCTGCGTTGTTGCGGTTCGCCGCCGCGCAGGACAATATTGCGCAAGTCCTTGATTTTCAATTTGCCTGAGGCAAAAGCACGTCCTTCTTCAGTATCGAAAGAGGCATATCGTTCCTGAATCAGTTTGCGATATTCGGAGTTTTCCAGGATCTCGTGCGCGGCAAGGAGCGCCCGCGCGAAGGCATCCATACCACCGATGTGCGCGTAAAACAAATCGGCCAGATCCGTGGAATTACGGCGTGTTTTAGCGTCGAAATTGATACCGCCGCCGGCAAAACCGCCCGCCTGTAGAATCACCAAAAATGCCTCGGTAAGTTCGTATACGTTGTTAGGGAACTGATCCGTATCCCATCCATTCTGGTAATCGCCCCGGTTTGCGTCGATAGAACCCAGCATGCCGGCATTGGCAGCCACCTGCAGTTCGTGCTGGAACGTGTGGTGCGCCAATGTAGCATGATTCACCTCAACGTTGAGCTTGAAATCCTTCTCCAGTCCGTATTCCCGCAGAAAGCCAATACTGGTAGCCGAGTCAAAATCATACTGATGTTTCATAGGCTCCATAGGTTTGGGCTCAATGAAAAAGACGCCCTTGAAACCTGCCTTTCGCGCATAGTCTTTGGCCATGTGCAGAAAACGCGCCAGGTGATCCAACTCACGCTTCATGTTGGTGTTCAGCAGACTCATATAACCTTCCCTGCCACCCCAGAACACGTAGTTCTCGCCGCCAAGCTTAATGGTGGCATCTAAA
The DNA here is from genome assembly GCA_044347755.1 of Saprospiraceae bacterium. GTDB lineage: Bacteria > Bacteroidota > Bacteroidia > Chitinophagales > Saprospiraceae > M3007. The sequence continues at coordinate 42,618 of JBIKUE010000005.1, forward strand.
GCATTTTTCACCTGTGCACCTGCCCAGGCCACCACCTGAAAATCCGGATTGGTGGCTGCGCCGTTCATATACCTGGGATGTGAAAACAGATTGGCCGTCCCCCAGAGCACTTTAAGTCCCGAGGCTTTTTGTTTTTCCAGTGCGTAATCGGTGATCTGATTCAGCCGCCGTTCGCTTTCCCGCAAGGTATCGCCTTCCTGAACGAGGTCAAAATCGTGAAAACAATAGTATCCCAGTCCCAGTTTGGTGGCGAACTCAAAAGCAGCGTCCATTTTGTCGCGCGCCTGATCCAGCGGTTTTTTCCGCTCCAGCCAGGGGAAATTTTTGGTGCCCGGTCCAAACGGATCGCCTCCGGTGCCGCAGAGGGTATGCCAGTAGGCCATAGCAAACTTGAAATGCTCGCGCATGGTTTTGCCGCCCACCTTCCGGTTGGCATCATACCAGCGAAATGCCAGTGGGTTATCAGATTTAGCGCCTTCGAAGGCAATTTTGGTAATACCGGGAAAAAATGTATTCATATTGTAACGGTGGACGGTGGACGGCTTATGGTGGACTTGCTTTTAGCAATACTCGGGATAAAACCCCAGAAATGTCCAGAGCAACGCCACCGTAGGCCGTCTACCGTATAAAAGGCAAACATCTGCAAAGTTTGGGGCCTGTAAAAGTAAAATGATCAAAATAAAAGAACCGCGTAGCGGTGACATTCCTGTATACCACGTTAAAACAAAACAATCACCACCAATAGGGTAACAATAAACACCACTATCATCAGTAGCAGGTATAAGACACAAAAAACCAGCCACTTTAAAACCGTCCATGGCCACGATTGCAGATAAAAACGTTTCATGGCAAGTAACAGGGAAATCCCAATCCAGGCTATTGTCGGCAAGCCCAGCCATTCAATATCCAGGATATAATCATTAAACGCAAATAGCAGGGTAAGCAGCATAAATGCCCCGGATTGCTGATGCATGGTAAATATGAAATGCTCCACGTATAGCTTGTTGGTTTTCCAATACATCAGGTACAACAGAAACGACATCAAAGTTATCAGCACCAAAATCGTCCAGGCGAAACTTCCCACGTATCTGCTGACGAGCGACTTAGGGTCCTGTAAAGATTTGATACCCTGCCGGAGCATGATTTTTTCTTCCCAACTGTCAATATGATATCTGCGGATAATAGAATCCGGCGTTAGTTCTACGAGATCCCTGGTGGCAACATTTATTCCGGAAAACAATAAGGACAAATAAATAGAATCCTGAGTTGTACTGTCTTTCTTACCCGTACCAACCTGCAGCAAGTAGTGGGCAGCCTTGATCAAAGGCCCGTCTATTTTACGAACAATAGAATCAACAGCCAACCTAACCTCTGGCGTTTGCCAGGCTTCCGGTAGTGAATCGATGGTTGAGGTATACTTTTTAGTCAATTCATACTCAAACAATACATCCATCAAACCTTTTTCAGACAAAACCCTGGCCAGCTCCTTATTCATGGTAGTATCTTCTCCACCTACCCTCAGGTTAAAATTCCCATTAGTAGAGTCCATTCTGGCGCCATTGAACTTCCCACTAATTGTGAGCAGGAAAAAGAACATCACAATAAAGAAAAACTGAACGGGATGTGGATAACGCTTAATCCTTCCGCTAAAATACTCCAGGGTTACTTTGGCCGGGATCAGCAAATGCCAGCACATTTTAACGAACTTGCCATCCAAATGCGTCAGGTTGGCAAAAAACTTGGTCAACAGGTCCCGCATACGTACACGGCCGTCAAAATCCTTCTGACCACAGTGCGGACAAAAATCGCCGGATCGGGCAAGCTTTCCATCACAATTTTTGCAGCGGCGTTTAGGTGTCTTTTCCTGGAGCGGTTCGTCTGTATATTCCATAACAGTTTGCTTTCGGTTACGGCAAAGAAATAGGGAATCAGACAACGGGAATAGTCATTCGTCGATTTACTCAAAAAGAAATTTGACAACTGGCGTGTAATTTTACCCTGAAGCGCATCTCTCTTTCTGTATATTTGCCAAACCAGGGTTGGTAAGAACATGTTCGGGATTTTCTGCTGAAGTTAAAACCATGTCTTCTTTGGTCCTGCAAGAAAATTCCCAAACTTTTCTAAAACCCTATTCTGCCAATTAACCATGATTCAACTCAAAATTCCAGAACCCTGTGTTGAAAAATGGACGGCTATGACGCCGGTTCGTCCGGATTGCCGCCATTGCGCCCAATGCCATAAAAACATTGTTGATTTTACTTTTAAGTCAGATGCTGAAATCCTGCGCCACCTCCAACAAAACGAGGGACGGATTTGCGGACGGTTCCGGCCTGACCAACTCCAAAGACCCCTACATTCCGCAAACAAAATTGGTTGGGGGGTGAGAGCCTTTGCTACCGGATTACTTGGACTGTTTGCCTTGCCTGCCTGGTCACAGCAGCAAGACCCTATCCAAATGAATCAACCTATCAATAACCCTACAATTATTTCCGTTTCACAGGATACCATTATTCGGACGATTTCTGGTAAAATAATTGACCCTCAAACTGGCGAACCGATCATTGGAGCCGTCGTTCAATTCCGAAATTTTGGAACGATTACCAATCTGGATGGCGTATTCAGTCTTCGTGTACCCTTGTCGACCCTTTATCCCATGAATGAGCCCTTAAAAGTTCATTTTACTGGCTTTATGCCTTTGGAATTGCCATTGCCTGAAAAAATACTTCAGGAAGACCTGGCGCTCCTTCCCCAACCAATGGAAGAATCAAACGCGTTACTTGGAGAAATAATCCTTGTTTCTCCAAAAAAGCCCGGAGATCGCATTCGATGTTTTTTTAGGAAAATTTTTCATTGAACCTACTGCCCTTTTTTGACCATAACTTTTGATCCAAACACATGCATTACCCTTTTCAAGCATCCCGCTTAACCGTTTTAACCCTGCTCACCACATTGACCTTGCTGGCCATAGTAGCCTGCAAGTCTTTTGGGAAAAAGGAACAACCCACCACCAACGTCAAAAACAAACCCAACACCGACATGCCTATTCCTGCCTTGCCGGCTGCTTCCGGCGACTATGCCGACGACTGGAAAATTGTAGATAGTCTTCAAGGCTTAGGACTCAATAAAAGTGCGCTGGAAAAAACAGAAGCCATTTATGTCCGGGCGCAAAAGGATAAAAACGGTCAGCAGGTTGTCAAAGCGCTCCTTTACCGGGGCAAGTTTATCACCATGCTGGATGAAGACGGCCTAACCAACGCCATCAACCTGATGGAAAAAGAGAGTCAGACTACTGCTCAGCCGGAAAAATCAGTGCTTCAAAGCATTCTGGGACAGCTTTATGCCACCTATCTGCAAAATCAAGCGTGGAAAATCAAACAACGCACGCCCATTCCTGGTGGTGAAGGCGGTGATATCCTGACCTGGAGTGCAGATCAAATAGAAAAACATGCGCTGGAACTCTACGATGCTTCCGTAAGTAACGACGCCTTGTTGCGTGGCATCCCCATGGATCAGTTTAAAGACGTTCTTACGCCTGGCGCCAATGATTCCATCGGAAAATCCCCTCTACGCCCTACCCTCTTCGATTTATTGGCTCATCGTGCTTTAGCCCATTTTAGCAACGAACGTAGCTATCTCACCGAGCCCTCCTACGTATTTCAATTAAATAAAGAGAGCGATTTTGCAGAATGGCCATCTTTTTCACAAAATAAATACGAAACCCAGGACGAAAACTCCGGAAAATGGCGCGCCATCCGGTTGTTCCAAAAAGTGCTTGGCGCACATAGCACTGCTCCAACCATCAACCAGGCTTCCCGCAAGCCGGCTTTGATCGATGCAGATCTATTAAGACTTCAATTTGTATACAACAACTCCGTGCTGGAGAATAAATCAGCTTTGTACCTCCAGGCATTGGAAAGACTTAAAAACTTTGCCGGCGGCCTGGCCTCAGAAGCAGAAGTCGCATACCACATCGCTACACATCTGTACAGCCTTGAAGGCGATAAAAAAGGAGAAAACACCAAACGCAGCGTTGCATTACTTAAAGAAGCTATTCAACGCTATCCGGACAGTTATGGCGCACAAATGAGCCAAAACCTGCTAAAAGCCATCGAAAAGCCCGACTTGACTACCATGGTGGAGGAGGTTTCTCTGCCGGATCAACCGGTTTTGGTTCAAGTGAACTACAGGAACCTGAAAAAAGTTTGGGTTCGAGTAGTTAAAACCGACTTTGATCTGGAGCGCTGGGATGCATTGCCCTATCAGGAGCAATTCGAATGGTTAAAAAAACAGAAGCCGGAACAATCCCGCACCTGGGACATTCAGGACCCTGGTGATTATCAACCTCATCTGACTGAAATCTATCTGGATAAACTTCCATTGGGCAATTACTGGGTTCTGGTATCAGGAAGCGAAGACTTGCTGGCTAAGACAACCATGATTAGCTACGCCAATTTTGCTGTGTCTAATCTGGCTGCCGTAAGTTATCAGAATGATGGACAAACCCATTTTGTAACAGCGCACCGGAATACAGGCGCCCCATTGGCTGGCGTGCAATTGAGCTATTTCAGGACAGACTGGGACAGTGGTGTTCAAAAACTAAAGCTGGAAACAACCGTTAACAGTGATCGCGATGGGTTTGTATCCGGAAAAAACCTCCCGATTGGCCAAAATATGAGGGTATTGGCGCGTCAGGGTAACGACAGCCTTTGGCTCGGCCAGGCCTATAGTTATCGCAATGGCGACGGTGTAAATCCAGGCCCACAAGTGCATTTTTTTACAGACAGAAGCATTTACCGGCCCGGGCAAACCGTCTATTTTAAAGGATTGGTTTTTGCTCCGTCATCAGGATCGAATAATACTCCTGCTATAGCCCCCAACCGCTCTGTTACCATTCGATTCCACGATGTCAATGGCCAGGTAAAAAACACCCTTAAACTGAAATCCAATGAATTTGGAACCATCCAGGGAAGCTTTGCCGCTCCATCTACCGGATTAACAGGAAATATGAGTCTCCGGGCTTCTGATGGTGCGAATGGTTATGCTTATTTTAGCGTGGAGGAATACAAACGCCCAAGATTTGAGGTGCTGATGAAGCCGGCTGAAGGCGCCATCCGGCTCAATGAAAAGATTATCATAAAAGGGGAGGCTAAAAATTATGCAGGAAGTGTTGTAGACGGGGCTCAGGTAAGCTATCGGGTTGTAAGGGGCACCAGATTCCCTTATTGGGATTATTGGTATAGCTGGCGTAAGATGCCTGCATTCAATACTCCGGAAATGGAAATCTCCAATGGTGTAACCACTACCGGCGTTGATGGCAGTTTTGCTATCCCATTCAATGCGATCCCGGATCTGAGTGTACCTAAAAAAGACAAACCGGTGTTTGACTACCAGGTGTTTGTTGATGTGACAGACATTACCGGCGAAACCCGTAGTACTGAAACAATGGTAACGATTGGGTACACCGCATTACAGGTAGAATGGATGCTACCGGCGGAAATAGCCCTGGACAGTTTGCGCAAAGTTGGTTTGCGCACCACCAATATGGCTGGCCAGGCTCAAGCAGCTACGGGTACTATTTCCATTCAAAAGTTGGTTGAACCCAAGGTTTTGTTCCGCAATCGTTTATGGGAACGTCCTGATTTGCCTGTCATTCAGAAAAATACTTTTGAAGGCCTGTTCCCGGATTTGGCCTGGAAAGATGAAGACAATCCAGCCAATTGGGGTCGGGAAGACTTTACCCGTAGTGTGAAATTCAATACGGCCGATGCACAAATGGTGGATTTGCACGAAGGAAGAATGCAGGCAGGTTGGTATGTGGTTACCTTGAATACCAAGGATGCTTTTGGTGAAGCCATTGAAATCCAAAAATTTGTCAGAGCCTGGACGCCTGAAAATCGTTTTGAAGCACCCGGTGTAGCCGTTGAAAAATCCGTTTTGGAACCCGGTGAAACGGCCAGGCTCAGCTTTGGTGGCAAACCGGAGGGATTGCACTTTTTCTTCGCACAAGTACAAAATGACAAAATGTTAAAGCCTGAATGGGTAAGCAGCAGGCTAAAAAACCTGAGCACGATCGAAATCCCCGTTCGGGAATCAGATCGGGGTGGTATTCCTACCTATAGCTTTTGTGTTAAAAACAATCGCATTTATGGGGTGTACAACCTGAACCTGATCGTTCCCTGGAGCAACAAAGAACTGCAGATCAGTTATGAAAGCTTCCGCGATAAACTTGCTCCAGGACAGCAGGAAGAATGGCGTATTAAGATCAGTGGTCCCAAAAAGGACAAGGTTGCTGCGGAGATGGTGGCTGCCATGTACGACGCATCATTGGATCAGTTCAGACCTCATCAGTGGTCTGTTTTGCCATATCCATCCTTCAGCACCTACCTCTACTTTAACACCGGGCATGGATTTGGTGTGCAATCTGGTTTCATCCAATATGATTACTCAGAACCGGAAAGCAATCCATACCGGCAATATCCCGAGTTGAACCTGTTTGATTTCCCCATTTGGGGAAACCAGCGGGTTTACATGGCGAGGTCAATGGATAGAGTGGCTGCTGCAATGCCTGCTTCAGAAGGACTGGAAATGAAAAAAATGGACAGCGAGGAGGCTCCTGGCAACGGTGGTATGGCAGCACAGAAACCCGGGGCGCCACCAACCCAAGCGCCAGAACCCATCCGTGCAGAAACACCCAAGCCGCCTCCATCTATTCGCAAAAACCTGAACGAAACCGTATTTTTCTTCCCGGATCTTCGAACCGATGCCGATGGCAATGTGATTTTGAAGTTCACCATGAACGAAGCACTCACCCGTTGGAAGTTGATGACTTACAGCCATACCAAAGAACTTCAACAAGTGTACGCCGAGAAGGAAGTGGTTACCCAAAAAGATCTGATGATCATTGCCAATCCGCCCCGTTTCCTGCGCCAGGGAGATGAAATGGAGATTTCAGCCAAGGTGAGCAACCTCTCCAAAAACAAATTGGAAGGAAATGCAACTCTGGGACTATCCAACGCACTTGACCTAAGCAATGTGGAAGCCGCCTTTGGCCTGGCCAAAAACAACCGAATCGCTCGCTTTTCGGTGTTACCTGGCCAATCAGCTGCTGTTTCCTGGCGTATTAAGGTGCCAGAGGACTATGCAGGCGCCATTACCTGGCAAATCACCGCTGCCGCCGGCAATTTTCAGGATGGAGAAGAAAGCACTATTCCGGTAGTGTCTAATCGCATGTTGGTAACAGAAACGATGCCTATTGCGTTGCGAGGCAATCAAAATAAAACCTTCACATTCGAAAATCTGAAAGCGCAACCGGAGAACTCCAGCCTGACCACCCATAAATACACCCTGGAATTTACCAGTAATCCGGTGTGGTATGCCGTGCAATCCCTACCCTACCTGATGGAATACCCGCATGAGTGTTCCGAACAGATTTTCAGCCGGATGTATGCCAACACCCTTGCTTCCAGCGTGGTGGAAAAAATGCCTCAGATCAAACGGGTGTACGAACGCTGGAAAGGAACCGATGCGATGAAGTCCAACCTGAGTAAAAATCAGGAACTGAAATATGCCTTGTTGGAAGAAACGCCATGGGTCATGGATGCCCAAAATGAAGAACAACAAAAGCAAAACATTGCCCTGTTATTTGACCTGAATAAAATGGCTTCCGAACAGGAAAAAGCATTGCGCTCGCTCCGGGAACGTCAATTAAGCAGTGGTGGCTGGCCCTGGTTTTCTGGAGGTCAGGATAGCTGGTACATTACCCAATACATTGCTACCGGCTTTATGCACCTGCAAAAACTGGGTGCTTTTGACCCAAATAAGGACCAGCAAAGCAACCGGATGTTGGACAAAGCCATGAACTATTGTCAGGCCAAACTGAATGATCAATATGCTAAACTGGAATTAGAGGTGCAAAAAGGAAGGGCAAAATGGGAAGACGACCATCTGGACGGTATGGCCATCCAGTTCCTCTATCTGCAATCCTTTGCTCCGATGGACAAACCAAGCAAACAGATTGGCTATTACCTCGGTCAGGCTGAGAAATACTGGTTAAGTAAGGGGTTATACCAGGAAGGCATGCTAGCGCTGGCTTTTCATCGTTTTGGTCGGAAAGAAGCGGCACAACGCATCGTGGCAAGTTTGCGCGAACGGGCAACTATGAAAGAGGAATTAGGCATGTACTGGCCGGTTGACTGGGGATATTATTGGTATCAGTTGCCGGTAGAAACACAGGCATTAATGGTGGAAGTTTTCAGTGAAGTGGGCAACGATCCCAAGGCTGTGGAAGAGCTCCGAATCTGGTTATTGAAAAACAAACAGACCAATCGCTGGGAAAGCACCAAGGCTACGGCAGAAGCAGTATACGCCCTCTTGCTCAACAACGGACAAGCCAACAACTGGCTTTCCAATACACAGACCGTTAAGGTTTCTATGGGCGACAAACCACTGAAGGTTGCTGAAGTAGAGCCGGGAACCGGGTACTTTAAACAAGCCTGGAATGGCGCAGAAGTCAAGCGGTCCTGGTCAGAGATCAAAGTGGAAAACCCCAACAGCAACATCGTTTGGGGGGCTGCATACTGGCAATATTTTGAAGATTTGGATAAAATCAAGGATTTCAAAAAAACGCCGCTCACCATTATCAAGCAATTGTATCTGGAAGAAAATTCAGCCACAGGACCTGTGCTGAAACTCATATCGGAAGGGCAATCACTTAAACGCGGAGATAAAGTGAAAGTCCGCATCGAAATCCGGGTTGACCGCCCTATGGAGTTTGTACACTTGAAAGACATGCGTGCCGCAGGCCTGGAACCAGTGAACGTGCTCAGCGGTTATCGTTGGCAGGGAGGTTTGGGTTATTATGAAAGTACCCGTGATCTGGCCACCCACTTTTTCATTGATTATCTGCCAACCGGCACCTACGTATTTGAATACCCATTGGTGGTTTCCCTTCGTGGCGACATGAGTAATGGTATTACCACCATGCAGTGCATGTACGCACCGGAGTTCACCAGCCATTCCAAGGGGGTAAGGGTCAAAGTTGATTAGAAGGCTGGAGGTACACGAAGGCGCGAAGGCACGAAGGCGCGAAGGCGCGAAGGCACGAAGACATAGAGGCTCAATGGGATATCCTGTTGGGCTTCCATGTGTTTTATTGGTTTTGTTTTTGATGCCGGATAATGAAAAATTGCCATCTCGGGCATCATCGGCAGCTAAACCTGCCGGTACATCAAATGCTACAAATGTTGCGCCCCTAAAGAGGCTTTTGCATCATCAAACCCTTCAAACCCCTAAAACCCTTCAAACCCTCCGTCCAATGAATCCTCTCCCCAACCCATCCTTCAATTACAATGAAAAAGGCCAGCAATATTCTGGCCAGCGCAAAACAGATCCACGTATTGCAGCTCAGATACACCGTTTCCTGGGCGATGCCAAAACAGTATTGAATGTTGGCGCAGGATCGGGCTCTTACGAACCTTTGGATCGGTATGTGGTGGCAGTGGAGCCCTCTAGCGTGATGCGCGCACAACGCATAGCCCTGGGCAGGCCGCCCGCTGTACATGGCACAGCAGATGCATTACCTTTTGATGACGACGCCTTTGATGCTTCCATGGCCATTGCCACTGTGCATCACTGGCCGGATGTAGCTCGAGGACTGGCTGAAATGAGAAGGGTAACCAAAGGTTCGGTGGTTGTTATGAGTTTTGACCCGGATGCCTATGATGTTTACTGGACTGCTGAGTATTTCCCGGAATTACTGGCCGTTGAAAGTCGCCGCACACCAGCTATAAACCTCATTTGCGAAAGTCTGGGTGGTCAAACCCAAATTATTCCGGTAATCATACCTGTAGATTGTGTCGACGGATTCCAGGAAGCCTATTATGGCAGACCAGAGGCGTTTTTGGAACAAAAAGTGCGGCAATCTCAATCAGCCTGGAGTTTTTTACCTGAAGGACTGGAAGAGGTGCTGATTGAACGGTTGAGAAATGCGCTTGAATCCGGTGAATGGGATAAAAAGTATGGACATTACCGATCCATGCCTGAGATGGCAGGATCCATTCGTTTAATCGTTTCAAACCCGGATTAACCATGGACAAGACGCAGGCTGCCATAGAAGTATTTAATCGGCACGCAGAAGCTTATCAGGAACGTTACATGGATCAGGGCATGTATGCAGATGCGCTGACCTTTTTTGTCCGGCATCTGCCTGGTCTATATCCGCAAGTACTGGATGTGGCGTGTGGCCCTGGAAATATCACACGTTATATATGCAATCAACGCCCCGACATTCAGGCCACAGGCATTGATTTGGCTGAAAAGATGCTTGAACTGGCTCGTCAGAATAATCCAAAGGCGCATTTTGAATCTCTGGACGCCAGAGATATTGATCAGTTGGGACTGACCTTCCACGGCATTATACTGGGCTTTATTCTACCCTATTTATCAAAATAGGAAACGGCTTTTCTGATACAAAAATGTGCCGAAAACCTGTGCCCGGAAGGCGTTTTGTACCTGAGTACCATGGAGGACGCCTATGAAAAATCAGGCTACATACTGCCCAGTTCCGGCGTAGGACCTGCAGTTTATACCCATTACCATGAAGCCGCAGCCTTAAGGAAAATATTATCAGGGCAGGGTTTTCAAGTGATGTTTGAAGATCGGAAGCAGTACCAAAACGGTAAAGGAGAACCTGTAACGGATTTGATACTGGTAGCTAAGAAATGATAATTTTACCGCAGAGTCGCGTAGTTGCAGAGACGCTACTCCTCCGCGACTCTGCGGTAAATCCCAATCAAATCTGCTCCATCAATTTCTCCTTCAACTGCTTAAACTCCTCTTCCGTGAGGATACCGGCCTCCTTCATTTCAGCCAGCTTTTTTATTTTATCCATCGCTTCTTCAGAGGGGGATTTGGTCGACAGTTTTTCCTGGGCCATCTCCTGTACCACCTTTTTACCTTCTTCTATTTCTTTGTCATAGGAAGACCTGGCTTGTGTGAGGTCCAAATTTTCAAGCGTTCCGCCCTGATGCAAATGTTTGGCTACAATGCGCCCCAATGCCCAGGTGGAAGCGCCAGACAGCACCGGCATGCTCAATTCTCCCAGCAAGGTGCCAACCCCGGGTATGATTTTTACAAGGCTTGCGCCTAAACGGGCAACACTGCCCCCTGCTACGGCTGAAAGAATGTTTTTCCCAAGAGACTCAAAGAAAGGCACCTGGTAAACACCAGCCAATTGCCGGATCATATTGAATTGTACGGCACTAACCGCCACCAGATCTGCAGCAGGTAATGGGATCAAACCAGCGCCCAGCGAAAAGCCAACGTGGTTTTTAACAATTTCAGAAGCTTTGATATTTTTTTCGTCCTGGTTCATGAGTGAGTTTATAATCGTTAAGCGAATAATCGAGGGTGTCTCAAGAGTAATTTTTACCGCAGAGGCGGAGAGGTGTAAATAATGGATTGTCAAACTCTCTCTGCCTCTGCGGTAAAAATAAAAACATGACTTTTAAGACAGCCTCAAAGGTGCATTGCACCGACATGCTTGCACAAATGTGTGGGCAGGTGGTGGTTGATTTCCAGAATTAACGACGAACGCGGATATAAACGCCATGAATCAGGGTGGGCATGAGACGGGTTATCAAGCCTTGTTCAGGTACCCCTTCCAGCGTTGGTAAGCGTCCAAAAGTTCAGCAGAAGCCTTATCAGGATTAAACTGATGCACCGGCTGCAATTGGTGGGCTAAGGCAGCATCCAGATCAGGATATATCCCAATAGCCACTCCGGAAGCTTTAGCTGCTCCAATTGCACCCGTAGTATGGTATACATCAATTTGAAGACCACTGATATCGGCAATGGTTTGAGCAAAAAGTGGAGATTGAAACAGATTGTCATTGCCTACCCGAATCACTTTTCCATGTATACCCAACTTCTCCATGACCGAAATTCCATGTAAAAAGGCAAAAGCAATACCTTCCAAACCCGAACGGATCAAATGGGCTCTTCCATGTCGGTTCACATTCAAACCATGGATGGAGGCCCCGGGGTTAGCATTGCCCAACATGCGCTCCGCCCCATTCCCGAATGGGAGGATCGTTAGGCCTTCTGCTCCGGGCAGCACAACACTTGCCATGGATTCTAATTGTGCATACGGCAGCTTTTCATGTTCCTGAGAAAGCAAGTCTCTGATCCAGCGGTAGGTGCTTCCGGCCCCATTGATACACAACAAAACCCCGGTATTTGGGGTCTCAGGTGTATAATTCACATGGGCGAAACTGTTTACCCGTTGTTCCGGATCATAAACTGGTTTGGAAGAAACGGCATAGACTACCCCGGAGGTGCCTCCGGTAGCGGCTAATTCTCCAGGCTGTAAAACATTCAAAGCCATGGCATTATTAGGCTGATCTCCGGCTCTGTATCCAATAACAATTCCCTCTTTCAGACCTAATTCCCCGGCAGCCTTTCTGGTTAATTTGCCTTGAACGCCGCATATTGGAACGATTTCCGGCAAATAATCGTCAGGAATACCAAAATGTTTTAAGAGATCTACCGCGGGCTTTTGCCCTTGAAAATCCCACATAATGCCTTCTGAAAGCCCGGTAACAGTGGTATTCATTGTTCCGGACATTCGGTAGGCGATATAGTCGCCGGGCAACATGATCCTGGCAATCTGTTCAAAAATTTCCGGTTGGTGTTCTTTCACCCATTTTAGTTTGGATGCTGTGAAATTACCCGGTGTGTTCAGATAATGATGCAAACAAAACTCCTGCCCCATTTCCTCAAAAGCTCGGTTTCCTATGTCAACTGCCCGACTATCACACCAAATAATGGATGGACGCAGTACCGTTCCATGCTTATCCAGGCAAACCAGTCCGTGCATTTGATAAGCAATACCAATGGCTTCAATTTCCGTAGAAGACACACCGGTTTGGGTGATTAATTTGCGCGTTGCTGCACAAACTGCCGCCCACCAGTCTTCCGGATGTTGTTCCGCCCAATCTGCCTGTGGAGCATGGATTGGCATTTCCTGTTCCGGAAACTGTGCGATGCCCATGGTTTTACCGGTTGAAGCATCAACCAATGCCGTTTTTACAGAAGAGGAGCCAATATCAAAACCAATTAAATACATCAGAAGCCTTTTTGATCGTTAAGAGTAGTCCGAAAGGTAAAAAAATTAGGATTTCAAGGTCAATTGAAGGGTAATTTACCTCATTTGAAAAACGTTAATGTCCCGGACCCATAATCCTCCCTACTTTTGCGGCCCAAAGCGAAAGGCCGGCATTTCCGGTACAAACAATTTTGCCTGGCAAATCTTGTAATTACGATGATTCCATTGATGTCACGTTTTTCTTATTTTCTCCTTTTTTGCACTGTAGTGCTTTCCGCCCAAACAGGTTTTGGCCAAAAGGCAGATCTCGAAGTAACCCGATGTACTGCTATTGACAGGGCGCTTACTGTAAAAAATGTTGCCGTTGACGCTTCCGGGCGCAAATGGGCGGCTAATACCAGCGGCGTTTTTCAAATCAAAGCTGCAGATTTATCCACTCCCGTCAAATTGGCTCCGGACGAAAGAAATGTCCTGCAGTTCAAAGGGGGCAATACGGATTTAACGTTTTCCGAAGCGGCTTTCCGAAAGTCGGTCACAGAACCCTGTTCCATCACTGCGGCCTGGTTGGATACCAAAAACAAGCTACTTTACCTGGGTACGGATGAGGCCGGTTTGTTTCAGTTTGCCATAGAGCCCGAATTGAAGATGAACGTTCAATGGAAAACAGTGAACTCCAAACTGAAGTCCAATAATATTACCACTCTGTTTCAGGACGCTTCCGGCAAACTATGGGTAGGTACCGATAAGGGTGTTATGTCTGGTACGCCAGGCCGTTGGAAGGCAGATTTAGCAGACAATAATGTACAGCGTATCAGGGAATACAACACCGTGATTTTTGTGCTGGCAGAAGGATTTATTACAAAAGCTCCTGGTGGCGAAAAATGGACCGATTTGGCCCTGGAAGAAAAATATCTGGAAGGGGATATCAACGATTTCGACATTGATGCATCCGGAAAAATGTGGCTGGTGAGCGGGAACCTGACCCGTTTCGATATGATTGCCGGCACATATGATGTGTTCAGTGGCCCGGAATACTACACCTCGCAATACGGAAACAACATTGCCGTAGAGCCTGGAGGTACGGTATGGGTAGGCACTGAAGACAAAGGGCTTTATATGGTAGATAAGGCCTACAATATGGTATTGAACGCTTACGTGGAAAAGCCCATCAGTTGTGAAGGCAACGGAAAAGACGCCGTTTTGATGGCTAAAATTACCGGCGGTATTGAACCTTACACCTGGACCTGGACCGGCGGACTATCCGGTGAGAGCCCCAAAGACGTAGGCGCCGGCACCTATTCTGTTACGGTATCAGATAGTAAAGGGAAAGTCAGAACAGCCGAGATTGGTGTTCCTGACTCCCGTTTGAAGGTAAAAGCCCGTCAAAAGAAGCCAATAAGTGCCCCGGGAATGGCCGATGGTTCCGCCGAGGTGGATCTCCCTACCAATGCGGCAGGTATCACGGTGCTTTGGGATAATGGAGAGAACCTTGCAACGGCAACCAAATTAGCCGGTGGCGAACATAGCGTTACAGTTGCAGATGCCAAAGGCTGTACCGTTGTATTAAAAGTTACCATTTCAGAGGTTGCGCAACCCGTTTCTGCAGCATTGGTAGAAAAGACAAAGATTAAATGTGCCAAAGGGGAAGGAACTGTTTCTGTAGACATAAAAGGAGGTAAAAAACCTTATACCGTAGTTTGGAGCAACCCTGCCATCACTGGGGAAAACCCAACAAACGTTCCGGCAGGTGATTTCACGGTAACAGTTACAGATGCCACCAAAGCTACCTGCACAGCCACCATCAGTATGAAACAACCAGATGCCCTGGTCGTATCCGCATTGGTGCAAGCGCCGGCCAGTACCGCAGGTTCTGATGGCAAAGCGCTCGCCCAGGCAAAAGGAGGTACCGGGGCTTTCTTTTTCAAATGGGACAATGGTGAAACCGTATTCGCAGCCACAAAACTCCCTCCGGGTAATCATGTGCTCACCGTTACCGATGCCAATGGTTGTTCCGGAACGGCCAGCTTTACCATCCCCGAAAACGTACTTACCCTTACCGTAAACATTACTGAAACCGGTAAAATTCTCTGTGCTGGACAAAAATCTGCCCTAAAAGTGGAGGCGAAAGGAGGAAAAGGCGCCTTCAAGTTTGCCTGGAGCAACCCCGCGCTGGTTGGACAGGAACCGGCCAATGTTCCGGCTGGCGAGTATACGGTAACCGTTACAGATGCTGCCAATAGCACACAAACCGCTTCCATCCGTGTCAAATCTCCAGAGCCACTTACAGCCTCTGCTATTGCCCAGGGAACTGTAAGTCCGGGTGGAGCTGATGGCAAAGCGCTTTGCGCAACTGCCGGCGGTGGCGGTGTTGGGCGTGAATTTCTATGGGATAATGGTGAGATCACTGCCGCCACACTTAAACTTACAGCCGGATTACATTCGGTTACCGTAACGGATGAAAATGGTTGCACTGCTACCGCTTCCGTAGTAATGATGGAAGAATTAGTGCCACTTGAAGTGTCTATCCTGGAAAAAACACCAATCAAATGTACCGGCGATGTTGCTTCTCTTGAAGTGGCGGTTCAAGGCGGAAAACCGGAATACAAGTTCAAATGGAGCAACTCAACGCTTAACGAAGGAAAAATCAAAGTCGGCCCTGGCACCTACCAATTAACCGTTACCGATGGAAGGGGAAATACCAAAACAACTTCCATTGTGGTATCTGCTCCTGCGCCTCTGGCATGTACGGTGGAAGTCTTGTCTCAACTGAGTCCCGGACAATCTGATGCAAAGGCCATTGTAAAACCTATTGGAGGAACAAGTCCATTTACTTCAGCCTGGTCAAATGGTGAAACCACCAGTACCGCTACCAGATTAGCTGCCGGAATGAACAAGGTGACTATTACTGATGCCAATGGATGCAAGGCTACCGGTACCGTGATGCTTTCAGAAACCTTTGAAACACTTTCCATTAAAATAGCCGCAAAATCCAATATCCAATGTGCTGGTGAAAAAACGACGCTTGAGGTTCAGGTAAGCGGAGGTAAAGCCGGTTATAATTATAGCTGGAGTAACCCTTCATTTACCGGGAATAACCCTTCTGTTGCAGCAGGAAATTATACCGTCACGGTAACTGATGCGAATAACCAGACCCAGACAGCAAGCATTATTATAGCCGCACCTGCAGCTTTGAGTGTCAAAGCCGAAATGCAAGCCCCGCTCAGTCCGGGCAAATCCGATGGTAAAGCGATGGCAACGGTAACCGGTGGTACGCCGCCATATGCCTACTCATGGGCCAATGGAGAAAAAGCCGCCAATGCCACCCAGCTGGCGCCAGGGGTAACAGAAATTACCATTACCGATGCCAATGGTTGCACGGCAAAGGCTTCCATCACCATGTCTGAAACCTTCCTGCCCCTTGCAGTAAGCATTTCTGAAAAAACCGCTATCAAGTGTACCGGGGAAAAAGCGGTGCTGGATGTTCAGGTAAACGGAGGTAAATCTGGTTATAAATACAACTGGAGCAACCCTGCGCTGGCAAATGCAACACCCGAAGCGCCGGCAGGAACCTATACACTTACGGTTACAGACGCCAACGGAGCTACTAAAACAGCCTCTATTGTTGTAAACGCACCAACCGCCCTTAGTGTAAAAACCGAAATGCAAGCGCCACTCAGTCCGGGCAAATCCGATGGTAAAGCGATGGCAACCGTTACCGGTGGTACGCCTCCATACGCCTACTCATGGGCCAATGGAGAAAAAGCCGCCAATGCCACCCAGCTGGCGCCAGGGGTAACAGAAATTGCCATTACCGATGCCAATGGTTGCACCGCAAAGGCTTCCATCACCATGTCGGAAACCTTCCTGCCGCTTGCTGTAAGCATTGCTGAAAAAACCGCTATCAAGTGTGCCGGGGAAAAAGCGGTGCTGGAGGTACAGGTAAACGGAGGTAAATCTGGTTATAAATACAACTGGAGCAACCCTGCGCTGGCAAATGCAACACCCGAAGCGCCGGCAGGAACCTATACACTTACGGTTACAGATGCCAACGGAGCTACTAAAACAGCCTCTATTGTTGTAAACGCACCAACCGCCCTTAGTGTAAAAACCGAAATGCAAGCGCCACTCAGTCCGGGCAAATCCGATGGTAAAGCGATGGCAACCGTTACCGGTGGTACGCCGCCATACGCCTACTCATGGGCCAATGGAGAAAAAGCCGCCAATGCCACCCAGCTCGCGCCAGGGGTAACAGAAATTGCCATTACCGATGCCAATGGTTGCACCGCAAAGGCTTCCATCACCATGTCGGAAACCTTCCTGCCGCTTGCTGTAAGCATTGCTGAAAAAACCGCCATCAAGTGTGCCGGGGAAAAAGCGGTGCTGGATGTACAGGTAAATGGTGGAAAGGCCGGTTATCAATATGCATGGAGCAGCCCTGCTTTGGTAAATGCCACCCCGGAAGCGCCGGCAGGAACCTATACACTTACCGTTACAGATGCCAACGGAGCTACTAAAACAGCTTCTGTGGCGGTTTCCGCGCCGGCTCCTGTGACGGTTTCCATAGAAGTACAAACGTCTGCCACTGCCGGAAATGCCGACGGTAAAGCACTGGCCAAAGCCAGCGGAGGCGCCGGAGGTTATATTTTCCAATGGGAAAGTGGTGAAAGCACCAATACCGCCCTTAAATTAGCTCTTGGAGCCGTAAAGGTGACTGTTACAGATGCCAATGGCTGCACGGCTATTGGAACGGTAAATATGACGGAAACGATTTTGGATCTTACCGTAACGATGAAGGAAAAGAATCCAATCAAATGTGGTGGTCTGGATAAGGCTTCTTTGCAGGTAGATATTGCAGGCGGCAAGCGCCCATACAACATCAGTTGGAACACCCCTAATGTAAGTGGAGAGACTGCGGATGGACTGTTAGCGGGCGACTACTCCGTCACAGTCACAGATGCAAAGGGCAGCAGTAAGACCGCAAAGATCACGGTACAATCGCCTGAGCCCATGACGATTGAATTGAGTCAGAATATCGGCGCCAGTACGGCAACCTCAACAGATGGCAAGGCGCAGGTAAGAATAAAAGGCGGCACAGCTCCATATAAAGTGGCATGGGATACCAAGCCGGGAGGCACCGTGAATAACAAACTTTTATCCGGAAAGCATACAGTGCTGGCTACGGATGCCCAGGGATGCACCCAAACACTTGATTTTGAAACCGGCAAACGCGCCATGCCGGAACTGACCCGAGCCATCCAGCAAGGTCAAACAATCCCTATGCGTTTGCTGACCTTTGCTACAGACAGTGCCAGTATACGTCCGGCGGTGTACACCTATCTGGATGAGTTGTACGACTTCCTGGTAGAAAACCCGAAAGTAACCGTTGAAGTGGGTGGACATACCAACAACCAGCCAACCGACGAATTTGCTGATTACCTCAGTACCGCACGCGCCAAGGCAGTGGCCAATTACCTGACGGAGAAAGGCATTGACCAGCAACGCATTCAGTACAAAGGATATGGCAAAAAGCAGCCCTTGGTACCCAATACCACGCCAGAAGGACGGAAAACCAACCAGCGTGTGGAGATCAAGATCCTGAACGCGGATCTTGGGAAAGGGAATTGATGGAGTACATGAGTGACGAGTACATGATTACATGAGTGTAGAGGGGGGAAACATTCGTCACTCATGTACTCATGTACGCGTCAATCTTGTACTCTCCACTCTTCACCCCCGCTCGCGCGAGGCTAATCCCGTTAAGCCTCGCGGGAAAAGGTTTTTAGTTGCCCTGCTCTTTAGGGCAGGGATAAAGGATGATGTATAGCTAAATAGATTTATTACCCCATGTGTAAAGGGTTACACTCGTCACTCGTGTATGTTATCCCGGAAAAACCGTTACCAGCGCCGACTTTCTTTCTGTAAATTCTCCAAACGGCTTTAAAGAAAAGCCATGTTCTGCAGCAATGGCCTCAAATGCTGCTTCAAAGCCCGGGGCAATAGCCACCATCAACCCTCCACTGGTTTGCGGGTCGGCCAGGATCTTTTGCTGATAATCTGTGGCTCCTTCTATTTTATGTCCGTAGCTGTCCCAGTTGCGTATAGTGCCGCCTGGAACGCACTTTTGTGCCAGATAATGATCCAGTATTGCCCGGTCAATGGTTGGCACGGCATCAAATTGAATATCACCACTTGCATGACTGGCCTCGCACATTTCTGTTAAGTGCCCCAAGAGTCCAAAACCCGTAACATCCGTCATGGCCTGAACATAGGGCAAGGTTCCAAATACAGCACCGATACTGTTCAGCTTTTTCATGCTATCCGGGGCAATATGCACGTGTTCTGGCTGCAAAACAGCCTTTTTTTGAGCCGTGGTCAGAATACCCACGCCAATTGGCTTGGTGAGGTATAGTTTGGCGCCAGGGGTGGCGCCTCCGTTTTTCTTCAGGTGTTTCAGACTTACTCTTCCCGTTACCGCCAACCCAAAAATAGGCTCCGGGCTATCAATGCTATGCCCGCCGGCCAAAGGAATACCCGCCTCTGCACAGGCTTTCCGACTACCTTCAATCACAGCATTGGCCACTTCCGGAGGAAGTGTATTGATGGGCCAGCCAAGAATGGCAATGGCAACTAAAGGCGTCCCACCCATGGCGTATACATCACTGATAGCATTCACGGATGCAATCCGCCCAAAATCCTCTGCATCATCTACGATAGGCATAAAGAAATCGGTCGTACTCACTATGGCAGTCCCATCGCCCAAATCAAAAACGGCCGCATCGTCGCGCTCTTCATTACCCACCAGCAACGCAGGGAAATGCTGCTTTTCCAATCCTGATTTCAGGATATTATCCAATAACTTTGGAGAAATCTTGCAGCCACAACCGGCGCCGTGGGAGTATTGTGTTAATCGGTATTCCATAAATGGCTTAAAACTGATACGTCGCACTCAGGCTCGGCAGAATCGGCAATTGATTCACCCGGGTGTAGCGTACGCGGTCAAAGTAGAAAATATTGGGACGATTATAGGTATTTGTGGCTGAAACGTTGAGTTCAAGCAGGCTGTTTTTGCTGAACTTGAAGATTCGTTTCATGGAAATATCCAGACGATGGTAGTAAGGCAGGCGTCCGCCATTGCGCTCTGCTGCGTAGATAATACCCAGTTGCTCTGCGGTAGAGTTGCCTCCGGGAATATCGGTATTTACCCCGTTGTTGAAATTTACATTGTTGTAAAAACCCTGGGTTTGTGTGAATGGGAATCCGGAACCGAAATTCCAGCGTACGCCTGCTTCCCATTCCTTTTTCTTGCCTAACTGATAAGTACCTACCAGATTCAGGTTGTGGCGACGGTCAAATACTGGAGGGTACTCCTGAATGCCATCGTTTCTGGTAACAAATCCATAGGAATAAGCACCCCAGAGATATGCCCGTTTCGCCTCGATTTTAACGGTAATGTCCAGACCGTATGCATCTCCGGTTTCTGTAATAAAATTAGGGTCCGTTCCGGCCAGTTTATAGCGGTTCAGCGCGATCAATTGGGTGAATCGCTTGTAGTATCCTTCAACATTGAGGTCAAAGTTGTCGGTTACATCAATTTCAAATCCACTCACGCCATGGATGGATTTCTGCAAGCGGTGGTCTGTACGATTGGCGTCAACTCCAGGTTGGGTTCCGGGTTTGTACAAAGCTTCCTCCGGGCCCGACAAAAAGCCTACGAACAAATTCACAATGTCGCGTTCATTAACGGTGGACAGCAGATTCTGGGAGTAATAGCCTCCTGCAGCTTTAAATCGCAGGCGATCAGAGATATTATATTTGAGACCCAGGCGAGGTTCTGCATTAAAATCGTTCAACGACTGATAATACTGCAAACGGAAACCCGGCTCAATCACCAATGGTCCTATCTTTTTGCGATATTTGGCATAAGTACTGATCTCTGTGGTGTTTTCCGTCTGACCAATCGGGAAACCTTTGAAGTTGGTAAATTCAAACTCTGTTTTGAAACCAACCAGTTCAAGGCCGTATTTGAATTCACTATCCCTGCCAAAGCTGGTAAAGTTCAACCCGGCGTTAAATCCGGAAATGCCGCTGGTACGTGGGAGGCGATCTGCCTCTTCAATATAGGTATCATACCCTGATGCGGTGATTACACCACTGATAATGGTATTGGAGTTGGCCGGAATAACGGTGAAATCCATGCCTCCTCCTGCACTGCTCCAGCCGTAGTCTGTAATGCCATAATTCACAGCATCCTTATAATTAAATCCAAAAACATTGAGTTTGCTGCCGTTGCCTGTCAGGAGGGTAATCTTGCCATAAAGATCCTCATGCTGAAACGGGATCCCTCTTACCACATTGGTATCGCGGTTAGGGGCTTTCCAGAGTTCAGACTGCTCAAAGAGTCCAAAGATATTGGAGGTGTCGCCTACATAGCTATACAAAGAGCGGGCAGTTTGGTCGATCAGGGATTTTTTACCTGTTACCACAAAAGAGATACTCGCGCCACCTTCTTCTTTTAGTTTAATGATTGGCCCCTCCAGCACAGCTTTTGCCTGGAAAGGACTGGCAGATACCACCCCGGCAAGACGTTTACGGTTCCCTTCACGGGTTTTAACATCTACCACCGCAGAAACTCGGCCACCATAGTCCGCATTAAAGCCGCCGGTAAGTACATCCACATTCCGGATTAATTCTGTTTCAAAAACAGAGAAAAAACCAATGCTATGGAAAGGGTTATAGATGGTCATACCATCCAGCAAAATTCGGTTTTGCACCGGAGAACCGCCTCGGATATACAATTGACCACCCTGGTCGCCGGTAAATACCACACCCGGGAGAACGGTAAGGTATTGCGCTATATCTGCTTGACCACCTGCGGATGGCAGGGCCCGGATTTGTTTCGGCGTAACCGCAATTTTGGATACCTGAACCTCTGTTCTTGCCTGTGCTTTTTTACCGCTTACAACTACCTCTTGTAACTGGTTTCCACTTTCTTCCAAAAAGATATTTTGGTACAGGATTTCGCCTTTTTTAATGTCAATCTCTGCGGTATAATCCTCATAACCCAGGAACGACACTCGAATCTTTTGTTTTCCCACAGGAATATTACTTACAGTGAAAAAACCATTCAAATCAGTGGTAGCCCCTAAACCTGTTCCTTCAATGGCAACGGAAGCAAATCCCACCGGAGCAGCATTAGACTTGTCAAAAACATTACCGCGAATGGTGCCTTTTTGGGCATACAGAAACACCGGTAAAAAAACAGCAAGAATAAAAGCAGAGAAGTTTCTCATGTAAGTAGTAGATAAGTCCTGGATTTTCAAAAAACAATCATCCTTTTGCAAGCACCTTTGCGCAAAATCGGCGCAAAGATATTCCCTCTCCCGACATTTCAGGTGGAAGTAAAAAGACAAGTGAAGACAAAGTAAGGATTTGAGCCTTTTATACGGAAAAAACAAGATCCAGACTGGCTTCGATCCGGCTTGCTGCAAAATCAAGATCCTGTTCTGTGTGGGCGGCAGAAACAAAGCCCACCTCATACCCGGAAGGGCCGAAATAAACGCCTCTTTTCAGACATTCCAGGTGCATTACCTTGAAGAAACGCATACGGGAGTCATCAATTTCATCGCTTCGCCGGATGATATCCCTCGTAAACGTAGGCCAAAAAATAGACCCTACATGCGGGAAGGTCACTTCATATCCTTTTTGATCGCAATACGCCTGCAGACGGGCGGTAAACCGGCTCGTTTTTTCCTGCAGATTTTCATAAAAACCTGGCTTCAAAAGCGCTGTCAGTGTAGCAAAACCAGCTGCCATGGCCACCGGATTTGCACTCAGGGTTCCAGCCTGATAGACAGGCCCAACGGGCGCTACATGCTCCATGATTTCTTTGCTGGCGGCATAGGCTCCCACCGGCATTCCACCTCCGATTATCTTGCCGAAGGTGATAATATCCGGCTGAATTTGGTACAAGCCGGCTGCTCCTTCAAACCCTACCCGAAATCCGGATATGACCTCGTCAAAAATGAGCAATACCCCGTATTCCTTTGTTTTATCGCGCAAAAACTGTAGAAATGCTTTATGTTGAAGCAGCAAACCATTGTTTGCAGGGATAGGCTCAATGATGACACAGGCTACCTCCCCTGCATGTTGTTTTAGCGCCGATTCAATGGCTTCAGTATCTCCCAAGGGAACAACAATGGTTTCTGCGGCAAATGATTCAGGAATGCCTGCAGAAGTGCTGATGCCAAAGGTCACTAATCCTGATCCTGCCTTAACCATCAGAGAATCTACGTGACCGTGGTAGCAACCTTCAAACTTAATGACTTTGCTTTTTCCGGTTACACCCCGGGCCAATCGCAAGGCACTCATGACCGCCTCCGTTCCACTACTTACGAAACGAATCATTTCAATATAGCGATGGTTGTCCAGCACCAGTTTACCGATCAGGTTATCATGTGGTGTTGGCGTACCAAAGGTCATGCCCTTTGCTACTGTGTCCTGCACGCGTGCCACCACTTCCGGATGTACGTGTCCGAGGATTAGAGGCCCCCAGGAACAACAAAAGTCTACATAGGCCTGACCATCTACGTCAAACAGATGGCATCCTTCTCCCCGTTCAAAAAAAACAGGCGGTCCTTGCACACTCTTAAACGCTCTGACCGGGCTGTGGACGCCTCCCGGGAAGTAGGTTTTTGCAGTTTCAAAAAGTTCTGCGCTGCGCGCCCGGGTAAATGTTTCCGGTGTTGGATAGGCTTGCTGATTCATGCGGCAAAGATATCTATACTTAAACCCGATACTTTTCAGATTTTTGTCAGGAAATTCAGGCAATGGCCCACATGTTCCATTTACAATCATTCTATTTTACTGCCAGATACTGGCAACTGCTGTTCTTTAGCCTGGTGGCCAGCTATTGTCTGTTTTATGCTCCATATGGCATCAATGAAACGGATGGTGGTTTTCTCACCGGGTTAGCCTGGCAAGTTCTAAGTGGCAAATCGCTTTATCAGGAAGTGGTGTATGTTCGTCCGCCTTTACCGGTCTGGTTGCGCATGATGGAATTGGCCTGGCTGCCAGACCATTGGGCTATTTTGGGAGAACGCTGGATTTTTTACGGAAAACTGGCCATTTATTCAGCGCTTGGCGCCTCTGCGCTTAGCACCGGCTCTGCCAGATGGATGCTGGCTGTATTTGGCTTTGTCGTATCTGCACATGGTTATCCACCCATGGCCTGGCATACGGTTGATGGTATTTTATTTGCCGTTATGGCTGCATGGCTTTTGGTAAAAGATGTTCCCTGGGCGGTATTCCTCTCCGGAGTGGCGCTGGCTGCCAGCTTGTTATGTAAACAGTCGTTTTACCCTTTATTGCCCATCTTTTTGATTTTCGCAGCGCTACGGCAGGAAAAGCCTTTTCAGAACCTGGGCATTTTTTCGGCAGGTTTTCTACTGATAGCCGGTACACTGGCAACTATATTTAGTGCATCCGACCAACTAACCGAATTCCTGCAAATGACTGGTGGTTCCTCTTCATGGCATCAGGCCCTGGAACACGGAATCCTGGATTATTTCCGCATTACGCCAGAGCTTTCCATACCTGGTTTGGTTTTGCTGGCGCCTGCTTTTTATTGGCAATACCAACAGAAAAATGCAGACCGGGCATGGATCCTGTGGGGGGTATGGTTGCTTGCACTGCCCTTGAGTTTTGCAGGTATTACCTGGCTGCGGCAAGAGCATACCGTTCCTTTTGCCCAATCAAGGGCTATGTTTTGGTTGGGATTATGGTATCTGATTACTCCGCTATGGATAAAGCAGGGTGGTTTTGCCTGGACGTCCCGACTGCTTCACGTATTCCGTACACAGCGTGCCGGCTGGCTGATGATGGCCATCTCATGGTCGGCTGCGGTGAGCTGGGGATACAATCTTCCCATCCTGTTTGCAACGCCCTGGGTTTGGGCCGGCATAAACTTATCAGACACGTTTATTAAAGGTACTCGTTGGCGTCATGTAGGTAGCGGCCTGACCATAAGTTACCTGTTGCTGCTGTTATTGACTTTTTATCTGGGCTATTCCTTTGTGTACCGGGATGGGAAACGAAATCAGATGAATCAGGACATGGGGCGCATTTTCCCGGCATTGACCGGCATCTATTCGGATGCCGAAACGGCAGGGATGTATCTGGAATTGAAACAATTGGCTTCCCAATACGGAAACTTTGCCGTTTTGCCGGCCTTCCCACAGGCTCATTTTTTAACCAAGACCTATCCGCCCCTTCCCCTGGACTGGGTGGTAAACCGGGAAACCAACGGGAATAATCACCTGGTTCAGCAGGCCTTTTTGCAAAATCAACCTACCCTATTCATTCAAAAGTCATTCTGGTCAAAAGTCCAGACAGACCCGGAACTTTCCCTGACACGAGAATGGCTATCCAAGAGCAGTCTTATGGAGGAAACCACCCATTTTAAGGTAATTACCGCTCATGTTGAACGATAACCGGGAAATATTACATCTGTGTGATTTTGATGGTACGCTTACCAAGGGCGATACACTCCTGCATTTTTTGTGGTTCGCCTTGAGTCCGTCAGCCCGGTTAAAGGTTACCCTGCTGGCGCCTATCCGATTTACCGGCCTGTTATTTACCGGATCATGGTCTAACGATAGGGCTAAAGAGCAACTGCTATCGCTTTGTTTCAAAGGCAAAACCCGGGTTGAACTGGAAAAGTCAGGGGAGGCTTTTTGTCAGGAAGTTTTACCTGGTTTGATACGTTCCTCTCTGCTGGAGACACTTCTGAAAGCCCGTGGACGCCAGGAGCGGGTAGTCATTGTTTCTGCTTCGCTGGATATTTGGATTAAGCCCTTTTGCCAACAAGAGGGATTTGAATGGCTTTGTACCGAATTGGAATACAAAAAAATTGGGGCACATGGAGCGCCCCAATTTTCCGGGTATTTTGGCCTGCCTAACTGCAACCGGGCAGAAAAGGCCCGAAGGATTCAAATGGCCTATTCCCTTTCAGATTTCCGGCACATTATTGCCTATGGAAACTCCAAAGGTGATTATGACATGTATGCCTTAGCAAATGAAGTTGTTCGTTTTTGAGGAAGCTTATCGCTTCCGCCCAAAATTGAGCCCGACAGATAGTCCCATTCGCATTTTCAGTTGAATACTTTCCAGTTTTTTACGGTTGTCAAAAAAATCATTGTTGGTAAAAGTATAGCCTTCCGCAGAATCCAACTCCTTGAAAGAGAGCTGATTATAAGAAGCGCCTATA
Organism: Saprospiraceae bacterium; assembly: GCA_044347755.1. Classification (GTDB taxonomy): domain Bacteria; phylum Bacteroidota; class Bacteroidia; order Chitinophagales; family Saprospiraceae; genus M3007. The sequence goes on from JBIKUE010000005.1 coordinate 68,984, forward strand.
CCAAACCAGAAGTCAACGCCAAAGGGTTTACCCAAGGCCTGCATGCCGCTGTTCCACATAAGCTCAAACTGTTTGTCAACCGGAGTCAGATCCAGATTGCGCGATGTTCCATCCGGGGCGGTAGCATTGATAGCAAGCAAGGTTTCAAACGTTTTATCGGCATAGCCGAAATACAGGCCACTGTAACCGGTAGCATCGGATTTTTTTCCAAAGATCTTAAACGTGTAGAAATAGCGGTTTCCATCCCATTGGGTGCGGTTGGAGTTGTAGTCCTTGCGCAGGTTCACCATGGAAAATCCAAAAGAGTGGGCTACTCTACGGCCCCTTAGATCCAGATGGCCGCCAAAATCCATTTTTTCGAGCTTGGTAAGCAATGGAATAACATCCAGACCCAGATACATATTGAATTTCCGGTTAGCCCGGCGAGCAGCGCGTTTTTGCTCCGCTTCACGACGGCGATTATCTTCCTCGCGTTTATTTACACAGGTTGTGTATTTTTTCCCCAGTTCAAGTCCTTTGCTCGCCATGCCGAGCGCCTGATAATCTGCCCCATACTGGCGGTATTTTTCGCAATCAGTGACATATATTTTAGCGATCAGAAGCATCAGCGCTTTATCGCCCAGGTTTTGTACAACGGAACGTGACGCAGCATTTGCGGACGGGAATTGTTCTTTGGCAAATTGAATGGCCGAAAGATGAAAGGATTCAGAACCGTTGTAGTTATTCCGGTAGCAATAGTCGTACATATCCAGTGCTAAGGCCTTCGAATTATCATAATTGGCAGCAATGGGAGCAGCGATAGCCATCCTTGCATGATTTGCCGGGTTATTATCCGTTTCAAAACTCTCCTTTAATGCGAGGGAAGGTTTCAAGGCTGAGGGGTAATTATTATCCTTTACTATTTGTTTATTGGGAATATCCAACCCGTCATACATCTGAATGGAAGAAAGCACATAATCCAGGTATTCTGCTCTGGTCAATACGCTCTGATCTTTTTTATAAGCATCGAGGATTTTGTTCACCGCAACATATTTTAAAAAAGAGGAGACCCCCGGATGTGCGATGGCTTGTTTAGAGAACCGGACCGCATCCGGCATTTTACCCATATTATAACTTATTTCCCCAATACTAGTCAGATATTCAGCCTGCGTACTGGAAAAATTCTCCCATTTAATAGTATATCTTTTTTCAAAGTATTCGTAAGACATTGGAAAATCTGATTCCTTAAACCGTGTCATTTCGGGCTCTATCAATTTGTTTAATTCATAGGCTTCCGGATTTTTCCCCATCATACCCAGCGAAAAAAAATACGCGTACCGAAAATTCATTTTGAAATACCTGGCAACTTTGATCTGGTCGGCATTGCCTTCCAGCATTACCTTATCCAATAAAGCCAGTCCTTGATCCATCCGGGTTTTAATGGTGGCCAGGTCGGCATTTGAAATGGTTTTAACATCTAGTCCATTCTGAAAGGTTCTGGTGCCATTATAATTTTCAACCGCTTTTTCCAGGTTTTCCTTGGGGGTTTGGGCAAAAAGCACAGCCATTTGAAGCCATGCTGCAAAAGCAAGAAGGTTTTTTCGTTTCATACAAGAATCAGTTTATGTTCGATTGGCAAATTGTCTGCCAAAACTATCTATGTTTCCGGAATCAAAATGATTAATTCAACATTTACCTTCGCCCTGAAAGCGACTTTGCTAAGCGCCCCATCCTGCCTCCAAAATATTTTCTACCATGTCTAAATTCAACAAAACCCGACGAGATTTTTTAAAGACCGGCACCATCCTTACCGGTGGCGCCATGCTAAGTGGCCTGCCACTGGCTCAGGCTGCACAGAGTTTGGTGGACGACACCATCAAAATAGCCCTTATTGGCTGCGGTGGGCGAGGAACCGGCGCTGCAGTGCAAGCCCTGCTGACCAAACACAACGTAAAACTTGTGGCCATGGCCGATGCCTTCAGGTCCAAAATTGATGAGGCCTATAAACATATTACAGCCGAAGACCTTCAAGATATTGTAGGGGTGGAGGGCACCGTTAAACACAAAGTAGATGTACCGGAAGCGAACAAATTTGCAGGATTTGATGCCTATAAAAAAGCGATTGCCCTGGCTGACGTGGTTATTTTGACCACTCCTCCCGGATTCCGGCCAGCTCACTTTGAGGAAGCTGTGAAACGTGGCAAACAAATTTTTATGGAAAAACCGGTAGCGGTGGATGGCCCAGGTATTCGCCGGGTGTTGGCCGCAGCTGAGGAAGCCAAACGTAAAAAACTGAACGTAGTAGTTGGCTTGCAACGCCATTATCAAAACGTATATCGTCAATGGATTGACAGATTGCAAAATGGAGCCATTGGCGAAATCATAACCTCCAGAGTATACTGGAATATGGGCGCCCTGTGGATTCATCCGCGCAAAAAGGGTCAAACCGAAATGGAATACCAAATGGATAACTGGTACTATTTTAACTGGTTATGCGGCGATCATATCGTAGAACAACATGTGCACAACCTGGATGTCAGCAACTGGGCCAAACAGGCCTATCCGGTAAAAGCCTATGGTTCCGGCGGGCGACAGGTGCGCATTGGCCCCGACACCGGTGAGATTTATGATCATCACACGGTAGAATTTGAATACGCTGACGGTACCCGTATGTTTAGCCAATGCCGGCAAATTCCTGGCACCAAAGACAGTGTAACGGAAGGCTTCCATGGCACCAAAGGCGTGGCGCCATCTCCGGGCTTGATCCTCAAAAAGGGCAAGGAAATTATGAACTACCAGTCTAAAAACGACCCTAATCCCTACCAGTTGGAGCATGACGAACTGTTTGAGGCCATTGCAAAAGGGGAATACAAGTTTGCCGATGCAGAAAACGCTGCCAAAAGTACCCTGACCGCTATTATGGGTCGGATGGCTACTTATTCCGGGCAGATTGTGGAATGGGATTCAGCACTAAATTCTCAGGTTAATCTGATGCCGGAAATGTTGGACTGGAATGCCAATCCGAAGGTATTGCCCGGACCGGATGGTATTTATCCATGTGCGGTGCCTGGCGTATTTAAAGTAATGTAATGCATCGGATCCTTGGGGTGATATGGCTGCTTTACCAGATGCCTTGCATCACGGCTCAGCCTGTAAAGCATTGGCAACGGTATGAATTTAGCCATCCGCAAATGGGTACTGTATTCAGGCTTGTCTTTTTTGCCCGGGCAGATACTGCATCCGCAGCTGCCTGGGCAAAATCAGCCTTCAATGCGGTGGATTCACTGAATGCCTCTATGAGTGACTATCTCCCTGAAAGTGAACTCAGTCGGTTAAGTGCGCACGGAGGCACAGGAAAGCCGGTTGCTGTTTCTCCTGACTTATGGGATATCCTGAAGCGATCTGAAAAGTTCAGTTATATGAGTGGTGGCGCCTTTGATGTAACGGTAGGTCCACTCACCCGACTTTGGCGACGGGCCAGGAATTTGAAGGAACTGCCGGATACGGCCCTGGTGCAGAAGGCAAAAATCCCGGTTGATTATCGTTTGCTCATAGTTGATCCTAATTTTAAGGTCCGATTAAATATGCCGGGGATGCGATTGGATTTAGGTGGTATAGCCCAAGGATACGCTGCGGACAGATGTTTAAAAATACTGCGTGATTACGGAGTAACACGCGCTATGGCTGATGCAGGTGGTGATATTGCGCTGGGGGATCCGCCGCCCGGGAAAAAAGGCTGGGAAATAGAAACCCCTGCCATACCTGGAAAAGTAATGATTCTTTCCAGGTGTGGCATCACTACATCAGGCGCCAGCTATCGGTATCTGGAAGCCGGGGGGAAACGTTATTCTCATATCGTAGACCCGAGAACCGGATGGGGATTAACTCACCGGGTATTGGTTACGGTTCAGGCCAGGGATGCTACCACTGCAGATGCCTGGGCCACGGCCATCAGTGTTTTGGGCAAAACAGGCTGGGAAAACATACGGCGCAAACCGAGAAAGATGCAGGTTTGGCTTACAGAGGAAAAATGGTAATTTCACAGAAAAACATCACTAAGATGAAAAGAAGAACCTTTATCCAACAAAACATTTTGGCTGGTGCAGCCTTGGGATTAACCGCTTCCGGACTAAAGGCGGCTCCTGTGGAAAATCGGGAAAAAACGGGATTTCAATTGCGCTATGCTCCGCATGATGGCATGTTTAGGCATAGTGCAGGCAACGACATTCTGGATCAACTCCGGTTTATGGCTGATCAGGGTTTTACCGCTTTTGAAGACAATGGAATGAGTGGCAGAACTCCCGAGCTTCAGGGAAAAATGGGCGAACTCATGGCAAAACTGGGTATCTCCATGGGCGTTTTTGTAGCGCATAAAATTTACTGGAGTGAGCCTAATCTGGCCGGCGGTAAACCCGACAAACGTTCTGAATTCTTGGCCGATATCCGAAATGCCGTTGATGTGGCCAAACGCTGCAATGCCACCTGGATGACCGTAGTGCCCGGCCATCTGGATCTCCGATTGAATAAAGAGTATCAAACAGCAAATGTGGTGGAGACCCTTAAGCAAGCAGCATCCATTTTGGAATCTCACGGACTCATCATGGTTTTGGAGCCCCTGAACTTCAGGGATCACCCAGGGTTATTCCTGACGGATATTTCTCAGGCTTATACGATCTGTAAGGCCGTGAACAGTCCAGCCTGTAAAATCCTGTACGATATCTACCATGCTCAAATCCAGCATGGAAATCTTATCCCAAACATTGATCTGTCCTGGGATGAAACCGCTTATTTTCAAATAGGCGACAATCCGGGTCGAAAAGAACCAACCACAGGCGAGATCAACTACCGGAATATTTTTATGCATCTGCACAAAAAGGGATACAAAGGCATCCTCGGAATGGAACACGGGAATGCCAGAGAAGGCAAAGAGGGTGAAATCGCCTTAATCAACGCCTATCATGAAGTAGATACATTTTAACCCCTAAAACACTAAAACCCTCCAAAACTACATTCCTTCCAAATTCACTACAAAACAGCCCTTATAGCCTTTTTTAGCTGCGGCTTTTTGTTGCACTGCAGCTGTTTTAGAATCGAGGAACGGCCCCAGGATAACCCGGTAGGTGCTTTTGTGATAATCTTCATCCGTCTCAATACTTACCAGTACCTGTTTGGGCCAGCTTTCCTGCAATTTTTTCACCATAGGGAATACGTTGGCAGCATCGTAAAGGGTGCTTACCTGCACCCCAAATCCTTCTTTTCTGGACATTTGAATGTCCATAGCATATAATTCAGAAGGCATTTTTACCGGAACCGGAGATAATGCACTGGCTTTCTGTTGTGTTGCAGGCTCCGGGTCAGAACTATGTTGAGCCGGCCGAAGTTGGCTGGAAGGTTGGGACTCGGGCTTACCTGCAACTAGCTTCAGACTAGCATCAGCATTGGCTGGAGTGCGCTGACCGGCAGCCGTTTCCACTACCTCAATTTTCACTCTAGTCACACCATCCCTGATCAATCCAATGGCTTCTGCGGCGGCCCTGGAGATATCTGTTACATAGCCTTCTACAAATGGCCCGCGGTCATTTACTTTAACTTCCACTGATTTCTGATTGTCCAATCGGGTAACCCTTATGATGGTGCCAAAAGCCAGGGTTTTGTGGGCACAGGTAAATTTGGTTTTGTCGTATACTTCACCACTGGCTGTTTTTCTGCCGTGTAAAGAATCTGCGTAATAGCTCGCTTTCCCGATTTCTTCCTGAATCAAAACAAAAGAGCTTAACAATGAAATAGAAACAATCGTCAAAAAGGTAAAAAGGGATGTGCGCATGAGATCAATTATTTAGGTGGAGGTATCAAAGTAATTTTGAAGATATCGTTAGATTCAATCATTTCATTGGCGGCTACGTGCATTTTAACCAATTGAAAATCATTGCAAAACAAGGGTATTTTTTTGATCAAACAAAATATTTTGGTACGTTTGCCGCACACACTTTTATATACGACATGAAACCACAGTATATCCTTGGCTTGATCCTTATATCAGGCTTTTTTCAGGCAGCAGCACAAAAAACAACCCTGCCTTTCCCCAGAAATTTTGAAAAATCCTACGAAAAGGGCATCCGGAACTGGGATGGAACTGCCGGCTCAAACTATTGGCAAAACCGATCCGATTATCGAATCAACGTTTCACTGAACCCAAAAAAGAAACTGGTTAGCGGAGATGAAGAAGTAACCTATTTCAACAACAGCCCGGACACCTTAAAAATGATCCGTTTGAAGCTTCAGCATGATCTGTATAAAAAAGGAGGGCAGCGCGCAGAAGATTTGCCTGTGGAAGATATTACAGACGGGGTGAAAATATCCGGACTACAGATTGATGGCGCAGCTGTTGCCACACAGGCACAACGCCGGCAGAATACCTTTTTAGATATCCGTCTGGCCAAACCGCTGGCGCCAAAATCATCTCTGAAACTCAACATTGCCTGGGAATTTACCATGCCCGCAGATGAGAATGCCACCCGCGAATGTATTTGTGATCCGTCTACCTACTTCATCCCGTATTTCTATCCGGAAATTGCGGTATACGACGATCTCCACGGTTGGGCCAGCGCTCCTTACAATGGATTGCAGGAATTTTATCATGATTTTTCCAACTATGAGGTGAATATCACTGTGCCAGGTGGGTATCAGGTTTGGGCAACCGGCGAGTGGCAAAACGCGGCTGAATTATTGCAACCCACCTATTTTCAACGATGGGAAAAGGCCCATACCGCCACCGAAGTAGTATCTATTTGTTCGGAGGCTGAAATGAAATCCGGTTCGGTATTGAAAAAAGCCAAAAAGAACACCTTCCGTTTCAAAGCTACCGAGGTCCCTGACTTCACCTTTGCGGTCAGTGATCATTATAACTGGGATGCAACCTCCGTGACAGTGGATGACAAAACGGGTAGAAGAACCTTCGTCAGTGCAGCTTACGATACCAAATCCAATGATTTTAAACGAGTTGCACGAATTGCCGCAGATGGTATCCGCTTAATGAGCACCTGGCTTCCCGGCTACCCATTCCCCTACCCCTGTCTTACCGTTTTCAATGGTAATGATGGTATGGAATATCCCATGATGATCAACGATGCGAGTGTGTCAGAAGATTTTGTGACCGGACTCACCGTACATGAAACAGCACATACCTATATGCCCTTTATGATGGGCATTAACGAACAGTATTATGCCTGGATGGATGAAGGCTGGGCCAACTTTTTTGATCATTTCCTCGCAGACAGCCTGGAACATAAAAGTTCCGGCATTTTTGGGGCCGGAGGATTCGGCAATGATTGGGAACTCCCTCCTATGGTTCCTTCCAGAGCGATGGATAGTCGTTCCTATGGTTTCGCTGCATATACCCGACCGCAGCTGGCCTATGTACAGCTCATGGATATGTTAGGATATGAACTGTTCCACAAATGCCTCACCACGTACATGGATCGATGGAAAGGCAAACATCCGGGGCCATATGAATTCTTCAATACCTTTAATATGGTTTCTGGTAAAAACCTCGATTGGTTTTGGAAACCATGGTTTTTTGAATTTGGATATCCGGATTTGAACGTGACGATCAGCAAAATAGATAATGCGGCTACCGGAGCCAGCTATGTTGCCTACGTTAAACGGGTGGGTGTACTCCCTGTTCCTTTGAACCTTGAGGTAGAGTATGACGATGGAAGCAAGGAGACCTATACCAAATCAGCTGAATGTTGGAAAAACCAGGAGCAATTAGTCGTCCAGATGCCACTGGCAAGGAATAAAACACCCATAAAGGCCACCCTTGGCGGGAAAACCATTCCGGATTCCCGGCCAAAGGATAACGTGTGGAAAGCGCCTTGATCCGGCAAGAAATTATTTAAGTTTAATCCAAATAAACATTTCTGCGGTTACATTTGTTAAAATTTTCACTCAAATTTTCACTCAAAGTTTCACCAATTAATACCGCTTACCCATGAAGTTCAAACTTACCCTACTCTTTTGGGCATTTGTTGCCTTCTCCTTTTTTGTTTCCTGTGGCGATAGTAAGATAAATGATTTTGAGGTACAAAAAAAAGAGGCTATTACCCATTACACCAAGTTGGTAAAAGCTTCTTACGATGATACCTATCAGGCAACGTTGACGCTGAAACAGGCCATTGACGCATTTGTAGCAAACCCAACCGAATCCGGTTTCCAGGCTTGCAAAACTGCCTGGTTGAATGCACGCAATCCTTATGGACAAACGGAAGCTTTCCGCTTTTATGCCGGTCCGATTGATGATGCGGATGGTCCGGAAAGTTTGATGAACGCCTGGCCGATTGACGAAAATTTCATCGATTATGTTTCCGGAATGCCCAATTCGGGCCTGATTAATGATCCCACCACCCATCCTCAAATCAACAAAAACGTATTGATCGCCTTGCATGAACTATTTTCAGAAGTATCCATTTTTACCGGATGGCATGCTATTGAGTTTTTGCTCTGGGGTCAGGATTTGAGTACAACCGGACCGGGAAACAGACAATATACGGATTATATTCAGGGCGCAGGTGGTACAGCAGCTAATCAAGTTCGGAGGATACAATACCTACAGGTGGCGAGCAATTTGCTCATGGAGCATCTGCAACAAATGCAAGCAGAGTGGCAGCCCGGAGCATCTTATCCGGAGGATTTAATCAACGGAAAAACTACCGGTGAAGCTTTGGGATTACTGTTTTTTGGTCTTCGGGAGTTTACCATCACGGAAGTAGCCGGTGAAAGAATGTTTGTAGCCATTGATACAAAAGATCAGGAACATGAACATTCCTGTTTCGCAGACAATACCAATGCCGACCTTTTGATGAATATCAAAGGCATCAAAAACGTTTATTTTGGAACTTACCAGAATACAGATGGTACTATAGTATCCGGGAAAAGTTTTAGCGACCTGGTATTATTGGTAGATAAATCCAAAGATGATGCCGTTCGTGCTGCTTTCCTCGATGCAGAAACCAAAATGAATGCAATCCCGGCGCCATTTGATCAGGCTATTTTGAACAACAAAGATTTGATCGAGGCAGCCATAGCAGCAACCGAAAACCTCGGCATGCGCCTTGCAGAAGCCGGAAAGGCCATTGGAGCAGAGTTTTAACCCTCATTGTTTACATTATGGAACGCTGCTTCCCCTTCCTGTTGGCCTGTGTTTTTCTTTTTCAAGCCTGCAATCCTGACGTTCCAACCGGTATTGCCGACGTTGAAACTGACGAAAAGTTTGCAGGTGGCAAAAATGGGACTACACTCGACTTTAGTCAGAATGCCTTTGGAGGCCAGGTTCAAGGCATGACCTCGGAGGAAAGAGGTTTTTTTGTCACAGGAAACTCTTTTTTTCGATCAAACTGGATCACGGCGCCAGCCTCTGTTCAGACCCTCGACGGATTAGGTCCATTGCTTAATTCCGCTTCTTGTGGCGGCTGCCATTTTAAAGATGGAAGGGCACAACCGCCTGGTACACCAGACGAAGCGCTCAACGGATTGTTATTTCGGTTAAGTATTCCCGGAATTGCAAGCAATGGAGGCCCCCTTCCGGAACCGGTATACGGCGGACAGTGGCAAGATAAAGCCATATTGGGCGTTCAACCAGAAGGTAAAGTACAGGTGAGCTATCAGGAAATTGCAGGTCAATATCCTGATGGCTCTGCCTTTTCACTAAGAAAACCCATTTACAACTTTACCGAATTCAATTACGGCCCGATGGCTCCAGGCTGGATGTCGTCTCCAAGGATAGCCCCTCAAATGCCTGGATTGGGATTACTTGAAATGGTTCCCGAACAAGATATTATGGCCTGGGCAGATGAATTCGATTCCAATGGAGACGGGATTTCAGGCAAAGCCAACATGGTTTGGGATGAAGAAAAACAGCAGCAGACTTTAGGCAGATTTGGCTGGAAGGCAAATCAACCCAATTTGGTCCAACAAACAGCAAGTGCGTTTAATGGCGATATCGGGATTACCAGCAACCTGTTTCCTGAAGATCACCTCACTCCTGCTCAAAAGTTGGTTTATCCCAATATTCCCAATGGCGGTCAACCGGAAATTCCGGATGATATCCTTCAAAAGGTAGTTGTTTACACCCAAGCATTGGCCATTCCGGCCAGGCGTAATCACGACGACCCGGAAGTGTTGCGAGGAAAGTATCTGTTTAAAGAATTGAACTGTTCAGGCTGTCACCGGCCAACACTGAATACCGGAACAGGCGGCCAGATTGCAGCCCTGCGGGAACAAAAAATCTGGCCTTATACCGACTTGCTTTTACACGATATGGGCCCTGACCTTGCAGACGGGCGTCCTGATTTTTTAGCCGATGGCTCAGAGTGGAGAACTGCCCCCTTATGGGGAGTAGGTCTGATACAGGTGGTGAACGGACATACTTTTTTGCTTCACGATGGTAGAGCAAGAAATGTGGAAGAGGCCATTTTATGGCATGGGGGTGAGGCCGAAAGCTCCAGAGAAGAATTCAAAAAACTCAACAAAACCGATCGGGAAGCGTTAATCAAGTTCGTTAACAGTCTTTGATTGCCTTAAAAAAATAAAACATTCCATACCATGCATGTACGCTACACTTTAGCAATCAGTCTTTTGCTTTTTTCTGCCGCGGTAAATGCGCAAAAAGTGGTCAATGATGTGATTGACCAAGCAAACATCAGTTTGCGTGGCGGGGTTAAGGAAGTTGGTAAAGTCACACTTTCCGCTCCGGGGCCTGGCAAAGTCATCGTGCGTTTCGACGGGGTTTGTTATTCCTCGCCTGGCGATCGGGTTATGCTGGCCGCCAGCAATACGCTTGGCTGGGGTATGAATGATGGATGTGTGGAGGTGGAATCAGTAAGCGACGAGATCAACAGCAATACCTTTTCACATACCCGTGCCTACGATGTAATTGCCGGCGATCATAATTTCTACGCCGTTGCAGAGAATATTTTTGAAACAGATGGCTCCGGTATAGCCTCAATTTATGGCCATTTAACAGCTGAATGGTATCCGGAAGAACCAGGCAAGCCATTTGCCCGGCATATCGGATTCTTTTCAGAAAACATACCCGTAGAGGGAGGTCCTGTGCCTTTTAACGTTTTAACTGTTAACGCCCCGGAAGCCGGGAAAGTGTTGGTACGTTTTGATGGGAAATGTGTATCCAGTTATGGTGACCTCATGTACTTTGCGGCCAGCAATAACCTTGCATGGACGAATTATGAGGGTAGTACCAGCAATGAAGTAATAGATAATGACCTGAACAGGTTCTCCTTTTCCCATGCCCGTGTTTATGATGTACCACCGGGTAATCATAGCTATTATGCCATAGCTGAGAACTTTTTTGAAACCTATGGAAATGGTTTCGCATCCATTTATGGCAGTTTAACCGCGATTTATTATCCCAATTCTTCGGCGGCAAAGGTCACCTCCATTCCAGTCAGCACACCTTTCGGGGTAAACATTGAAGGTCCTGTAGTAAACATGGCGCAATCCACTGTAAATGCTCCTGTTGCAGGCAAAATGGTGGTAAATCTGGCCGGTACTGGACTCGGCAGTTTCGGTGATAAAATCAGGATTGGCGTGGCCAACACACAAATCTGGGAACCCCTTGATGGAAGCATAACCTTCAGGCCGTACAGTTCTGATCTAAACAGGACTTCTTTTTCGCATACCCGTGTTTATGATGTAGCGCCGGGCAATCATACCTATAATGCCCTGATCCAAAATATAGAACACTTTGAAGGAAGCGGCCTGGCGGTGGTATATGCTAATATGAACATCGAATTTTTTACGGATGGAAGCGTAACAACGGCTGAGCCAATGATGCTCCAAAGTATTTTGGTATCCCCAAACCCTGCCACAGATTTTGTCCAGGTGGAAATACCAGACCTGATTGCTGAAGAAGCTCAGTTCCAGATGTTTGATCAGGCCGGTCGATTAATCCATGTGTTGCATAAATCTGCATCAGAGCCTTTGCAACACATTCGTTGGGATTTGAGTACCCTTCCAGGTGGCCTGTACTTCATTCAGGTAAAACATGATTCCGGGACTATTGTCCGGAAACTTGTAAAATGATGTAATTCCCAAAAGCAGTCAATTTTTGCCGGTCTTTTCAGGTTTCTTGGGCGTATTTGGATCTTCATAATCAATCTTTCCACCCCACATCCGCATTTGGCTAAGAATCCATTGTTGCTTTTGTCGCACCTGCGCAGAAGGAGTATCCACTTTGTAAATCAATGGATTAGGCAAAACTGAAGCCAGCAATGCTGATTCCTGCCGATTCAATTCCTTTGCGCTTTTTCCAAAATAATATTGGGCTGCTGCCTGAGCGCCGTAAATGCCATCTCCAAACTCAATACTGTTCAGATAGGCGGTCATGATCCGTTTTTTGCTCCAGATCACTTCGATCAAAAAAGTAAAATATACTTCAAAACCTTTTCGGAGCCAGGAACGGCTGGGCCATAGAAAGACATTCTTAGCAGTTTGCTGGCTAATGGTACTGGCGCCGCGCTTGCGCTTATGATTTTTGTTGTATTTATAGGCCTTTTCAATAGCTTCGAAATCAAACCCTTCATGTTCCAGAAAATCCTGATCCTCAGCACAGACCACAGCCAGTTGCAGGTGGGGAGAGATTTCTGAAAACGGCACCCAATCATGCTTTAATCGCACTTCACGGTCGTCTGCCCAGGCTTGTTGCCAGCAACGTTGGATCATCAGGGGTGTGACCGGAATGGGTAATATAGCGTATAAAAGGGTGAGTCCAATGGTTATACCAAAGAACCACAGGATGAATTTGATCAGTAATCGTCGAAAGTACTGTCCCCAAAGCAAACGGCCATATTCGTTTTGAGGTATGGATCTGTACCAACGACGCAGGATTCGGGTAATAAAACTCACACGCGTAAAGTTTTGCGAGCAAATGTAAGCGAAGAATGAATTTGTTCCACTGCCGATCTGAATTGAAAATCAAATTCGAACCATTTTTTGGCTGTATTGTTTTTATTGAAGCATTACATTTGCCTCAAATCACATTCACTTAAAAAACTCAAGCTATGTTGATTCTCATTAGTATTGTTTTTATGGTCATCGGGTTCATTTTGAGCTCAAGACTGAAAAGCAAGTTCAGAAAATATTCCGAGGTGCCGCTTCAAAACGGCATGAGCGGTGCGGAAGTAGCTGCTGCCATGCTTCGTTACAACCAGATTTTTGATGTAAATATTACCCAGGTAGATGGAGAGTTAACGGATCACTATAATCCGGCCGACAAGACTGTAAACCTGAGTTACGAAGTATATCACGGTCGTTCCGTTGCAGCTGCTGCTGTTGCTGCTCACGAATGTGGCCACGCCGTGCAGCATGCTACAGCTTACAGTTTTCTGCAAATGCGCTCCAGCCTTGTTCCGGTGGTAAACATCGCTGCAGGCCTCCAGCAATACCTGTTCATGTTTGGTTTGGCAGGTATTGGGTTCTTCAAGAGCCCTATTCTCCTGATTATTGCACTGATAGCATTTGGTATAACCACCTTGTTCAGCCTGGTAACCCTGCCAGTAGAATTTGATGCCAGCAAACGTGCGCTGGTATGGCTGGATGGCAGCGGTTTTGCCCGTGGTGCTGAATATGACGGCGCCAAAGATGCGCTTACCTGGGCAGCTATGACCTATGTTTCAGCCGCATTGGCAGCTCTGGTTCAGTTTTTGTACCTGCTGTTCGCTTTGCTGGGCAGCCGGGATTAATTATCGGTTCTTTTTTAGCAAAAAGCCTTTACTGCCTACGTGTAGTAAAGGCTTTTTTATTTTTCCATGAAATTTCGTTCACATTCCCTGTAAAAATTCTGCGCAATAGCGGTACCTTTGCGGCCGGTGCCGGACGACCAGCTCCTGCAAAACCTCCCCAGGGCAGAAATGCAGCAAGGATATGTGGTCGTAGCGGTGTGTTCGGCACTTTTTTTAACCTATTTAGTATATGGTCAATGCAAAGGTTATCCTTCGGAAACGCTGCATTGACCATATTCTTTTAAGGTGTTACTGAAAAACCATTGCCGCCTGGTATCACCACGTTAACCACATTAACCACATTACATTATGTTATTTTTTGTTGATACAGCCAATCTTGATCACATCCGCGAGGCCGCTGAACTGGGCATTCTGGATGGCGTAACCACCAATCCTTCTCTCATGGCTAAAGAAGGTATTACCGGGGAAAAAGAAGTACTGAAACACTACCGGGCCATCTGCGACATCGTTGGAAAAGATAAGGATGTTAGTGCGGAGGTCATTTCAACCGATTTCAAAGGCATGGTTGAGGAAGGTAAAAAACTTGCTGAATTGCACGAGAATATCGTGGTAAAAGTGCCGATGATCAAAGATGGTGTGAAGGCAATTGCCCATTTCTCTGATCAGGGCATCCGCACCAATTGCACCCTGGTATTTTCTGCCGGCCAGGCTATCCTGGCTGCCAAAGCCGGAGCGTCTTATGTTTCCCCATTTATCGGCCGGGTGGACGATACCAGCTGGGACGGTATGAAGCTCATCAAGGATATTTTTGAAATTTATGGCACCGCAGGATACGAAACGGCTATTTTAGCTGCCAGTATCCGCAGCCCCTTACACATTGTTCAGGCTGCCAAAGCCGGCGCCGATGTGGTAACTTGTCCGCTTAGCGCCATCCTGGGCTTGTTCAACCATCCGCTAACGGATATCGGGTTGGAGAAGTTTTTGGCAGATTACAAGAAGGCGAACGGGTAATACGTCAAGTTTCCATATTACCGAAGTGGCTGCCTAAAAAATAATTTTACCGCGGAGACGCTAAGGCGCAGAGGTGTAAAGGGTTGATTATCAAAACCTCTGCGTCTTCGCGCCTCTGCGGTATAACTAAAAGTACGCCTACCACCTTTTATTTTTTAAAAAATCACCTCCGTAGCCCCGTATCCGTACTTATGGTGGTATTCATTTTTGAATTTAGCCACGTACGGGTTGTCTTTCAACTGGGCTGCTATGGCATCTTTTAGCTTCCCCTCCCCTACCCCGTGAATTAAAAACACCCTTGGCGCACCAAGGCGGGCAGCTTTTTCCACAAACCGTTGGGCGTGTTGCAGTTGAATGCGCAGAATTTCTCCTTTATCCAACCGTGCATACCCATTGATCAGATGTTGGATATGTAAATCTATCTCCGGTTCAAAATTGGCCAAAGCCTCCGGATCAAATGCTTTATAAGGCCGCGAATTTTGAACCGGTGCAACACGTTTAAGTGGCTGTTGCTTGGCATATTCCCTCAGGTCTCCTGAAGAGGAGGCGCTCTGGGGAGTAAAAGAATCGAGCATTACGTATTGATAGGCCAATACATTCAAAATAGGCGCTGTAAGCAAGCTGTTAAAAAACTGCTTGGGCTTGATCCTGAGTGTATGTTCCAACGGTTCATCCAGCCCGGCTGTTGTAATACGCCGCACCCGCAAAAATGCCTCCGGCGCATCATTCAGGTCATCCGACAGGAAATCGCCTAACTCCAGCGCTGTGTTGGCTAGTACTTTGTCATCTACCACCAATATGTCTCTGGAGTTGGTGTACAAATCAAACTCCATGAGGAATTCTTCCTGCGTATCATTCAACAACCATACTTTATATCTGGAAACTGTACCATCTCTCCCTGGCATGGGCTCAAACGCGAGTTGCAAACCTTTGGGTTTCAGTATTTTGTACTGACTCTGGATCCTTCGTGCAGGAGGAGCTTCCTGTTTAGGTTCAGGCTTGCCCATAATAAATTTGGCGCCAGCCGAAACAGGCTCATTGGTCTCGTCTCTTGACAAATCTTCTTCAAAGGTCGGAATTTCAAAATCAGGGTCCTTTTCCAAACGAACCATAAGCATTCCGTCTTCCAAAATACCGGTAATAGTTCCCCGTTCACCGGTGAAGCGCAATTTGACTTTGGTACCTATAGCGTAGAGCATGACGGTGGACGGTGGTCCCGAGTACTCGGGATGGACGGTGGAAAAAATTCGGTCTGCTTTTAGTTGTGGCAAAATTATCTGAAAATATAGAACTTTCCGGAGTTTTCGGCTTCTAAAATCTACCCGCAGTGGCATATTCGCCTCAAATGTGCGGAGACGACCAAATAAGGCGCCCATCGTTCATCGTTCATCGTTCTACCTATGCGTTACCTTTCCATTGATTTTTACCGGGGGCTCACCATTGCCTTTATGATTATTGTAAACACACCCGGTACCGGAGAATATGTTTTTCCGCAGCTTCGACATGCACTTTGGCACGGGTGTACTTTTACAGACCTGGTGTTCCCTTCCTTTATGTTCATTATTGGTGTTTCTATGTGGTTTGCCTTTGCCAGGTTTGACAGAAAGTGGTCAGCTGAAGCAGGTTGGAAAATTTTGAAACGCACGGTTATTTTGTTTGGGATTGGATTGATCCTGAACAATTTCCCTTTTCTGTGGGAGAATTGGGATACCTGGCGGATAATGGGAGTCCCTCAACGACTGGCGCTGGGATATGGCCTTGCCTCTGTATTGGTATTGACTTGCAGCAGACAAGTGTTGCTGATCCTGGCTGCTGCTTTTCTATTGTTGTATTGGGGCCTTTTGCATTGGTTTGTAACCCCCGGAATGGATCCATATGGCGTAGAAGGCAGTGCCGTGTTGCATCTGGACAAATGGTTGTTTGGGGAAGCACATTTGTATAAAGAAACTGTTGCGCCAGGAGTGAAAGTCGCTTTTGATCCAGAGGGTGTTTTGAGCACATTTCCTTCGATTGTTACGGTCCTGCTGGGCTGGTTCAGCGCAGAACTTATGTCGCGCCGAACCATGCAAAAAGAGCAATTGGTGCGGGATCTGTTACTTTGGGGCGTTATTTGTGGCTTTATTGGACTCGCCTGGGATTTGTTTTTCCCCATTAATAAGAAACTCTGGACGAGTTCCTATGTGTTGTACGCGGGTGGCCTGTCCATGATCTTTTTTGCGCTGAGTGTTTGGGTTATTGATGTCAAAAACTGGAGAAAAGGCACTGATTTTTTCCTCACTTTTGGGGCAAACTCCCTATTTGCCTACATCCTTTCAGAAGCGCTGGTCATTTCTCTTTTTGCCATACCGGCAGGCGAAATGAATGCCAAAGAGTGGATCTACAACAGCCTTTTTCAATCCCTTGCAAATACCGAGCTGGGATCCTGCCTGTTTGCGTTGGGATACACCATGGTTTGCTGGCTGGTTTGCAGATGGCTTTTCGTCAGGAAAATATATATTAAGATTTAGGAGTGCGTGAGTGATGATTACATGATTACATGATTGAAGAGTACATGTGTACATGATTGAAGAGGGAGGGGGGCGCTGCGTTCAGGATTTGCTCAAGGCCTTTGGCCCGTAAAATCCCAAATGCAACGCCCCCCTCTTCAATTATGTACTCATGTACTCTTCAATCGTCAATCCTACAGATCTTTCACTTCCGACACCAATTTACCCAGCATTTCCTTGGCATCGCCGAAGAGCATCTTTGTTTTAGGGTGGAAGAATAGCTCATTTTCGATACCGGCATAACCGGCACGCATACTGCGCTTCATCACGATCACATTTTTAGCTTCCCATACTTTGAGTACGGGCATTCCGTAAATAGGGCTGCTTGGATCGTTTTCGGCAGCAGGGTTTACAACGTCATTGGCTCCCACAATGATGACCACATCGGTGTTGCTCATGTTAGGGTTAGCGTCTTCCATTTCAATCAGCTTGGGATATGGAACATCCGCTTCAGCAAGCAATACGTTCATATGGCCTGGCATACGACCGGCAACAGGGTGGATAGCGAAACTTACTTCAACGCCTTTTTCTTCCAGCTTTTTCTCCAGTTCGTGGCAAATATGCTGGGCTTGCGCAACCGCAAGTCCATAACCTGGTACAATCACCACTTTACCTGCATAAGCGCAAAGAATGGCGGTATCTGTAAGTGAAATTTCCTTTACAGTTTGATCGCCTGTAGCGCCTTTGGCGCCTGCTGCTCCACCTCCACCAAAAGAACCAATGATCACATTCAACAAGGATCGATTCATAGCAGTACACATCAGTACCGTCAAAATAGTACCTGCCGAACCTACCAGGATACCACCGGTCAACATAACCGGGTTGTCGTACAGGAAGCCACCAAACGCAGCAGCCATGCCTGTAAGGGAATTGAGCAGTGAGATAACTACCGGCATATCTGCGCCTCCAATGGGCATAACAAAGAGAATACCGTATATGAGTGATAATCCGAGCAGGATCCATATTGCAGAATGACCAAACATATCAGGCTGCCATACTGCTATTCCTAAAATAACAAAGATCAAGATCAGCAGCAGCAAATTCAAATAGGTCAGGAAGCTGGCATAGATATCCTTAATCTTTTCATCAAGTTTACCGTATGCAATCATACTGCCGCTAAAGGAAACGCTACCAATGACAAGGCCCAAAAAGACCGTCAGTAAGTACCCGGAAGATCCATGCGGGTGCGCATTAAATTCCACTATACTGATGATGGCGGCACAGGCGCCACCCATTCCGTTAAAGAACGACACCATTTGCGGCATGGCCGTCATTTTCACTTTCATGGCCATCATCCAGCCGATCACTGTACCAACGCCCATGGCAGCAATGATCCAGGGGATATTGCCAATGGGTTGGCCGTCTTTTTGGTGAAATAAAATGGTGGCAAGAATGGCTATACCCATACCGGCGGCAGCAACCAGATTGCCTTTGCGGGCAGAATCCGGGCTACTCAATTGTTTGAGGCCGATAATAAAGGTTATGGAACCAATAAGGTAAGAGATTTCGAGTAAAAAGGTGGACATAGAAAATGTGGGCAATGTGTTTTAATGTGGTCAATATGGTCAATGTGGGAAATACGGGGTTAATCCCCGAATGATTTCCGGCTGGCCAGATCGATCACTTCTTTTTCTTAAACATTTCGAGCATACGGTTGGTCACCACGAAGCCACCAACCACGTTAAGTGTGCCCAGTAACACCGCAATAAACCCAAGGGTTAATGCAAGATAATCGTTGGGACTTGCGTGGCCCATCACGATGATAGCGCCAATGATTACAACACCATGGATGGCGTTTGCTCCTGACATCAACGGAGTATGCAGGATGGCAGGCACATTGGAAATTACTTCTACCCCGAGCAAAATGCTTAGGATGACGATGTAAATAAGGTCTTGATTTTCAAGAAAAAAATTAGCCATATTGGTCAGACATTTTACTGTTTTGCAAAGGTTGTTTTGTTTGGATTTCGAGGTTTAGCAGTTCAGGCACGATTTGGATTGGTAAAAGTGCTCTCCAGTTGGGCCTGAGGAAGTATTTGTTTCAAATGATGTTTCACGTGTTCCACATAATCCTCCATAATGAATGCCAGGGTAAAGGGCTGAGACCCATTGATGGAAATGGTGTTTACCAAAGCACTTTCCGGTACAATCCGGATAATGTGCGCGATGTGTTTGTTATACCCTTCCCATAAAAGCAGCATATCTCTCCAATCTCTTTGCTGATAACCTTGGACAGACACCCAAAAATCCTGAGCATAACCCACAAAATTCAACGGCGCATCAGCTTCTATGGTCCTGATAAATTTTTGCTGGTTATTACAGGCGGAATCAATCAAATGACCTAAAATTTCTTTCTTAGACCATTTTCCATCAGGCTTAATCCCTGCCTCCAGTTCCGTTAATTCCTGTAACAAAGGCATCACTTGATCCAATACAGCCAGCAAACGATCTGCAACTTCATTCATAACAAACATCATTTTAGTTCATTCCCCACATTCCTCTGCATTATCCCATTACGGATTTCACTCTCTCGCTAACCACTTTTCCTTCGTGCGCCACACAAGTAGCCGCCACAATATCGTCTTCCCAATTCAGGGTAAGTTCATTTTTGATCATAATGAGTTTCAGGAAGTTCACGATGTTTTTTCCAAACATCACGCTGGCATCCTTCGACACAGATCCGGCGAGATTTGAATCGCCAATAATGGTTACTCCGTGTGGATGAATGGTTTTGCCATTTTCTGTCAACTCGCAGTTTCCTCCTGTGGAAGCGGCCATATCCACCACAACAGCGCCGGCCTTCATGGCTGCAACCGTTTCTTTTCGAAGTAGAATTGGTGCTTTTCTTCCCGGGATTTGTGCGGTACAGATAATGACATCCGACCCTACGGCTTTGTCGTGAATGAGCTGGGCTTGACGCTGCTTGAACTCTTCGGTTTGTTCTACAGCATAGCCTCCGGCAGACTTGTCGTCTACAGCGCCTTCAACCTCCACGAATTTGGCACCCAAAGAAAGTACTTCTTCTTTAGCGGCTGCACGTACATCAAATGCTTCAACCACAGCTCCGAGTCGCTTTGCTGTAGCAATGGCTTGCAATCCGGCAACTCCGGCGCCCAGGATGAGCACCTTGGCTGGCTTGATGGTGCCGGCTGCTGTCATAAACATTGGGAAGAAGGTGGGCAAATGGGCTGCTGCGGTAAGTACAGCCTTGTAACCACCTACAGTTGCCATAGAGGACAGCACATCGAGCGCTTGAGCGCGCGTGCTACGAGGCGCCATATCCAGGCTGAATCCTGTAGCGTTCGCTTTGAGCAATTGCTCCACGGCTTCTTTGTTTGCCAGCGGATTGAACTGGCCGATAACGATCTGTCCGGCAGAGAGTTTTCCAATGGCCGCTGCAGAAAGCGGGTGAATTCTCACCAAAACTTTTGCATTTTTCAAGATGGCATCCGCATCAGCAACCTCAGCGCCTGCCGCTTCAAAGGAAGCATCATCAAAAAAGGCACTGGCGCCAGCGCCGCGTTCAACCATTACTTTAGTTGCGCCCAGCTTCAAAATAGCGGGGATGGAATCCGGGGTGACGGCTACGCGTAGCTCGCCGTCTGCTTCTTTCAAAATACCGAGGATCATGTAAGGTGGAGATTCGTTGTTTAGTTGAATGGATAATTTGGCGGCCCGAAAGTAGCACCTTTTCTAAAAGATAAAAATTCTTTCCCAAATTTGCAGTATGGAAATTATATTTACTACCGTCAGCACCCCCCAAGAAGTGCAACAGATACTGAATCTTCAGGCTGCCAATCATGTTTCCACAGTATCTCCTGCAACAGCACAGGAACAAGGATTTGTAACCGTAAAGCATGATCCGGCCGTTTTGCAGCGCATGAATCTGGAAGCCCCCAGTATTATTGCCAAAGATGGGGACCTGGTCGTTGGGTATGCGCTGGTGATGCCCCGCGAATTTTCAGCTTTTATTCCCATTTTGCAGCCCATGTTTCACCTGCTGGATACGCTTTCCTGGAATGGACTTGAATTGCGCAACCATCAACGCTGGTTTGTGATGGGGCAGATTTGTGTGGCAGAAGGGTATCGCGGACGAGGTGTTTTTGATGGTATGTATGCTAAAATGAAGGAGGTGTGCCAGAAGGACTATGATTTTGTGATCACTGAAATCGCCGTCAGAAACCAAAGATCTACCCGCGCGCACGAGCGGGTAGGGTTTCAAACCATGCATACCTTTTCTGATGCCATTGCCAATGAAGACTGGAATGTAGTTATTTGGGAGTTTTAGGGCTTATTCTTCGTTATCGTACCAAACCTTATAGTATTTCTTGCCTTTTTCATCATCAAATCCGCGCTCAATCAGATCCCGGCGTCCATGTACATAAATGTGAAAATTTTTGTCCAGCTTTAATACACTTTTAAACACTTTGGACTCTTTTTTGACAGCCTGAGTACTGATATCAAACTTATCTTCAAGTGGTACGGCATAAGCGCGGGCATATTCTTCGCGGAATTCCTTGAAAGCTTCTCTTTGCTCTTCCTCCTGGAAAAGTTGCTGTGAAAAATCATCTACCTCAAACAGGTCGTTTTCCTTGAAATATTCACCTGAACGGTTGAGCAGGTCAATGGTTTCTGTTCGGTCTAACCCAAACTTGAAAGGAGCCTTCTGACTGATAAATTCACTGGCCAGGCTGATATGATGCCTGGTATTGAAATAGTTATCTTCAATAGGACGCAACCGGAGGAAATCATCCTTCCAAAAAGAACGTTCATCTTTCTTCGTGACGGAATCTACTGCACAAATACGATATCCTTCCGCTTCATCCAGATTAAAAATGATGGCCGCAACTTGGGGTTTCCCAACCGGTATGCCTTCCAGAATATTTAAAACAAAGGATTCAGCCGTCCTTTCCGTTTTGAAAACCTGATCCTTTTGATCCACCTTCCAAAGCCCAATGGCCTGAGTAGGCTCTCCTTGCAACATTAAGTCTTCAAAATAAGCCAGAAAAAATTCTCCTCCCTGTACTTTGGGATTTTCACAATGGCCATACAGCATTTGGGTAAGGTTAGCGGTTTGATCAGACATCGTCTCCGCATTGCTGAATATTTCCATACAAGCCTGGTAAACAGGATGTTGGCTTACATCCTCTTCATGATGGAAATAGAAGAACTCCTCTGTTTTCTCAAAAGGTTTTAAAAAAGAGGTAATCAACAACTCTTCTGCAGCGGCATGAACCGGCATAAGGGTATGCTTGGGTATAACCACCCCTTCATAACGGTTTTTATTGCCCACCCATGTAGCGGCAAAACGAGACAATCTGGCAGCAGAAAAATCTATCATCTGGTATACACTGATTTTAACAGTCGCCTGCGACTGCATTGGCGCAAAATTACCAATTGGCCACCCCTCATTTCCAAAATCCATCAAAGAGTTTTCCACAAAATTCGGAAAAACCGGTTCTTTGCCCACTCAAAGCCGTCCACCGTTGGCCGTCTACCGTCCACCGTCTACTATGAAAATAGCCATCAACGCACGCTTTCTGCAATCCGG
>JBIKUE010000168.1:0-8555 GCA_044347755.1 Saprospiraceae bacterium
GCAGTTAAGGCTGCCGTCCTGAATAAATTTATTCAAATAGCCGCTCCTAAATCTGTGAAAGTCGCTTGAGGCCTAAACGGGATAGGGAAAATCTGGCTTCCAACAAGATTCATGCAACAAAGCCTCCAAAATGCTTCCCTGGGCAACAGAGGTTCCCGCAGCCATGGTGCGGTTCATCGGTTTGAGTGAATTGCTGGGCGGCCTGGGCTTATTGCTGCCCTCCATTTTACGCATCAAGCCTCAACTGACTCCCTGGGCTGCCATCGGCCTGGTAGCCGTGCAGGTATTGGCGGCTATTTTTCACCTTTCCAGAGGAGAAAGCGGCGTCATTGGCGTCAATGTGCTGTTCATCGCTCTGGCCGCTTTTGTGGCCTGGGGCCGGATGAAAAAAGCCCCCATTTCGGCTAAAATGTGATTTTGATGGTTTGGATAACCAACATTTGTTGCCATTCAAGTGATTACAAATGTTCCATTTTCAAAACCACTTTGCATTGGTGATCAATAAGAGTTGATTTTTCACCGCAGGGACGCTTATACACTCCGTGTTTCTGCGGTGAAAAATCATGCTGGCGCACCATACCACCCCTTCCTAACGTCCACCAACAGCCTCTCCATCAAGCCTTTCGGCTGATCCGGCAGCGCAGAAGTTTCGGCCAAGGCTTCTATTTCCGCCAGTATTTGCTCTGCGCGCGCCATTAAGGCCTCGTAGGTGTAGACGCCTTTTCTTATCTGAAGTAAATCCTCCCGGTTGGGTCTGCGCACCTTGAGTTGGCATTCTCCCAGTATTTCGGCGGTAACGTTTGGACGTACGAATGTGCGACGCATAGGAAGCATTTTCGTACATCCTTTGTTCTCGGTTTTCTATATAATTCATTGATTATCAATTATTTTTTGCACGTCTTGTTCGGATAATTCAACTGAACTAGCAATTATATCCAAGGGTATATTATTTTTGTGCATTTGGATGACAACTCGCTCTACTCGTTTTTGCTCAGCCATTTCAATCCGGCCTCGATCATCTTGCTCCCTGATACCAGAATAGATATAAGCGTCATATGCCTCCTTAGTCCAATTGTGCTGTGCGGCTTCTTCATATGCCTCTTTCAGTCCTTCATCATCAACATCGGAAGGGATAACTTCCAACTCATCAGCGTTTTTGATAAAGAAAGTCCATTTATCAATGATACTTTTCAGTTCGTGGCCTTTTTTATTGAATTTTTTCAACTCAATAAACCTGAATTTCATATCCTTGAACGTACACTCTCCGGTTTCTTCATCAACTATCAAATGAGAAGATAAGTAGTTCTTTCCCGAAAAGTAATTGAAATCCAATACACCAATGAAGAATACCGGACGTAGTAGCGGATAATCTTCTCCGCTGTTTATTTGTCCAGCATAGTCCTTACTTGTATAATATAATACTCTTTTGTCGAACCCTGCCGGTTCGGCAACTTGCATCTCGACAATAAAAGTCAGTCCTTTTTCGTCGGTAGCCCTGACATCAATGATAGAGGACTTTTCACCTGCAATACGAGGAAGTTGGAAAGGATTGAGCAAAGTCACTTCCTTTACTCGGCTTTGACCTTCTAAGCCCAGCACGGCGTTGAGAAACGAAATCAAAATGACTTTTTTGTTCTCATTGCCAAATATTTTGCGGAACGCAACATCGTTCTTTACATCTACAAATTTCATTTTATATACAATTTAGGTGGCAAAGGTACGGCATTTTAACAAGAAAATGGTTAATATCGCCAAATTCCTGTTCCATTGCACCTGCAACAAGTAACCTGAGTTTTGTCTGCGTTGTTAGTCGTCATGCAATTTGAAAACTCTTGGGGTGTCCTGCATTTCGTATCATCGGCAGAAAGCGGTGGCAATGAACAAGCATGATACCCACTTCCATTACAACGAGGGCAGGTCATACTATTATTCTTATTTGAGACGCTTTGGTTATCTTCTGATGTACTATTTTCATCATTCGCAAATGGATTATTTAAAATTTTGGTAAAATGGCGATTGTTTAAACTGCCTTCCGTCTCTAATGTAAACCCAAGAAAATTGTTATCATCCCATACTACATTATATTCTTCATGGGTTTTTAACTTGATGCACAATCAAATTCGATTGACCACTTTAGGCCATTGCTATCGATTGGATAATAATTAATCCTTATCCAAAACATATTCATTTTTAAAACCTCTTGGGACTCTACATTGTTTTCTGGCAATTCTTTCACCTTGCTTTTCACCACGGTGTTGGGCTTGGAATTTCGGGGTAAGTAAGCGGGAAGACCACGCGAGGCGGAAAACATGCAACAAACTTAGTGTAAATCTTGAATATTCAATAATTTTCGAAGCGGCCAAAAATTGAACTCCATGTCCTCCATTATTCGCTCGTCCGTTTCTCCACATCGAGTATTCGATGGCGGCTGCTGTATTTCGGGTTTTGTGAAATTTCGAAGTCCAAGATACCGAAAAAGATTGTTGGGTTCAACCTATCGTAAAACTTGCCCCGGTCAATCTGGCTGACGTAACCCTGCGAAGTATAGAACAATACACGCTTACTGAAACCCAGAGCGTCCGCTACCTGAATCTCGACGATAAATTCCTTGCTGCTTTGGTCTTTTGCCTTCACGGCAATTATGGTTGCTTTCCCATCCCTGAATTTCGTTTGCGATTATTCACCCGGTCAATTCAGAAAGGGAAGTTTTGACAAAAAATACAGAAAAAAGGACAAATATCACTTGCCGCCCCCCTCCTAATTTTGTGCTGAAAAATATCTCCCCGTTTTCAAACTATTTATTGATTAAAAAATTCAAATTTTCAAACTTTTAACAATGAAATTTCTCGTACAAATTTTCTTTTTCGCAGCCATGCTGACGGGAGTCTCCGCAAGCTTTGCGCAACCAACCAAGACTTCCACAAAAACAGGAAATTGGACTGATGCGACAGTATGGAGCCCCTCAGGAGTTCCTGTCACGGGCGACAATGTCGTCATCGCAGCCGGGCACACGGTGACCACTACCGGTCTCACCCGGACGGGTGCCGTCACAGTAAATGGTACACTGAGTTCCAGTGGTAGCTTCACCGCGGGTTCACTTTCCGGTACCGGTACCGGCACTGTTACCGGAGGCACCAAGCGGACATTATCGTTTGGAGGCCTTAACACAAACACCACCTTTTCCGGCCTGATTACCGGAAATGCCAACTTTCGGAAAACGGGCACGGGTACTTTTACGTTAAGCGGTAGCGGAACAAACACCTACAGCGGAAACACCTCTATTTGGGGTGGAGGAAAGATCACGTTGGGTGCAGCGAATCGAATCCCCGACGAATCCTATGTAGATTTATGCGGTACTTCTACCTTGGACCTGAATGGTTTCAACGAAACGATCGCTGGTCTTAATTCAACGTCTGGTACTTGCGGCTCGGGAAGCGGTCATGTTGTAACCAACAGCTCATCCACACTGGCCACGCTGACCATAAAGATTATTAACGACTCTGGTGGCGCAGGTTTTAGCGGTTCAATTACCGGCAAGCTGAACCTGGTTGTATCGGGCGGCGGTAATTATGCTTCGCAAGATCTCGATGGTGCCAATACTTACACCGGAACCACTTTGGTTTCAGGAGGCATAGTCATTGTCTCGGCGACAAATGCTATCCCTTCGTCAACAAAAATCACACTTACTTCTCCAGGCCAATTGGCGATGACTGCAAACGCAACCTGCAATACGCTGACGCTTGGCTCTCTGCTTCAGTTTGCCGGTACTACCCACGGCAGCACTTCTTCCGCTGCCAGCAACAAGAATGATACATATTTCGATGTGGCGTACACAGGTGTACTCACTGCGACCAACGGAAATGTTGTTAAGACTTCCACAAAAACAGGAAATTGGACTGATGCGTCAGTATGGAGCCCCTCAGGAGTTCCTGCCACAGGCGACAGTGTCATTATCGCAGCCGGGCACACGGTGACCACTACCGGTATCACCCGGACGGGTGCCGTTACAGTAAATGGAACACTGAATTCCAGTGGTAACTTCAGAGCGGGTTCACTTTCCGGTACCGGTACCATCAATAGTACCTCAGCAACCATCAATCGGATTTTATCTTTTGGCACCCTTAACACAAACACCACCTTTTCCGGCGTGATTACCGGCAAGGCTCACTTTCGGAAAGCGGGCACGGGTACTTTTACGTTAAGCGGTAGCGGAGCAAACACCTACAGCGGAAATACCGGGATTGAGGGTGGAGGAACGATGCGTTTGGGTGCCGCTAATCGAATCCCGGACGGATCGTCTTTGCAGTTATGCGGTAACTCTACCTTCGACCTGAATGGTTTTAACGAAACGATCGGTGATCTTTCGTCTATTTCCGGAACCTGCGGCTCAACATTTGACCACATCGTAACCAACAGCTCCGCAACACTTGCCACCCTAACCATAAACCTTTCTGATTACGGATATGGTTCTTACTCAGGGTCGATTACCGGGAAGCTGAACCTGGTTGTGTCGGGCGGCGTTGAATCTTACCAAGATATGGATGGGGCCAATACCTACACCGGAACCACTACGGTTTCCGGAGGCCAGCTCAATATCGTGGCGACGGCTGCTCTCCCTTCGGCTACAGATATCACCATTACTTCCCCCGGCCAAATGGCGTTGAATGCAGACGCAACCTGCAATACGCTGACGCTTGGAGCTACGCTTCAGGCACCCGCTACTTACGGAAGCTCCGCTTCTTCGGCAGATATTTCTAACGATACCTATTTCTATGAGTTCGGCACAAGTGTACTCACCGTGAGCACTGGCGCAGGCAGTTTTAAGACTTCCACAAAAACAGGAAATTGGACTGATGCGACAGTATGGAGCCCCTCAGGAGTTCCTGTCACGGGCGACAATGTCGTCATCGCAGCCGGGCACACGGTGACAACAACCGGCATCACCCGGAACGGTTCCGTCAGAGTAAATGGTACACTGAGTTCAACTGGTAACTTCACCGCGGGTTCACTTGCCGGTACCGGTACCGTCACTGTTACCGGAGCCACCAAGCGGACATTATCGTTTGGAGGCCTTAACACAAACACCACCTTTTCCGGGGTGATTACCGGCAATGCTCACTTTCGGAAAACGGGCACGGGCGCTCTTACGCTGAGCGGTAGCGGAGCAAACACCTACAGCGGAAATACCGATATTTGGGGTGGAGGAACGATGCGTTTGGGTGCTGCTAATCGAATCCCGGACGGATCGTCCTTGCGGTTATGCGGTAACTCTACCTTCGACCTGAAAGGTTTTAACGAAACGATCGGTGATCTTTTTTCAACTAGCGGAACCTGCGGCTCGGGAACCGGTCATATCGTAACCAACAGCTCCGCAACATTTGCCACCCTATCCATAAACCTTCCTGATTACGGATATGGTGGTTACTCAGGGTCGATTACCGGGAATCTGAACCTGGTTGTGTCGGGCGGCATTGATGCTTACCAAGATCTGGATGGGGCCAATAGCTACACCGGAACCACTACGGTTTCCGGAGGTGTGCTCAATATCGCAGCGACGGCTGCGCTCCCTTCGGCTACAGATATCACCATTACTTCCCCTGGCCAAGTGGCGTTGAATGCAGACGCAACCTGCAATACGCTGACGCTTGGAGCTACGCCTCAGATACCCGGTACCTACGGAAGCACCGCTTCTTTGGCAACTACGCAGGACGATACCTATTTCAATGAGTTCGGCCCAGGTGTACTCACCGTGAGCAGCAGTCTTGTTAACAGTCCTGTTGAAAGGACTTCCTCTGAGCTGGGCTCCGCACAGGAACTACCCAATAACTTTGATGTAAAAGTTCTTGGAAATCCAAGCACATCCATGTTTGTATTGAAAATAGAGAGCAACAACTTCGATGAAAAGGTCACATTGAAGATTGTAGATATTAGCGGCCGTATTGTAGAGGTTAAACAAAACCTTTACGTCGGTGCAATGGTTGAACTTGGAATGGATTACAAAGCTGGAAGTTACTTTGTAGAGGCCATTCAGGGTGAACAAAGTAAAGTTATCAAGCTTTTCAAGGTAGTAAAGAATTAGGTATAATGGTCAAAAATAGTTGGTAAAACCATTATAAGTTTCTGACAATGAACGAGTTTCAATGAATAATTGAAACTCGTTTCATTTTTGCGTCATGTCAAAAAAATCTTGTTGGTCAGCGGCAGTTTTGAAGCAATCCGGTGGGACTTTCAGAACAGTAAACAGCGGTTCAAATGCAAGTCTTGCGGGCTCTTGTTCAACCGTCAAAACAAGGCTGTTAAGGGTTCCAGTGGTCGTATTTGATTCTACAAATGGCTGGTGGAGCGGCAAACGCTTCGCTACCTGGCGCAGGACAGCGGCCAAAGTCAGTCCACCCTAAAGCGTCTGTTTTGGGACTATTAGCGCAAGGCCCCGACTTTCAATATCCGGCGTCGACAGCAGGCCCACCTTATTGCGGCCGCCACTTATTTGACGGGCGACTTGTGCGTGGTGGTGTACTTTGACAACGATATCAAGCATTTGTCCTTTTCTCTATTTTTAGTAAAAACTTCGCTTTCTGAATTGGCCGGGCGAGCAACCGCAAAGCCTTTTGAATGCTTTCGAGAACAGGTACACATCCCCGTACCCGAGCTCGTTCGCTATTCCTTTAATGGATTGATCAGTGTGTATCAGACGGCTCTGGGCCTCGAGTTTCAGCAGGTTGTTGATCCAGTATTTGGGCGGATGCCCCAACTCATCCAACACCAATTTTGACAGAAATTTGGCGGGTAAGAACAAATGATTGGCATATTGTTGCACGTTATGCCAATTCAGATAGTGTTCGTGCAGCAATTCCAGAAAGGCGTTGGTATAACCGGAATGGTGTTTTTTCTCGTTGGGGGGGGGGGGGGCGGCGGCGTGCAGATACTCCAACACCAGCCGCAACCGGGCTGCGGCAATCCCGGCATTCCGCGCCTGAGTATCTGATTGTAAGATTTCCAGTTCATGTTTAATGTTCTGCACTGCGAGCGGGCTTAGTTTGAAAACATTGACGGCGTTGAATTGAAAAAAGGCGAATAGTGCCCGCACGTTTACCGGCGAATCATTGTTATGGAGGAAGGAATCCTCGAAAAAAACACTGAATAATTTGATCGGGGCATTCAACTTGCGCCAACAACGAATGAGACCGGGACCAATACAAATTGCATCGTGCATGGTTACCCGGTATGTCCTTACGCCTACCGTTATTTCGATGTCACCTTCGAGCAAAATTCCAAAACTGTAACAGTCAAACCGATGGGGCACCAAAATGAGATCGGTTTTCTGTTCACAGTACACGACAATCGGGAAATCGGCGCTCTCCTTATTGTTGAACGGCAGGTCGGTGTAGTCAAAATGTAGTGTAGACATCATTTGATAATTGGGGGGAGGTTGATGATGCGATTAGGGTGTGTCCACCTTATCAACATTGCCAATTTTAAATTTATTTTCCAAGAAGGTCTTGTCCTTGTTCAAACGGTCTGAATTAAAAAGTCCAATCAGAAATTCAATATTTATTGTCTCGGTGGTCAGTGTTTATTCTTACATCCGATAACAACCAATGCAATGTGGGCTACACAAGCAATATTATTTTTCATCTTATTTTTTTCTTTCAGTTACAGCGAACGTTACCGCTGCCGACTTGCCGACGTTTAGGAGGCATGAAAGGTAGTGGATAGTTCCCTACTTTTATCATCAAAATTACTTGAAAATATTACTGAAAATAAGTTCAAGTTCACAGCGGTCTTTATCTTCATACCTAATCGTAGGTAAAAAACCTTGTGCATCTTCGATTCCCTTTAAGATTTCTATTGCATTCAAGGCTTTCGTGGGCTTATCTGCTCCGGTCACATTTGGTGGATAATAAGATTCAATCGCTCCTTTGCTCAATACAAAAATATTATGCTGCATCAGGTCACAAAGCAAAGCATCTTTTTGGTCTATCCGGATACTTGGGTCTGTAAAGACCTGCCTCCTAAAACTATTATCCTCCTCTGCGAAAAGAAGGTCTATTTCGTGTATCTCATCTTCTGATAGAGGCTGTCCCGCAGTTACCTTCCTTGCTAAATCTTTTAAATTATCATACTTCTGTTTCCAAGTATATCGTCGGACTACTTCTTTTATTTTCTCTGCTGTTAAGACCGCTGATGATTGTCTATCTAATGCGATTTGGTCAAGAATTGATAATAATCTAGCCCTTTTCTCTTTTATTTCTTCTGGAACTTCAAATTTCTCAAATCCATCAATCATAGCGTCTGCATCGAGTAATGAATATACTTGAATACCAAATCTTTCATAGAAGTCTATAAATCTTTTTACATTCGATTTTCCGTCAATTGAAATTATTGGAATATTACGATAATCAAATCTCCAATCTTCATTCAATTTTTTTGGGCTTTGTTGCATGAATCTTGTTGGAAGCCAGATTTTCCCTATCCCGTTTAGGCCTCAAGCGACTTTCACAGATTTAGGAGCGGCTATTTGAATAAATTTATTCAGGACGGCAGCCTTAACTGCC
>JBIKUE010000169.1:0-8538 GCA_044347755.1 Saprospiraceae bacterium
TTTTCAATGCTTTACATTTAAGGTAAGATCATGAGCTCATTAAAATGGATACTGGTCATTTACCTGGCCTTCTTTCAGAATTCGTTTCTGGTGAGTGGCCAGGACATAGATAAGATCTCACTTGGCAAAAAGATGCTCCAGATCAGTTGTTGGCGCCCGAGTGCCGGGTTGCCTACCTGGCAAATTCGATCCATGGCAAAAGACCAGCGGGGGTTGATGTGGATGGCTACAGATGTGGGCTTGGTTTCATTCGACGGCAAGCATTTTAACACCCATCCTTTAAATATACCCGAGGTCCAAAACAAGGATCTTTCGAGGGTTATTGTGGATCATCAGCAAAACATTTGGTTGTTTTTTCAAACGGCTGATTCTTTATCCATCCATGTTTATGATCCATTCAAAGGCCTCAGCTTTAGCTCGGGTGAGTACACAGGCCGGCAGATGCAGTTCACAAACAGTGTACTACGCAGTATTTGCACCGTACATGATACGATTTGGCTACTGGACCCTCAAAGGCGCAAAGGTGGGTTTATTGATTTGAACGGGCAGTGGAATCCGGTTTTTGAGGATAAGGAACCCAACGCGGGTAACATGCTCTACTACCCTGCCGGGAATGGCTTGTTCTGGAGTCTTGACCGGGGGCAAAGGGAAATACGCCTGAAGGATGCCCATGGACGAACCCTGGAAAAATATTCCTATCAGGATAATCCGATTTCCAACATTTGGGTTGCGGGTAGCGGCGACCTTTTGCTCACCCCCAAGCGAAGCGATCAGGATGGGTCGCCAGTTGGCGTCTTACGGTGTGTAAGCGGTGAAGGTCTGAAGGCATTGTCCAAATCAGAAAAGTATCAACTAAAATGGGGCAATGGTTTAGTTTTGGGATATAGTTTGCTTCCGTTGAGAGCCAACACCCCAACAGGCATAGAAATCAACTGCAGTGAAAATGGGTTTGATCTGTATGACCACGGCAACATGCTTTACAAAGGCCTTGACAACTATTTCAGGAAAAACTACCGTTTAGAATTAGAGCAGTTCATTTTTCAACCGGAAGACAAATCTTTCTGGATGATTGCTCCCGGAGGCCTGATACGGCTGGAGATATTACCAAACCATTTTACCAGCAATTTAGATGGCATTCCATTTCGTCCCAGCACGCGCGGGCTGCAGGTATTGGGCAAAAAACTGTATGTTAACAGCTACAAGGGGCATTATGAGGTGGATTTGCAAAAAAAAGTTTGGAAGCCATTGAGCGTTCTCAACCAATGTGGCTTTGGACTGGCGCTTTCCTCCCATGGGGGTCTGTTATGGAGTACTTACCACAACTCTGGCGTGAGTATTTACAACCCCGACAACGGAAAAGTCAAGTTTGTACCAATAAAAGTTGGTCAGAATAATCTCGAGGGGTTGAGTTTATTTTTCCCTGACCAACACTCCACTTATCTTGGAACCACTTCCGGCCTGTTCCGGTATGATATCGGTTCCAGCATTTTTGAGTCTTGCGGGTTAGATGGGCTGGGCGTTTATTGTTTTCATCGCAACAGTTCCGGGCTATGGGTTGGCACCACGAAAGGATTAATGCTCCAAACCCCTTCAAAGAAGCTGACTGACCCAGGTTTCCTTCCGGTTTTTCCACTGTTGATACATTCCACCATCAAGTACATTCATGAAGACCGGGATGGGGTATTCTGGATGGCCACCAATGAGGGCTTATTGCGCTGGCGGCCATTTTCCAGCGAATTGGAAATATTCAATACTGAAAACTCCGGATTCCCGTCCGATAAGATCCATGCCGTCTATGAAGATAATTTACAACGCTTATGGATGCCGAGTGATAATGGTATCATTTGTTTTGAGAAGAAAACCCATAATTTTCAAACCTTTACCGTAGCGGATGGGCTGAACACCAATGAAATGAACCAGCTTTCGCATTTTCGTGACAGCACCGGGCAGCTTTATTTCGGCAGCACCAAGGGTGTAATATCATTCCACCCGGACAGTATTACTCAAATCAACAAGCCACCACTGTCTCTTCAATGGAGTTCCTTGCTTTTAAAAAACTCGTCCCTGAACCAATGCGAAAATCAGACCGCCCAGGCTATTTTCTCCAACGCCCCTATTCGCGTATCAGCTTCCACCGATCATATTATTTTGGATTTTTTTGCTCCTGAATATTCCGGAGAAGGCATTCAGTATCAATGGCGTATTCTCCAACTAGGTAAGGATTGGACCACGTTGAAAGACCCTCATATTGACTTGATTAATCTGAGACATGGAGATTATACCATTGAAATAGAAGCAGTTAGAGTTGGACAAAATTCTCGCTACAAAGCAAAACTGCAGCTTACTCTTCAGGTAGAGGCGCCATTTTACCTAAGCACCGGTTTTTTGGTATTGGTTGCCATTGCTATTTCAGGGATCGTGCTGTTCATTTTCAAATGGCGGCAAAAAAGACTTAGGGCCGCAAACGATCGACTTGAAAAGGAAGTAGCGAAACAAACCATCCAGTTAAAGCAGGAACAAAATATTATTTTACAGCAAGCAGGTATGCTGAAGGCGGCAGATGAACAGAAAACACGCTTTTTTCAGGACATAAGTCATGAAATCTGCAATCCGCTTACCCTGATCTTAGGGCATGCAACGGATCTGCTAAAGCGGCCAGACCTCTCAGAAAACCACCAAAAAAGGCTGGAGAGTATTCAGCGCAGTGCCCGAAAAACTTTCAATTTGATCGAGGAGACGATAGAGCTTACCAAACTGGAGACCGGTATTGTGTTGCATCTGAAAGCGCATTGGTTGGGTTGCATAATTTCTGCCGTTTTTAAGGATTTTGAGACGCCCGCTGCACAAAAAAAGATCAGGTTTGAACTTCAAGATAATCTTCCTGAACAGCTTGTATTTACAGATGCCGGAAAGCTGGAAAAAATCCTATCCAATTTGATCCAAAATGCGATTAAATATACTTTGGAGGGCGGTTCTGTGCGCATCATAGCATCTTACAATGAAGCAAGCGAGCTAATCGTAGAGGTTCAGGACACCGGTATAGGCATCCCTTCGGAACATTTAGATCATATCTTTGATCGCTTTTATCAGGTTCCCTACTCAAGTATATCCGGCAAAGACCGCGGCTTTGGGATTGGCCTGGCACTGTGCCAGAGTTATGCCATAACAATGGGTGGCTACATCACAGCAACCAGCACATTAGGCGTGGGAACAACTTTGCGTCTTCTTATTCCATGCCCACCGGCAATTCCAACCGAAACTGAAAACCCGACACCTGTCCAGACCCTTACTGATCAGGAATGAAGGGCTGGAACTCCTTGCCAAAATCCAATTCCCGAACACACTCTAAGCCCTTTATTTTACTCACCTGTTTAGAACTTGTCTGAATGAACCCGGGTCAAGCGCTAAAAGCTACGATTATCATCTGTCTAATCGAGTGCCTGGCAAAACAAATTTGCCGAAAAATCGCATTTTATGCCGATAAAAATCAGTCTTGTACCTAGAAATTTGCACCTCATTGTGATATATATTAAAGTTTAGCGCATGTTTTAGATTTTTGCTCGAGGCGAAATCCCTAACACGCTCCAAGTAAATTCTTTGA
Organism: Saprospiraceae bacterium; assembly: GCA_044347755.1. Lineage (GTDB taxonomy): Bacteria > Bacteroidota > Bacteroidia > Chitinophagales > Saprospiraceae > M3007. The sequence goes on from JBIKUE010000169.1 coordinate 3,602, forward strand.
TTTTAAAAACAATGGCAGGTTTCCAGTTTTTTCGCTTCGAAAAATGAACAATCAACTTTTAATTAAACGTGCTGAGGCCAATTCGAAGTTTCGAGTACTTCTTGCAGAAGACGATGAGGAACTACTCGAGTATTTGGGATTGCAATTACGGCAAAACTATACCGTTTACTCCGCATCTAATGGTTTTCAGGCGCTTGAAATTTTCGCTAAGCATTCCATTGACCTGATTGTAAGCGATGTAAATATGCCTGTCTTGAATGGATTTGACTTGTTGGGAAAGATCAGACTACAGGATAAGAATCTGACCCCTTTTCTATTTCTTACAGTGAATTCAAATAAGGAAGAATTATTGAAGGGGCTTTTGATGGGTGTTGACGCTTATTTGACAAAGCCTTTTGACATGGATGAACTCCTGATTCGAATCAATAGTATTTTGATCAATAATAGTACACGTAAAGAGATATATTTGAAAAATAGTCAACCGGCTATTTCTCAACCGCAAATTGGAATCTTGAAAGAAGAAGAAACCTCTTCTTTCAAAATTCGATGGTTAAGGCAATTGGAGGAAGTACTAACGTTGGAACTGTCCAATAGAAACATCAGAATACCGGATATTGCTTATAAATTAGCGATATGCGAAAGAACTTTCAGGAAAAGGGTCAAAGAATATACAGGTCTTTCACCGCATGAGTATATTATGAATGTGCGACTGGCCAAAGCCCTGCATTTACTTGAAAACAAGATATATCTGAATGTTGGAGAAGTGGCGACTGCGGTAGGCTTAGAAAATAGCGGTTATTTTAGCAAAGCCTTTAAAGAACGCTACGGAAAGTTGCCATCGGAATTCCGTAAAGGCTAGCGTGTGTCTAAAAAACATTCACCGGGCTGAAAACGCATCTTTTGGAACCTGCTTTTCGCGTCTTTTTCGGGCAATAAACCCCATTATTCCCCAAAAAAGGGCGCTCAGTCAGAACCCAAAATCTGCTATTTTCATCTCCGGCAATGTTTTTCAGACACACTCTAGAGTGTGTCTGAATCATTTCAAAAAAAAGCTGTACCAGCAAAGTACATTATTTATGCTGAACTCGATAGATGGTCCAGGCATTTTGGCTAAGGCACTCAAAAGAGATGCAAATGGATTTTTTCATCATGAAAAGCAGTATGAATATGTGGAGTGGCAATCAAACAGCAGCAGCAGCCACTGGGATATCATTTTAACATCTGATATTACCCAAAAACTGGCGAAAAAGCTATTCAAAGAAACTCCGGGGAACTTTAAAAAAGAGCCTTTAACGAATAAAGCATGGGATATCCTGCATCAGTTGGGAGATCACCCCCCCTATGAGAAGACAGATTCCCATGCTTGTATGTCTTTATACAACCTTCGATGTTACATAAGAGGTTATTTATAGCTTTGATGCTACACACAGACTACTGGACATTTTGACGTTGGACGCTAGACACGATTCTGTAAGTGCATGATTTTCAATTTTTTAGAGTGCAAGTCCAAGGTCTATTATCAAAATGTTCAGTAATCTGCGCTACACCGCATGGTTTTGAACAAGGATGCTTTTCCAGACTATATCACTTTAATCACAGTATAGACGAAAAAATCGCCTTTATCATGGTGTCAAATTTTAATATTCCGTTTTTATCATTACCAGAGACGCCTGGAAATAAGCCCCTACGGTATCTGCCAAAAGTAGGTTCGCTAAAAGCTGGAATTGTTTTTGGCAATCTACGTGATAAATGTGGAGGACAAGGTATTTGTATGATCGAACCAGACGGTACGAAGGCTACTTATAATTGCTTGAAAACACCCGTATTGTTTATTAAACAATCGAAAAATAGCTTTATGTTGCTTATAGCCAAAACATTACTCCCTGCATCTGTTGCCCAAAAACAGTTCCCGAGCAGCTACTTTATTATGGAAGATGATTACCCGCTACCAGCATTTTTTGTGAAAGAATTTCAGCTTGAGACAGCACTGGTTATCCCTAGAGGAACTTATGAGATCATGCAAACCAATTTATTCATCCAAGTAACCCTCCCATTTTTACACCAAAAAAAGTGTAAAGATGCAGACTACTGGACATTTTGACGTTGGACACCAGACACGATTCTGCAAGTGCATGATTTACAGGATTTTAGAGCGCAAGTCCAATGTCAAAATGTCCAGTAGTCTGGTAAAGATGATGTCTTTGATTGGTGGAAAGTTCAAAAATAAATATCACTGCCGGGATGAAAAGCAGTGTTTCGAGCCCTCCCTGGGAAGAAGGTGTTTGGCCTAATATAGTGTGATTAGAATGATTTTAATGATTTGAGTGATGCAAATGCTTGATTTCAAAATGAATGAAAGGCATCCTTGTTCAAAACCACTCTGCGTTGGCTATAATTTGGAGATTAAAAAGGCCGTTGATTTCGACCCGGTTGATCCACAAGCTTTCCGAGCAACCAGGCTACCCGACAAGCATTATTATCGAGTAGGCCTGGAATTTATGCGGACAGGACTCCACCTGATTCTTTGTCCTCCAACTGAAGACTATATATTTTATACTGTGATTAAATTTCAGTGTATTGGCAAGAGCGAAAATTCTTTTTAAAGAAGATCGATGAATTCTAAAAATAAATATGGGCCACAAAGAACGGAGTAGTCGTCCTAATGATTCGGCAGGTTATTATTACTATTCAGCAAATATTTGGGGGCAGCAGATTGAAGCACAAAATCAAAAAGATATAGTCAACACAGACTGCACTTGTAGCACCTGAAAGAGCATGGGAGTAGCGTGCGCCTGCTCAGACTACTGGACATTTTGACCTTGGACACTAGACACGATCCTGCAAGTGCATGCTTTTCAATTTTTTAGAGTGCAAGTCCAACGTCTATTGTCAAAATGTCCAGTAGTCTGGCCTGCTACGTCCCTCAACGACATGCTTTTCACGACTCGCCTTCTATTTGCCGATTAAATCCCGATTTACACCGATTATTGTCATAAGCTGGCACTGAAATTTGTGCTCTGTTTGAAGATACACTTTCAATCTTTTTTTTACAAAATGCATCCATTGCTTTTTGTATTCCATGACAGACATAAAACAACCATCACATCAGATTGAGTCAGTTTCAAACAGGATAAACGCTAATCTAGATCATGGAACAAATAGAAAAAATCAAAAAGGCTATTGTGCCTTTAAGGCAGGAAATAGTTAATCATAAAGTATATTCGGCAATAAAGGACATAAACGACTTGAAAGTGTTTATGCAGTATCACGTTTATGCTGTTTGGGACTTTATGTCTTTACTTAAAACCCTTCAAAATAATTTAACCTGTACAAGTGTCCCATGGTTTCCTAAAGGTTCGGCAGAAACGCGATACCTGATCAACGAGATTGTTGTTGGCGAAGAATCAGACGTTGATTTAAATGGCATTAGAAAAAGCCATTTCGAATTGTACCTTGATGCTATGGAACAATGTGGGGCAGAAACATCTCAAATTAGAAGTTTTATTGAAGTATTAAGCAAAACGGGCGACTTCAATGCAGCATTTGCAGCTTCTGACACTCCAAAAGAAGCACAAGACTTTGTGGGCTTTACATTTAAAATCATTGACAGTAATAAAGATTATTTGCAGTCAGCAATTTTCACATTTGGACGGGAAGACTTAATACCAGGAATGTTTGTATCAATTATTATTGACATTCATAATACCTTTCCTGATAGCATTGCAATTTTCAAATACTATCTTGAAAGACATATAGAAGTTGATGGAGACCATCATAGTCATTTGGCTTTACAGATGACATCAAACCTTTGTGGCAGCAACCAAGAATTTTGGGAAGAAGTTGAAAAAGCAACCAAGGATTCTTTGCAAAAACGCATTGATCTTTGGGACGGAGCATATAACAAAATAATGGCCAGAACAAATACCGCCTTGGATACTCAATAGCGTTTGTTTGAAAAACACTGCCATACTTTCTACATGCACAAAAAAGAATATGGAGGCTTTCCTCCAGATGAATATAGGATGGAAGGCCGCACGACCAGAGTACCGTATTTTTTGGAGAAAGGAACATTTAGTACGGTTTTAAAAGTAGCTTATGCCATGGGGTTTAAATAGAGCAACGATTTCACCAAAAAGTTCAAAGAGCGCTATGAGAAAGCACCTTTGGTTTTTTTTAAGCTTGGAAATCCATAATCCCAATGAATTTCATGGCACTGTCTACCTATCAATATTTTAGTTTAATCCTTCTTGTTTATTTCCTCCTTCGCTTTCAAATATGTCTGCGAAATCATTAGAGGCCATCACATCTTCCTACCGGTTCGGTTGCATCAGTGCAACCGAACTTTTTATTTCTGTTCTGTCCCTAAAAGCGGTCTAAAACACCCCAAAACATTCATTGCTTTCGGTTTTTTTCCTTAAACGTTTTATTATATGAAATTGGTCAATGTAAGATTCGGAACCCCTGAAAAAAATTGCCTAGGTCATGGCATCTGTGCAATTACACCTTGGGCACGCCTCCCTTTAATGTCAACACTAAGTTGTGCACCGGTCAAAACTTTTTGGATCCTAAAGCCCGAAGGCTTAATAGTGAAGGTACCCATTGCAGGCCTCTCAAAAAATATTTTGGACAAGCACTTCTCCAGTCAATTCTTTCTAATGGAAAATTCGATTTTGCTCCCCCAGTTTTTACAGGATCATTTTAAATTTACTGAGTCCTACTGTATCCCAGCAGGCCATTATAAGATAAGCCAAAATCAAGACTTCTTGATTATACACCTTGTGGTCTGAGTATTTTGCTCTGACTATAAATAACGGTGGTGTCATTTTGCGAGTGAAATATTGTAGTTGTAAACGAAGAGATGTAGGTATAACTCGTGCATTTCGTCACTTTTTGAAAAGGATAGTGTTTTTCTTACGAACCGACAAACGCGCTGCCGC
>JBIKUE010000200.1:0-6167 GCA_044347755.1 Saprospiraceae bacterium
CCCGGACGTACGTTGATTTCTTCAAGTACTTTATAAGCAAGTGCACCTGCCGCTTTATTCGCCTGGCTAACCTCACTATTTGGATTGTTCAAATCACCAAATACAATGGCGCCAGTTGGGCATGCAGTTTGGCAAGCGGTACGCACATCGTTATCCAAAATAGCCCGGCCCTCCCGTTTTGCGGTCAATTTGCCTTCCTGAATACGCTGTACACAGAAAGAGCATTTTTCAATGACACCACGAGTACGAACCGTAACATCAGGATTCAATACCATCCGCACAAGATTGTCGGCATAGTATGGCTTGTCTTCGCCTTCTACATGGAATACGCGCTCTTCATTAGATGGCCACAAATCTGCAGTGGTGTAGTCCAGCCAGTTGAAACGACGTACTTTGTAAGGGCAGTTATTAGCGCAGTAACGAGTACCAATGCAACGGTTGTAGGCCATTTGGTTCAGACCTTCCATAGAGTGGTTCGTTGCGTTTACCGGACAAACGTTCTCGCAAGGAGCGTTATCGCAGTGCTGGCACATCATTGGCTGATAAACCACTTTCGGGTTTTCCAGGTCGCCGTAGAAGTAGCGGTCGATACGCAACCAGGTCATTTCGTGGTGACGGGCAACTTCTTTTTTACCCACAACAGGTACGTTGTTCTCACTTACACAGGCTACCTGACATGCGCCACAGCCAATGCAAGAATTGAGATCTACATACATACCCCATTTCAAACCAGTTCCAAAGTATTCAACGTTGTCTGGATAGAGGGTCTGAGAGTTCAGGTGTTCTGATTCGTGGTGGAACGCTTCAAGTTTGTTCTCCAGCTTTTGCAGATCCTTAATATTGGTCTGGAAAATGATAGAACGATCCGTCAAAGAGCCCTGGAAGCCTTTATAGCCCAGTGTCTTTTCGTCGGCGTTAATCACTTTTCCTTCTTCTTTACCCATGGCTTTAACACCCATTGTATGGTGATGCTGCACACAAGCAAAGTCTTTATCTTTTCCACCGGTAGGTTTTACCACTACATCGGCAGCATAGTATTGCGTTAAACCGTTCTCCTGTTTGAGGCATGGATTTACGTTTATTCCGTATCCAACACCGCAACCACCGGCAGTACGACCACCGCCCAAGGCGATGGAAACAGTACCTGCAGTCTGGCCGAAGTTACGAACAACAGCACAGGTAAATTTTTGGCCATTCACTTCTACTTCTACCTCATCCCCATCTACCAGGCCTTTCCAGCCGTCAATGTTATTAACACCATCCCATTCTACAGGGATACTGAGATAGTTGCCCCATACGGTACGGGTAACCGGGTCAGGCATTTCCTGCAACCAAGGGTTGTGCGCATACTGACCACCACCAATGTTTACCGTTTCATAGAAAGAAACCTCAACTTCAGAGGAAGAAGGCTTGGAAACGGCATTCACATCTACAGAAACAGTAGAATCAAATATTGCAGTGATGGGCTGTACAGGAATGGCATATACGCCATCATGCAGGCTCATTTCCCAGAAAGCATCCTGTGTAAGGTATTTAGACTGGCCCGCTCCAAGGTTGTTTTGCCAGTTTTCTTTCACATATTCGTAGTAAGGCTGCTCGGAATCGGCCTTTAGTGTTGTGCTATCAGCCCATACCAACAAAGAATGCTCAGCCTGACGGGTAGCAAACAAGGGTGCAATAGTTGGCTGGATCAGACTCAACTGACCTACCTGGGGCAAAGCATCACCCCAAGACTCAAGGTAGTGATGCGCTGGTGCAGCATGGGTGCAAAGTAGCGTCGTTTCGTCCATGTTGGTATTCAGGGAAACCCTGGTGCCAACTTTTGCAAAAGCGGTATTGAATGCAGCGGAATTTGGAAGATCCCAGGAAGGATTCGCTCCCCATACGATCACCATAGACACCTGACCGCCGTTCATTTCTTCGATCAATTTACCTACCTGACGCTCATCGCCGAAACGTCCGAAATATTGCGCTCCGAAGTCTACCGTATTATTGAGGTTACCGAGGAGGTCGTTGATCCGATTCACCAGGATCTGCTCAGCTACATTGTTTGAGCCAGAAACAACTATGGATTTTCCACGAGCTGCCTGAAGATCCTTCGCCATTTTTTTGATAGCGCCAGCAGCTTTATCGTTCAATTTTGGTCCGCCACCGTTACCGGAAAGTTCACCGTAAAGTGCAGCAATAGCTGCGCCCATTTCGCTTGGACGAATCTGAATACGGTTATCCGCATTGGAGCCTGTGAGCGACATATATCCTTCCACCTGATAGTGGCGAGACATTTTTGCACCTTTTTTGCCGGCTACTTTGCGACCTTTCGTGTAAAGCGTAGCATTTTTTATCGGGTTACCCCAAGTTCCAAGGAAATCAGCTCCAAAGGAACAGATTACACTGGCTTCATCAAATTTGTAATGTGGAAATGCACGGTGACCGAAGCATTTTTCATTGGCTTCAAGCAGTGCAGATGCAGAAACGGGATCGTAGCTAACTACTGTTGCATTCGGATATTTCGTTCTGAATTCACCCAGCGCTTTCATGGCTGTTGGGCTGATCAAAGTATTGGTAATGATCCGAACATTGCCACCTTCAGCAAGTTTGGCTTTAACCTCACGGTCAATAGCCGCCCATTCCATTTTTTCAACCTGTCCTTCTTTTACCTTACCGGCATTTTGAATGCGGCGGGTATCATAAAGGCTGAGTACGGAAGCCTGAGCACGGGCAGAAGTACCGCCCATGGTAACGTTACTAAGTGAGTTGCCTTCGATCTTGATCGGACGACCTTCACGGGTTTTAACCAATATAGCGCAGTAATCTCCGCCGTCAACGAAGGAAGATGCGAAATAGTTGGCTACGCCAGGTACGATCTCATCAGGCTTGGTAACATATGGGATGGCCTTTTTGACCGGGATTTCGCAGGAAGCTGCGATGGTGGCAGCACCGAGACCGAAACCCATGAGTTTCAGGAAATCGCGGCGGCTGGCCGTCCATTTGCCATCGGTTTGGTCTATATTTTCCACCGAAAACTCGCTTTGCGAGGATTGCGCGAATGCTTCGTCGCGCATAAGATCTTCGGTGCCTACCCAAATACCGTTATCGTGGTGCATATTGTAGAAATGTGGTCAATGTTCTAAAATGTGTAGGATGTGGGGAATGTGTGGAATGTGAGAAATGTGGGTTATAAAACCTCACATTAACCACATTTTTCACATTTACCACATTTAATAGTGGCATTTCTGGCATTCCAGACCGCCAATATCTTCAACCGTAACCTTTTCACGGGTGCCGGCTTTGAGTTCATTATGGTAACGCTCGTACTGTTTGTAATAGTCGTTATCCTTAAACTTCACTTCAGTTTCACGGTGACAGTTAATACACCATCCCATACCAAGCGTAGCATATTGGAAAACAATATCCATTTCCTCCACTTTACCGTGGCATTTCTGGCATTCCACCTGCCCGATTGCTACGTGTTGCGCGTGGTTGAAATAAGCATGATCCGGCAGGTTGTGGATCCGAACCCATTCAATTGGGCCCTGAATTTTACCGTTTGAATCGTTTTTGAGGGACTTGACAATACCTTCCCACTGGTTTTCCACTACGCTTTTGCCATTTTCATCCAGAGCAGTCAGGCTGTTGTCGGTCATATATTGCTGACCGATCCATTTTTTGTACATCTCCTCAATCTGCTTATCCGTCCAGTTTTCGTAGTTCTCCATGTATTTACCGGAAATCGGATCGAAACCAATGGAAGCATAAATCTTGGTGATTTCTTCTGTGCCGCTGATGGTTCCTTTTTTCACTGCACTGTGGCAATTCATACAGGTGTTAGCACCCGGAATGCCGGAATGTTTTGAGCGGCGGGCGGTATCGTGACAGTATTGGCAATCAATTTTGTTGATGCCTGCGTGAATTTTGTGGCTGAAGTTGATAGGCTGATCCGGCTTGTAGCCTTGCTCGCGCCCCATCTTAGTAGCATTATCTACAGCTTTGTAGCCAAAGATGAGGATAGTGGCGAATACCAGAAAGGCAATGGCGCCTTTGGTTGTCAGTATTTGATAGGCCGTTCTGTGTACCGGAGCCAGCCCATCCTTTGCACGTGATACGTTTGCCAGGTTGTCGACAATACGCATCAGGGCGAATGCCAGCAGGAAAAGGATTCCTGCCAAACCGATATACATCCAGGGCAAGCCTTCCTCCTCGGTTGCTGCAGTTGCTGCTGCAGGATCTTTTGGAACAGGGGCGCCACCTGGCTCCTTGATGTAAAGCAAAAGGCTTTCGATTTGCTCATCAGTGAGGCTGGCGAAGTTATTCATCAAAGTGGGTTTCCACTTTGCCCACAGTTCATTGGCACGAGGGTGCCCCGTTGCGATCAGAGCCTGAGAATTACGAATCCAGGCATAAAGGTCTTTGCGAGGAAAGCCAGACCAACGCTCCTCCGTACCGGATAGTGCCGGACCGGTGAGGTCATCCTTCATGTTTTTATTGTGACAAGAGGCGCAGTTGGCAACGAAAAGTTCTTTACCAGCTTCTTTCGTTGGCCCTGCGATGAGGGAGGCGGAGGCTGCAATGACGAGCGCAAAAACCCAGCAAATGCGTTTCAACAACATATCAGAGGTAGTTGATTTTCTTCAATTCGGGAAAAATCCACTTATTCAGGTTTCTTGGGGAAAATTTGGTTTATCACAGAATTTGATGGAGCAAAGGTAAAAATGACTTTTTCCTTGAACAACAAACTGTTAAAAAGCCTTCTTATTTAGATACGCTTTAAATGAACAGTTCCTGAAGAACCGATAAAGCATCGTTAAAAAGTGCGGCAAAGGTAGAAAGGACCTTTGCGTTTCCAAATGTGCTGTTAAAAATTTTGTCATTTATTTGTCAGCGCCCCCTTATTTGCCTTCCAGCCAATCCACATATTCCACTGAGCCGAGCCTAAATTTCATAGGAATTCGGTGCTTTTTAGCCCATTTATGTTCGATTTTGCAGAAGAACGGCAGGCTTTCTGCTGACCATTTGGGAATGGTCATAATAGACACCGGTGTAGTAGGCAATTCAGGAATTTGTTGTGAAGCACCCAAGTTTGCTTTGTACTCCCCCTCCCTTTTTATCTGCTTGGCAGACAAAGATTGCTTCAACTGAAACAAACTTGGGCCTTCGGATAAGTCTGTGCATTGAGCTGAAAGTTTAAATGCGTAAAAAAAGGCCAGGAAAAGGAACACACAGAGCGTCTTATTTTTCATCAGAAGTAGGTTGACTTTAAACATAGAAGGCAGAAACGCCCATTTCTGGTTGAAAGTCAATATTTTCAGTATTACATAATGATGGCGTAGCGTTCTGAAAACCACAATTGCCAAAGCAATGATCAAACCAGATCATACAAATCATTTACCCCTGGAATTCTGCTGCAGATAAACCCTTCAGCAAAACTTACCCCTATTGAGCGACCGAACACCCGGGCTTTACCCTCCATAAAATCCAGAAAATCCTTGCCGGAGATGGGAGTGTTAGGGGTTTCGCCTCCTGGTGCATAAAACTGCGAACGAAAGGTAAGAATGGCCTGCATTTTCAGCTCAAAGTAAGGGGAGATATCCACTACAAAATCCGGAATCAGTTGCATATCCTGAATATAATGGTAAACAGCTTTTGGACGCCATTTCCCCTGTGGATTACCTTGATGATCAAATGTTTCAATCTTTTCCAATCCGGAATAGAAACAGGCATCAGCAGTCATCTTTGCCGCCCGGCCATGATCAGGATGACGATCGTCCACAGAATTGCACAGAACGATCTCCGGTTGACATGAGCGAATAACCCGGACTATCTTGAGCCAATTTTCGGGTTTGTGTTCAAATAGCCCATCCGGAATATCGAGGGTTTCACGAAACGCCGCACCCATCAAGGCGGCAGATTCAGCAGCTTCCCTGGCTCTGATTTCTGCAGTACCTCTTGTACCAAGTTCGCCTTTACTTAGATCCAGCAAGCCGAAAGTTTTACCCTGTGATGCATGCCGCAAGAGGGTTCCACTTGCACTTAGTTCTACATCGTCCGGATGGATTCCAATGGCCAGAATATCTATTTTCTTCATACTTGATGGCTTTGATTATGTTGAAGATCAATTTAATGACCCAAATGACTCAAATGACCCAAATGACTCAAATGACCCAAATGAC
>JBIKUE010000075.1:0-25126 GCA_044347755.1 Saprospiraceae bacterium
AATGACCCAAATGACTCAAATGACCCAAATGACTCAAATGACCCAAATGACCTAAATGACCCAAATGACCTAAATGACCCAAATGATTTTAATGCCCCAATCGACCTCAAAATTCTCAGCAAAGTTCCGACATTTGTAGGAAACAAACCGATCCGTATGAAAGCCGAAAATCAGGAGGGTAATACCGAGCAGTCAGCAATTTTGGAGCACCAATTGACGGAATGTCTGCAACGAAGCCAGCGATATGAAGAAGCCTGGTCTGGGCTTTTTGATGAACATAAAAAACTTCAGGAGGAAACCCAGCAATTGCAGCATGATTATGAAAATCTGCGTATCCAAAAAGGCGGATTTGGGTTCAAAATGCTTCTTTTTTCAGGCTTTGGTGGCTTTATCACTGCCCTTATCCTTTGCTTTGTTTACATAAAATTAAAACCCAGGGATCCACATACCCAGGCTTTGCAACATTTCAAACAAGAACATTTATTTGAATATGAATTAGCCCTGAGTAACGGAAAATTTGTTGAAGTTCGAAATTCCCTCGAACATGTGATGCAAAAACCTGAAAATCTAGTCATTAGAACAGATCTGGAAATCATCCGTGAACTACTGGAAGCTGCGGAGAAGGGGCGATAGACGGTGGACGGCCTACGGTGGACGGTTAGGATTTTCCCGTGATTTGTTCCTTGTTCATAATCCAAAATAAAAACTAATAAAGCCGTCCACCGTAAGCCGTCTACCGTAAGCCGTATTTAGCGCATATTGGGCATAATTCCGGGTTGTGGACGCGAGCCTGGCAATATTGTCGACCGAAAAAAATGATTTGCAAATGCAGTTTGTTCCAGGATGATTCCGGGAAAGCAGCTTTGAGATCTTTCTCTGTTTGCTCCACACTTTTTCCGGTACTAAGCCCCCATCTGGTTGCTAATCGGTGAATATGCGTATCCACCGGGAATGCCGGGTGGCCGAAAGCTTGCGACATCACTACGGATGCGGTCTTGTGTCCTACCCCTGGCAATGCCTCCAGTGCTTCAAAACTCTCCGGAACATGACCACCATGTTTTTCAACAATGATTTTGGAGAGGCCACTAATGCCTTTTGACTTCGCCGGAGATAATCCGCAAGGTTTAATGATCTCCTTGATTTCTTCCACGTCCAGTTTGGCCATATCGTACGGATTATCAGCCCGGGCGAACAACAATGGCGTAATCTGATTCACCCGTTCATCTGTGCATTGCGCCGATAGCACCACCGCTACCAACAAGGTATAGGCATCCTTGTGCTGGAGGGGAATGGGCACTTCAGGATAAAGTTCGTCCAGAATCCTTTGAATATCAGCGGCTTTAGCAGTCATTATCCTTCATTTAATAGCATTTAACCTACTAGTGCTTAAAATGCCTCAATCCGGTCATAACCATGGCCATATTTCGTTCATTGCAGGCATCTATGGAATCCTGATCTTTGATAGAGCCTCCCGGCTGAATGACGGCTGTTATACCTGCTTCATGCGCAATTTCAACACAGTCTGGGAAGGGAAAGAAGGCATCACTGGCCATTACTGCGCCTTGAAGATCAAAACCGAATGATTGGGCCTTTGAAATGGCCTGCCGCAAAGCATCCACCCGGCTTGGCTGACCGCAACCCATGCCAATGAGTTGTTGGTCTTTTACCAGTGCGATTGCATTGGATTTAAGGTGTTTGGCACAACGAGCTGCAAAAAGCAGTGATTCAATTTCCGAAGATTCGGGAGCTCGTTGTGTTGCCGTTTTGAAGTCGGCAGAGGATTCTGTTTTCAGATCGGCATCCTGTTCCACCACGCCATTCAGGAGGCTTCTAAAGCTACTATGCTGCGCTTCAAATGTTTTGATTTTCAGCAAAATACGCTGATCTTTTTTAGTCAGCACCTCTAAAGCTTCCGGTGAAAAATCCGGTGCAATGAGTACCTCGTAGAACAGTTTGTTTATCTCCTGTGCAGTAGCCAGGTCAACTTTCGTATTGATAATGAATATTCCGCCGAATGCAGAAGTGCTGTCGCAAGCAAGCGCGGCATGCCAGGCTTCTACCAAAGAGTTTCTGGCTGCCACACCGCAGGCATTTGTGTGTTTGAGTATGGCAAAAGTGGGCTTTTCCTGCATAAACTCGCGCATCAGCTGTACAGCCGCATCAATGTCTACGAGGTTGTTATAGGAAATAGTTTTACCCTGTATTTTTTCAAAAATCTCTTCCAAATTGCCATAAAACACCCCTTTTTGGTGCGGATTTTCTCCGTAGCGAAGTACTTCAGAGGTGGTGATACTATGTTTAAACGCACGATCATCTGAATCCTGATTGAACCAGTTATAAATGGCCGTATCATAGTGTGAGGTCACCTTAAATGCCCGACGAGCGAATTCACGTCGGTTTTCATCGGTGAACATGCCGTTATGTTGATTAAGCGTTTCCAGAAAAAGTGCATATTCATTTTGAGAGGCTACAACCACCACATCCTTCCAGTTTTTGGCGCCGGCCCGGATCAAAGAAACCCCGCCAATATCAATTTTTTCGATGATTTGGGATGGATCGTTGGTAGTGGCCACCGTATGTTCAAACGGATATAAGTCTACCATGACACAATCCATTTCCGGGATATTGTATGCTTTTAGTTGCGCCAGATGGTCAGATTCACGACGGGCTAAAAGTCCTCCAAAAATAGCCGGATGTAATGTTTTTACCCTGCCGTCCAGAATACTTGGATAGCCGGTGAGGGATTCTACTGCGGTGACCGGAATGCCAAGCTGTTCAATATAAGTCTGTGTGCCACCAGTAGAGTATAATTGAACACCTAGCGCATGTAGCCGCCGGATAATGGGATCAAGTCCTTCTTTGGAATAAACGGAGATAAGCGCGGAACGTATTTGCACAGGAATGAGAATGTGGTTAAATGTGTAGAATAAGAACTGGGTTACAGCATCACATGAGCGGCCAAAACAGCTACAACTCCGGTGAAATAACCCAAATAAATAGCTTCGGGGTTGTGACCTTTCAGACTAAGTCGGGCAGCGCCCACCAGGCCGGCAAGGAGTATAAAAAAAGCCAAAACAGCGTTCAGGCTGACACTCCATGCGCCTATTTGCATGGATTCACCGGCCCATTCAAAAGCCAGAATAATCAACATGGTTAGCAAGGAGCCCATTCCGGTGGTATGCGCACTGATTGACAAAAAGATATTCGCAAAAAAGGCCAGGAAGAGGGCTATGGTTGCCCCTAGCGTAAATTCAGCAAAAAGGGGAGGCACCGCCCCTGAGGAAAAATTCTTGAACATCCAGAGATAGAACACCCCGGTAAGAATATAGGGGCCAATTCGATCCTGTTTATCCGTCATGGCCCTGCTCTTGATTAAACCCAGCGGTTTTAACAAAGAAATACCCAGTGCAGGTATCATAAATGTGGTTGAAACCACGTAAAAAATCAAAACAACTGCTCTTTGTTCGCTGATTTGATGTATTCCAAAGGCAAACGGGTTAACAAACATCATCAAAACCAGCAGGTAGGTTAATACCAGGAGAGGGTGTCCTATCAAAGAAAGTATTCTAGCCGGAAAACTGGGCATTTGTGTCGGGAATGATTCTGGCTGCAAAAGTAGCCAAGCCGGAAATAAAAAACCTCTCATTGCATGATTGCAATGAGAGGTTTTTTTAAGGAATCATGGGGCAGCGTTTATTTTGGTGTAATTTTTATGCATCCAGAACGCTGCGGCCTGTATTAGCGCGCCTCTTTCAAATGACGACCGCCAAAAACCAGACCTAAAAGCAATAGACAAGTGAGGATAACCATAAGGATTAGATTTTTTTGGTGAAAACTTCGTTCAGAACTTTCTAGGATGTTACAAAAACGAAGCCAGTTTTCTTTTCGTGTCCTTAATGTCGCACTTTAATTTGTCGTTAACAGTCATTTCAATTTATTTCTGCCAGCAACCATTTTCACCATTTCCATCAAAACTATACGATAGAAGTACTTCAGGGCATTTTTTTCAAAAAATCCTGATCAAAAAAGTGATCCTAATTTTTTTTGAAAATTTATTGGGGGGTGATGGCTGGCTGTGGCGCCAACCGTTCAATGATCCAGCCAAAAATCATAACTAATCCACAACCCAAAGGATTGTACCATAGAAAGGCATCTTTATTGAACCAAAAACAGATCAGCACAATAATCTCGCTAACCACTGCAGCATAAAATACAGCCCGACCTTTTACTTTTTTTAGGAAGAACGCCGTAAAAAAGATGCCCAGAATGGCGCCATAAAACATGGATCCAATCATATTCACCGCCTGGATCAGGTTCTCCGCCAGTGAAGCAAAATAAGCAAAGAAGACAATAAATACCCCCCAAAGGATCGTAGATAGCCTGGAAACTTTCAAATAATGGTCGTCTGACTTGCCCGGAACTAAAAGCCTTCGGTATACATCAGATACTGAGGTGGCGGAAAGCGCACTTAGCTCCGAAGCCGTGGTACTCCAGGAGGCACAAAAGATCATGGCCAGCATCAATCCCACTACGCCTACCGGGATATGGCTTAAAATGAATTGAATGAAAACGTAGTCCTTGTCGTTTCCATCACCTTTCACGCCTGTGGTGTTAATTAAGTCACGTGCATTTTTGCGCAGATCAGTGTGTTGCGCCTCCAGTTGTTGTAATTCGGAGATTGCCGATTGTGCGGATGTTTGATTATTTACCAGATTTGCCTGCCGAAACGACTCTAAAGCGTGCTTTTTTCGGTCGAAAAGTGCCATATCTGCCTGCTCCATGCGCTGATATTCCGCTTCTTTTGGAGTCCCTTTCAGTTTGATCAGGTTTGCCTGATTAAAATGCAATGGTGCTTGCTCAAACTGGTAAAAAACAAAAACCATTACCCCAACCGCCAACACCAGCATCTGCATTGGGATCTTGATTATTCCATTAAAAATAAGTCCAATGCGGCTCTCCCTTAATGTTTTACCAGAAAGATAGCGACCAACCTGGCTCTGGTCCGTACCGAAATAACTCAGGAATAAAAAGGTAGCCCCTAAGATACCAGACCACACATTATACCGGTCATTCCAGCTAAAGGTCCAATCTACTATCTGTGTTTTACCTGTTGCCCCGGCTATTTGCCAGGCTTCAGAAACCCCTACTCCATCCGGCAAGGCCCTGATAATAAGAATAAATGCCAAAATCAACCCACCCAGCATGACGGTCATTTGCAACTCCTGGGTTCGGCTAACTGCTGCACTTCCACCTGAGGTAGTATAAATCACCACAAAAACGGTCATGAAAAAATTGGTCAGCAAGAGATCCCAGCCAAACACCGCACACAGAATAATACTGGGGGCCAGTATACTGATGGCAGCGGCCATACCTCTTTGAACCAAAAACAAGCCTGCGGCAAGCGTTCTCATGCGCAAATCGAATCGCTTTTCCAGGTACTCGTAGGCAGTAGTTACATGAAGTTTGTAGTAAATGGGCAAAACGAAATATGCCAGAAAAAGCATGGCAATAGGCATTCCGAAATAGAATTGCACAAACTGCATTCCATCGGAAAAAGCTTGACCTGGGGTGCTCAAAAAGGTAATAGCACTGGCCTGTGTGGCCATAATGCTCAGCCCGATCGTCCACCAGGGAAGATCTCGCTTGCCGGCCAGAAAATCGTCCGGATCAGTTACATGATCATTCCTGCTTTTCCATACGCCATATAACACAATAATGGCAAGCGTGCCGATCAACACGGCCCAATCTAGTAAATGCATAGGTTGTAATTTGGCAAACTTTCCGGTGCAAATCGCTTAGAGCGTATTTGAAATTCCATTGGCATGGAAATTTAAACACGCTCTTAAAAAGAAGCGTATATGATGAGTCCAAGCAAAATCAGGAAAAACAACCATGCCCAGATGCTCAGGCTATTTTCCCTATAGATATTGAATAGCTTTTCCATGATATTACGCCAGTCAAGCTCTCCGGCTCTGGCACGAACTACCGGTTCATAGGCAAGCAAAAAGTATCGGCGCATGCCTTTCCTGGCCTGATCACCATGTTTGGTCAACACCATAAAATGCTCATTCAGAAAACGAAGGTCAAATAATTCACTCCGTCCTCCCATCTCTACTATCAGTGCATTGTCCGACCCCAGTTGTCGCCAACTTCCTTTCATCAGATTACCATCAAGGGAGAGGAGGTATTCGCCGGTTTGACTGAAGATATGCAGGATAGCCTCGTGAAATCCTTCATCATCACGAACTTCCTTCCAACGTTTGTCGATCCAGAATTGTTTTTCCCGCAAGTCCTCTCCATAGGGAATTACTTTGGGCAGGATGAAATCCAGATGGTTATCCATGCTTCCAAGATCATTGGGCAAATCCGGACTAAGTGCGCGGGAGATATCTCTTGCTAAAGTGCTGAACATTGATAAAATCTGGTAGACTTTGCTTTAAAAGGCAAAAGTCGTAAAAAAGTTTGTGTCTTGTATGGATTCCAACTTATCCAAGGGCCTATTTTCGCCCACATGAATTTGGCACAAGACACACAAGGCAATCTAATAGCCTATTACCAACATGGCAAAGGTGATTTGCCATTGGTACTTATTCACGGATTTTGTGAGGATAGCAGTATTTGGGAACCTATCCTGACACATCTTTTTGCTATTCCCGTGATTTGTATTGATTTGCCAGGATTTGGGAAGTCGGCAAAGGCTTCTGAGCCCTCAATGTCGATCTATTCAGATGCCATAAAAGCGGTGTTGGATCAAACCCAAACAAAACGTTGTGTGCTGGTTGGCCACAGTATGGGCGGTTATGCCGCACTGGAATTTGTGGCTACATACCCGGAACAGCTGATCGGTTTGGGATTATTTCACTCCCATCCCTTTACGGATCAGGAGGAGCGCAAAATTGCCAGGAAAAGAGGTATTGAAACCGTTATGGCAGGGAAACGCGACCTGTATGTGACACAACTTTTTCCCAATTTGTTTGCCCCGGAGTTTCAAATCCGTCAACCTCAAATAATTCAAACCCTCACGGAACAAGGGAAGCGGCAGTCGGCAGTTGCCATTACGAATGCCTTACAGGCTATGTTAAACAGACGAGATCATCAGGAAACCCTGACCCGATTATCATGCCCGGCCTTGTTCCTACTGGGAAAAAAAGACACCCTAATCCCTTATAAAGATGGTTTAATAGCCGGGTTATTGCCTAATATCAGTGAAATACAGGTATTGGATGAGATTGGACACATGGGAATGTGGGAGGCTGCAGAAGAATGTGGTGGGATTTTGGATTCTTTTTGGCACTTTTGCATCAATAAATAACGTTGTGCTCACACTTTCTCCATTCATTTTGATTCTTGCTGCCTTGCCTGGCCTTTTGGTTTGCTGGGCCGTTTATCGGGCTGACCAATACGAGAAGGAGGCTGTTTTCCCTGTTGTTGCATGTTATGTCCTGGGAGTTGTTATAACTTTCCCTGCCATTACTTTGGAGAAAGTATTTATCCCTTTGGTGGGCGATATAGAAAAAGATCCTGTCCTGACCGGTTTGCTGGCCTTTGGGGCCATAGCACCCGTTGAAGAAGTGATCAAATGGCTGGCCCTCATTCTGGGTGCAATGGTTTGGCGTTTCTTCAATGAGCCCTTTGATGGCATTGTGTATTCCGTCATGATCAGCATGGGGTTTGCCTCCGTTGAAAACTTTTATTATATTGATATTTTCGGACCCGAAACAGCTCTTTTGAGGGCATTTACTGCTATTCCTGCCCATTTGGCCTTTGCCATCCCCATGGGCTATTATGCCGGGTTGGCCAAGTTTGAAGCAAAAGGAAAGATCCATCTCATGTTACGCGGATTACTTGTAGCGATATTACTCCATGGCGCTTATGATTTTCTCGTATTGCAAAACTGGACCAAATGGTTAAGTACACTGGGCGCTCTTGCCGTTTACCTTTGCTTGTATTACTTCGGCGCCTTGTTTCGAGAACATTTACAGCGTTCTCCATTCCGGCCGCGAGAATCGGAGGCAGGTATTTGAACTTTTTCACCAATCTTTCTTGTTAGGCTAAAATCTTGACGAACTTTGCGGGAGGTTCACCGCGAAGTACGCTAAGAGCGCTAAGTTGTTTCGCGTACTTAGCGGTGAACCACCTTATTTCATACCTATGGCAAAAGAATGGACACTGGGAGAGAAAGCTTCCAGTTTAAAAAAAGAAACCGAATATGCATTGCTGGTGGGCCTGATTACTCCCCAGGTAACAGAAACCCAAGCCCATGAATACATGGACGAATTGGAGTTTCTGGCTGAAACAGCCGGTGCTAAAACCGTCAAGCGTTTTACCCAGCGTCTGCAGCACCCCGAGCACCGCACTTTTGTAGGCAAGGGAAAAGTAGAGGAAATAAGAGCATATCTGGATCGTCATGAAGAAATTACTATGGTTATTTTTGACGATGATCTGAGTGGCAAACAAACCAACAACCTTGAGGAAGCACTCAAGGTCAAGATCATTGACCGCTCCACGCTGATCCTCGATATTTTTGCTTCCAGGGCTCAAACAGCACAGGCCAAAACACAGGTGGAACTGGCCCAGATGAAATATCTCATGCCCCGTTTGAAAGGTCTGTGGACTCACCTGGAGCGCCAGGCGGGCGGCATTGGCACCCGCGGTCCGGGGGAAACGCAGATTGAAACCGACCGCCGGATTGTGCAATACAGGATGAAAATCCTTGAAGACAGACTGAAGGACATTGACCGGCAAAACCAGACGCAGCGCAAAACACGTGGCGAAATGGTGCGCGTAGCCCTGGTGGGCTACACCAACGTAGGGAAAAGTACGCTGTTGAATCTGTTGTCCAAATCTGAGGTGCTGGCTGAAAACAAACTATTCGCCACCCTGGATACTACTGTGCGAAAGGTGGTATTCAACACCATGCCGTTTCTACTATCAGACACCGTTGGTTTTATCCGGAAACTGCCACACCATTTGGTAGAAAGTTTCAAAAGCACCCTTGACGAAGTCCGGGAAAGCGATATCCTGCTCCATGTGGTAGACCTGGCGCATCCGCAATGTGAAGACCATATTCGTACGGTACAGCAAACCCTGCAGGAATTGGGCGCCGCTGAAAAGCCTACGCTTATGGTATTCAACAAGATTGATATGTACCGCGAACGTTATTACGATGATTTGCTGGATGATACTACCAAAGCGGAAATTGAAGCGGATATGCGCGACCGGATGAAGCATACCTACGGAGAAAGTGTATTCATTTCTGCACATACCAAAGAAGGTATGGACGAATTCAGGGAACGGCTGACCCGATTGATCAAGGAAAGTTATGTAGTGCGGTATCCGCATCAGGTGAAGGGGTGGTGAGAGGAAGGATTTGATGTGCAGACGGACTTTGCCGAGAATGTTTGGGAGGCTATGATGCTATTTTTTCTGCCCCACCATGTTATTGGCAAATTGTTATGTCATAAACCAAACCTTCAAAACTAAATTCTCTTCACAGGCAATCTAACACCAGCCACCATGGTCTTAGCCAAAAATTTTTTTCCCGACAAAAAGCCGGCGCCAGGGCCGGAACAAGAGATTATTCGTTACATCTCTCAGTTTGCCACCCTGAGCGAGCAGGAAGTGCAAGGGATTCTGGACAGTATGAATATCCGTCAGTTTGACAAAGGAGATGTTTTGCTGAAAGAAGGCCAGATTTCCAGCTTATGCTTCTTTATCCTTAAAGGCTGTGTGCGCCAATTTTATCTGGTAGATGGAGAGGAACGTACCACTCATTTCTACACAGAAGGCCAACCTGTTACTCCTTATGAAGGCACTTTCAAGCGCAAACCTGCCAAATACTATCTCGCCTGCGTGGAAGACACCCTCCTGACAGTGGGTACCCCGGAAGATGAAAAACGTCTGTTTGAACAGTTTCCCCGTTTCAAGGAAATCACCCGTATGGCTGTGGAGGAGGAACTGGGTAAAAGTCAGGAATCCATGGCTACCCTCTTGTTGCTAAGTCCGGAAGAACGATACCTACACCTGTTGAATACCCGTCCGGAGTTGCTGGATCGCGTACCACAATACCAATTGGCCAGTTACCTGGGCATTAAACCCGAATCGCTTAGCCGGATACGCAAACGGATTATGGAAAAACGCTGATTTTTCCCTCTTGTGCTTTCTTAACCAAAGTCAATGGATGTCGGAAAGGGCTGCCCCGACCTTTGTGTCATCAACAAACAATAATTTTGGCATGAAAGCAGCAATTTTTGAACGTTATGGCGCCCCTGAGGTGGTACAAATCAAAGACGTTCCCCAGCCAGTTCCAGGCGACAAAGATATCCTCATTCGTATCCGCGCTACCTCTGTTTCTTCAGGCGATGCGCGCATCCGCAGGGCTGATCCTTTTGCCGTTCGGTTTGTATTCGGCTTGTTTAAACCCAGGAGGCCCATACTGGGCTATACCTTTTCCGGTGATGTGGCAGCCACAGGGGCGTCCGTTACGAAATTTAAACCCGGCGATGAGGTCTTTGGCAGCACCGATATGCGCATGGGCGCACATGCGGAATACCTGTGCCTGCCCGAAAAAGGAGTGGTCATTCCCAAACCAGCTCAACTTTCCCATGAAGAAGCAGCTTGTTTGCCGTTTGGTGCGCACACAGCATGGCATTTTTTACAACTGGCGGACGTCAAACCGGGGCAAAAAATCCTGATTTACGGCGCTTCGGGCGCTGTTGGCTCAGCTGCAGTGCAAATTGCCAGGATTTTGGGCGCACATGTTACCGGTGTTTGCAGTACCGCAAATCTCGAGTTGGTGCGCTCACTGGGCGCTGATGAGGTACTGGATTACACGAATCCTTCACAAACACCAACCCCTGACCATTTTGATGTGGTATATGAAACGGTGAATAAGACCCCGCTGGCCGATTGTTTCAGCCCGCTTAAAAAAGGGGGGAAACTGATTCTGGGGGCCGCTTTGTTGAAAGGGATGATCGCCGGACATTTCACCGGCCTGCTACAGGGCAAAAAAGTGCTGGCCGGCGTGGCCCTGGACGACCTGCCCAAACTCCGCCGCATCAGCGAGTGGGCCACTGAGGGCCGCTTGAAAGTGGTGATTGATAAAACGTATGCGCTGGAGGAAATTGCTGAGGCTCACCGCTTGGTGGATAGTGGGAGGAAACGGGGGAATGTGGCGGTGAGGGTGTAGGCCGGAATGGTAATCAAGTACGCCGGAATGGTATTCCGGCAAGTGCGCAAGGCCGGAATATCATTCCGGCTTAAAACACCGACGGCGCATCTCCATTCAGGAGCGGCGCCGTCGGCAATCTTATAAAAACCGGACACTCATCGTCCATCGTTTATCATCCCTTTATGCTTCTTCATCCGAAGCTGGTGTGCCCACTTCCGGCACGTGACCACTTTCTCCCGGAGTTGAATCTGCAAAAGGACGTTTGCCCACGATCACTTCCAAATCTGCCCGGTGCAGCACTTCTTTTTCCAGCAGGGCTTTAGCCAGGGCGTCCAGTTCTTTGCGTTTACTCTTCAGGAGTTTCTTAGCACGCACGTATTCAGCTTCGATCATATTCTTCACTTCTGTGTCAATGATGAAGGCTGTTTGCTCGGAGAATGGCCGATTGAAACTATCGCTGAGCATGGAGTAGTAAGACACATTACCTACCTTCTCGCTCAAACCATAGTTCACAATCATATCATACGCCAGGCGGGTAATATGATCCAGATCGCTTTGGGCGCCTGTACTGATCTTGTCAAATACTACTGATTCTGCTGCACGGCCGCCAAGGGTCATGCACATATCATCGAGCAATTTTTCCTTGCGGGTGATGTATTGCTCTTTGGGCAGGTATTGGGCATACCCCAGCGCTGCCAAACCGCGCGGAACGATGGTTACTTTTACCAGCGGGTGTGCATGCTCCAGGAACCAGCCGCAGATCGCGTGCCCAGCCTCGTGGTAAGCGATGATCTGCTTTTCTTCCGGGCTGATGATCTTATTCTTTTTCTCCAGGCCACCAATCACTTTATCGAGTGCATAGTTGAAATCGTCCAGATCCACAGCCGTTTTTTCCCGGCGAGCAGCAATCAGGGCTGCTTCATTGCAAACGTTGGCAATATCGGCACCTACAAAACCCGGGGTCATTTCCGACAAGGTTTCGGCCGTTACTTCCGGCGATACCTTGATGTTTTTCATGTGTACTTTGAAAATCTGGGCGCGACCTTTCAGATCCGGGCGGTCAATACCGATCTGACGATCGAAACGACCCGGGCGAAGGAGCGCCTGGTCCAGAATATCCGGACGGTTGGTGGCTGCCATCAGGATTACTCCTTTGTCGGTTGGGAAGCCGTCCATTTCCACGAGCAACTGGTTAAGCGTATTCTCGCGCTCATCATTTCCACCTTGAACAGCACCACGGCCACGGGCGCGACCAATGGCGTCAATTTCATCGATAAATATGATGCAAGGTGCTTTTTCACGGGCTTGACGGAACAAGTCACGAACGCGGCTGGCCCCAACACCTACAAACATTTCCACGAAGTCTGAGCCGGAAATGGAGAAGAACGGTGCATTCGCTTCGCCAGCCACCGCTTTGGCCAGCAGGGTTTTACCGGTGCCCGGAGGGCCAACCAACAGTACGCCTTTGGGGATTTTGCCCCCCAAAACCGTATATTTTTTAGGATTTTTGAGGAAATCCACTACCTCCATCACTTCTTCTTTTGCTTCATCGAGACCGGCAACATCGGCAAAAGTGATATTGACTTTGGAGTTATTGTCAAACAAGGTGGCTTTGGATTTGCCAATATTGAAAATCTGTCCACCCGGGCCACCGGCACCTCCACCCATTCTGCGCAGGATGAAGATCCACAAGCCAATAAAGATAAGAATAGGCAACCCAAAATTGATCATTACCGCACTCCAATTGATACGGTCTTCAATTTTCATTTCGATGGGTTGTTGTTTTTTCTCCTTAATGATGGCTTCATTGATCTTATCAACCTTGGAGGAGGCTACCTCCACACTGCCAATGTTCATGACATAGTGTGGCTGGTCAGCATTGAACATCGATTTTTTAGGCGACTTTACGCGGTTAGCGTGATCACCAACGCTGAGTGAGTCAGGCTTAATATAGACGTACGCTTCCTTTGGATTTACTACGATAAAGCGGTCAATCTGGCCTTTTTTGCCCCATTTTTCTATGTCAGTCCAACTGACATTCTCTGGTTTCGTAGAGAATTTTGTAACCTGAAGCACTAGCAGGCCTAATCCAATCAGGATAAAAACCCACATGAAGTTGAAACGCGGAAGTCCACCTCCTTCACCGTTTTCTTCAGGGCGTCGATCAGAGGGATCTTCTCTTCTTTTATTGTCTTCCATGTTATTGAAGCGAGACAAATGCTCGCAAAATGTTTTAGAGGGTTTATACTTCGCCGAATTCTGTGACGTCTGCGTCACTCCAAAGATGTTCGAGCTCGTAAAATTCACGTAATTCAGGGTGGAACACATGAACTACTGTATTAAAATAGTCCATCAGAATCCACTTGGAGGTACTTGAACCTTCTGTATGAGAGGGTGCAGCATCAAGTTCTTCCTTTACCTTTTTATAAATACTATCGGTAATGGCCTTGACGTGTGTATTAGAATCTCCCTCACAGATAATGAAAAAATCTGCGGGTGCATCGCCAAGTTTACGCAGGTCGAGCTGCACAATCTTTTTGCCTTTTTTGTCGCGAATGCCCTCTACAATGAGGTGATTAAGTTGTTCAAGTTGCGGATTTTTTGCCCGCCGGCTGGAAATGCTGATCAAATTCGACAATTTTTTGGTTTCAAATGAAACGCTCTGTTTCAAGATTCAGTTTCAAAGGTACGGCTTTTGTGTCAAAAAATGCCATACATAATCATAAGTACGTGTTTGAAGCCATACCTTACTTCGTCAAAATCGCAGATGGCAAATCATTTTACATGTCAAACACACTCTTCATAGGAAAGGTTTACTACCGTTTCGACGAACTGCCTTCTACAAACGATTGGGCTGCGGAATTCATTGCTTCACGGCAAAAGGAAGCTGCAAAAACCAGGCCGCCGGAAGGAATGGTGGTTCGGGCTGCCAATCAGACAGCCGGCAAGGGGCAACTTGGCAGTTTATGGCAAAGTCAGCCCGGTGAAAACCTGCTGATTAGCATTGTCCTGTACCCTACCTGGCTGACAGTGTCAGATCAATTTTACCTGAGCATGGCAGTTGCTCTGGCCCTTCGGGATGTAGTTGTACGAGCCATAAAAGCTGAAGACCTCCATGGATTGGCAGAACGTGATAAAAGATCTTCAGAATTTCAGTTGACTACTTCCCGGATCAAAATTAAGTGGCCCAATGACCTGTATATCGGTGATCAAAAAACAGCCGGCATTTTGATTCAAAACACGATAGCAGGATCCGGGCTGCAAAGTTCCATAGTAGGTGTCGGATTGAATATCAACCAGTTGAACTTTCCTCCTGAACTTCCTAACGCTACTTCTCTTGCCCGAAGCGTGGGCGTTGTCTATGATATTGATGACATTGCTGATCGCTTTTTTGAATGCCTTGAAAAGCGCTATTTACAGCTCAAATCCGGAGAAAAGAAGGCTGTTAAAGCCGAATATGAAGCCCATCTTTGGCGTCGGGGTATCACCACCACCTTTATCCGGCAAGCAACCGGGGCAACTTTTGAAGGCACTATTCAAGGGGTCAATGAACGGGGTGAGCTACTGATCCAAACTGACACCGAAACTGCCACCTTTGAGGTAAAAGAGGTCAGTGTGGTAGTGTAGCATTTAGTTCTATCGTAAACCTTTACTCGAGGAATTTTACATCATATTCAATCTGATGTTTTTCCAACATGGATATATATTCTGCCTTGGAGGTTTTCTTTTTATGATGCTCCTCCTGATTCTTTACATATCTGATCAGGTTTCCTTTCGCTTCAACAGAATAGGTGAAAGCGCCATATCCCTCCTGCCAGCCACCAAAGCCCGGGAAAATACCGGTCTGCTTTATGTACGCAGTTGCAGACAATTTGATGTCTTTTACCAAAGAAGCAAGTGATATCGAAGGATGAAGCGCAAAAACGATGTGGAGGTGGTCTTCAACTCCGTTTATCCGATAAAGGTGGCATCTCTTGTTTTTTAGCAGGCCCCAGATCAGATTAAATAGCTGTGGACGACCTTCCTTCTTCAGCGTGGGCCTTCGGTACTTGGTACTGAAGACTACTTGGTAGAGGATTTGTGTGTGGGTACTCATGGTTTCATGTGGTTTCTCCCGGATGCGATCCGGGGTTATTCAAGTTCAAGCCCTTCGGGCTTATCAGGGTTATTCAAGTTCAAGCCCTTCGGGCTTATCGGGGTTATTCAAGTTCAAGCCCTTCGGGCTTATCAGGGTTATTCAAGTTCAAGCCCTTCGGGCTTATCAGGGTTATTCAAGTTCAAGCCCTTCGGGCTTATCAGGGTTATACAAGTTCAAGCCCTTCGGGCTTATCGGGTGATTTATCTTATGCAATTTAACCCTTTTTTCGGAATTCACAAGCCCCAAACCGCGAAGCGGTTAAACTTCAATAACCCCGGATCGCATCCGGAGGGTGTAACCCCGGATCGCATCCGGAGGGTGTAACCCCGGATCGCATCCGGAGGGTGTAACCCCGGATCGCATCCGGAGGGTGTAACCCCGGATCGCATCTGGAGGAAAAAAACGGGCCATCCCGGAACAACCCGGCATGGCCCGCAAAAAACAAAAAAGGGAAGTTCTATTTCTTCACACGCTCAATATAAGCGCCAGTAGCTGTATCAATCTTGATCAGATCTCCCTGATCACAGAATAGTGGAACACGTACTTCAGCACCCGTTTCCACCGTAGCTGGCTTCAGGGTGTTCGTTGCGGTGTCTCCGCGCAAACCTGGCTCGCAGTAGGTGATCTCAAGAATTACGGTTTGCGGCAATTCTACAGAAAGGATGGTTTCTTTGGCAGAGTGATACAATACATCTACGATATCACCTTCTTTGAGGAATTGGCCGTTATCCACCATTTCATCAGGGATTGAGATCTGATCAAAAGTTTCCTGATTCATGAGGGCGAAACCGCCGTCTTCAGGGTAGAGGTATTGGAATTTGCGACGCTCAACACGCACTTCATTGACGGTTGCGCCACTGTTGAAGGTGAATTCCACGACACGACCAGAGGTGGTACTTTTGAGTTTAGTCCAGACTTTACCGCTACCGCGACCTACCTGGAACTTCGAAAAATCAATGATTTTTACGATGTCGTTGTTGTGTTCGATGCACATTCCGTTGCGGATATCTGCCGTCGTTGCCATGATTTTGCTTAATAAAAGTTGAGTGATAATGGTTGAATCAGCGGGTTTCAACCGCTATTGCGGCAAAAACGCGCGCAAAGGTAGCGGGATTTCCTTGGAATGAAAAGGGAAGTGTGAAAAAATGGAATTTAGGCGGCAGAAGGTTGACGGCTTATACGGTGGACGGCGCCTAGGAGGTTCCTGTACTATAACAACGCTGCACCAAACACCCCGGCGCTGTCACCCAATTTGGGCCGCAGAAAAACAGTATCGATCCTGTGATTAAACAAGTGTTTTTGTACTTCTGCCTTACCATCTGTGTAGAGTCGGTCGATATTCCCTACCCCACCCCCAAGGACTACTGCATCAGGATCCATTATATTGATGACAGTTGCCATGGCTTTTCCAAAGAAGTGAATGAGTCGGTCCAGCGTTTGTTGAGCATCCGGATCCTGTTCGGTTTCTGCGAGTACCACAATATCGCGCAAAGAGCGATGCTGACCAGAGCGTTGTTCATAAAATTTCTCCAGTGCAGGACCGGAAATGATGTTTTCCACGCAACCTGCATGACCACAATAGCATGGTCCGCCGCTTTCATCCAGAAAATTATGTCCCCATTCTCCGCTGATGCCCTGCCGTCCGTTTCGGACATTACCATTCAAAACCCAACCTCCGCCAACGCCTGTACCCATAATCACTCCAAAAATTGCGCTTGCCTGCGGAACGGCTTCAGGGACAGCCCCCATTAAAGTCTCTGCTACTGCAAAACAATTGGCATCATTAGCCAGGCGCACCGGAATACCCAAAGCAGTTTCCAGATCTTTGTCAAATGGCTGATGGTTTAATACGGTGGTGTTGGCGTTTTTTATCGTTCCGGTATTAGGGTCTAGGGTTCCCGGATGACCAATACCAAGATATAATGCCTTCAGGCCAGATTCCTTTTCCAGCAAATCCCTCATCCGCACTATTTGGCTGACAATGTGTGCATATCCTTTTTGGGCCTCGGTTGGAATCCGCATCCGACAAACCGGAACAGGATTTTCCCGACTTTCTAACACCACCCCTTCCAGTTTTGTACCGCCCAGGTCAATTCCAAATAATGCCATATAACAGTATTATTTTATGAATTTTCCTTCAAAAACACCTTCGTTGCCGCGATCATCACGGGCAAGGATTCTAACGGTGTGTTCCCCCTTAGCAACCAGCTCGTCAAATTTATACGTGATTCGATTTCGTTTTTTATCATACTCAAACAAAACCCATTTACCATCAATGGTTCCCCGGTAACTCAGGTTATCTGCCAGCCCGGCAACCGAAAAATTGTCCATAATCTTAAAGGAGATGCTGGACTTACGGCGCATATCACGTGTAAAACTTACTGGTGAAATACGCGGTGCAATCGTATCTGCCATGATACAATAATCGCCAAAAGATCTGGTTTTGGTACTAAGCCATTCACCCTGCCAGGTTCCTCCACAATTATCAGGCCTTCCGCTGTTACAATTAGCAATCACAGCCTTGGACCGTAGGTGAGGCGGGAGATGGGTAGGCTTAATGCGAATATTGAAATTTTTATGCACTGGAGTATGCTCATCATGCAAATGATGCATGGGCGAGTACAAATCACTGCTGGAGTCTACTGACACCAGATATTGCATCTGAACCGATTCATAAAGGGTTCCAACCGGCATAGTGATAGACAGGCCATCCATGTCCAGGTGGTTTTCCTGATCAAAAGGGAACAGGAAAAGGTATGGAGGACTTATAAAGGATTCTGTTGACTTACTATCCTGCAGCACCCAAAATTGGAGCGTTTTGGTATTAGCGAATGCATCACTAACCTTTAAGGTAATTTTTACCGGTATGGAGGGGTCCAATGGAATGGCCCCCATGGTTTCTGTGCGGGTATAATTGGATAAAAAATCTCCAGGCAATGTAAAGCACCGATGAAACCAGGATCCATACCGCTGTCGGGCAGGATAATCTATGTGGGCATTTAGGTATCGGGTATCCTCAAAATCAAACTCATCAGCAGTCCATTGGAAAGCCAACTGATCGTTTGTGTAAAGCGCCACGGAATACACACCGTTATCGTTTGAACGCAAATTAGATCGGTCGTAGGTTTTAACCCCCAAACCAATCGTTGCTCCCCCAATGCGAACCGTATCTCCATCCAGCCCGATATTTCCTGCTTTATCTTTGTTCAAAGGGAGCCCTTTACTTCCAAGCACCTCTCTTTTTTGATTCAGGAAATACACCTTCAAATCGCGGATATCAGGAGCAAGATTATCCATTACCTGTATGCCGCAAAGAAGAGGATTCACGGCTTTGCCTGAAGGACTACGAATTTCAAAGTGTAAATGAGGCCCTTGTGAACCTCCTGTATTTCCCAAGTATCCGATTTGCTGACCTTTTTTCACCGGGAACATGGTTACGGGCGGCGTAAGTTCTACTTCAAATCTTTCACGTTCATATTGTTGAGCCTTCACAAAATTTTGAATATCAGAGGAGAAGCGGTCAAGGTGAGCATAAAGTGTAGTGTAGCCATTAGGATGTTTTAGATATAAAACATTGCCATAACCACTGGCTTGGACTTTAATGGTTTCTATATATCCGTCTGCAGCAGCCAGGATAGGATTGCCTGTAACCCCATCAATATCAAGTCCGGCATGAAAATGATTCGGTCTCAGTTCGCCGCAAGTACCGGTTAGCATAACCGGCCCAACCACCGGGGCAGCAAAAAAATCAGTTGGATGGGAGTCTACTAACCGCTCTTTTAGCAGTCCAATACCGGCAGCTTGTTTTTCGGGCTCATGCCCCCAAACGATCCATACAGCTATTGCAGAACCCAAAAGGAATGGCAGAATAGATTTCACGAGAATGCAAACGGTAAGTAGATTGGGTTATTGCTTTTTGAGCGCCCGGATTTTCGGTCATTTGGCCGAATGCCCTCCGGCTTTAGGCCAGTTGAACATTTTGGAGGTCATAATTGGCACAAAAAAGAACCCTGCTGTAATCAAACTCACGATGAGATCAGCAGTTTCACTTTCCATGGCCTTTGACCAGGCTTGTTCCGGGAAAAGATGACAAACGAAAGAAAAACTGAGTTTAAATCCCAGGACACCAATGACCGCGAAGGCACTAGTTTCCAGAAAAGGATATTTTTCAAGCAGTTTTACAAACCATTGAGCCACAAAACGCATGGCTAAAATACCGATAAATACACCGGTACAGATCAGAAAAATATTGTCTGTGAAGGCTACTGCGGCAAAGACATTGTCCAGCGAAAAAGCCAGGTCAACAATTTCTACCGCTATGACAGTTGCCCAAAACGGGCCAACCAGCCCCCGAGTAAGTTTATAATACCAGGTAGTTTCCTTATTCAGGGTATCATCATCTGTTTGCGGCGTAGCTTTCCTTCGGAAATAATCAATTGTCAGGTAAATCAGGTACAGACCGCCCAGAGGTTTTAGCCACCATATCTTAATCAGCCATGATGCAAAAATCAGACATATACCTCTGAATACGTACGCGCCAATAATACCATATCGAAGTGCCAGGCTCCGTTTTTCCGGAGGAAGGTCCATAACCATGGTAGCAATTACCGCTGCATTATCCACTGAAAGAAGGCTCTCAATAATGACCAGATTAAGGATAATAATGAGCGAGCTTTCCCAGTCACTCCCAAAAATTTGCTGCAAAAATTCCGTCATCGGATTACTTAGTCGTTGAAGATGTTGTCAGAACAACCGGTTGTAAAATTAGTTGCCGGCCTCCTGAAGCAATGAATCAGAATCTTTCACCAGCGTTTCCAACTCTCTTAAAAGTGCTTCTTTTCTTTTTAATTGATCGGCCAGTTTAGCGGCTCGCTCCTTTTCTACTTTAGGATCCTTCTTCTTTAATGCCGGTGATGCATTTTGAAGGTCATTCGCTTCAATTTCATGGAGTTCATTTTCCAGCTCTGCTTTCCTGCTTTCTAATTCATCCAAACGATTGATTACTTTTTCGTCAATATGCTTTGCTTGAGCACGAATGGCCTTATACGCTTCACCCAATTTGTTTAATGCGGCATCATATTTTCCCGCATCAAATTTATCCTTTTCTGTTTTTAATATTTGACCAACGGAAACCACAACCCCTCTAAGTTGTCCAAATACCTTTTTGGAATTTTCCTGTTCCTCATTGGTGCCAAAAAAGTAATTGTAAGCCAAAATACCAGCAACCAGAATTAAGGCAATCTTGATCAGAGAACGGAACATAGTATGCAAATGAGTGAATGAGTGAGATTCTGTTGCGAACAAAAGTAGTAAATATCTTATTCACTCCTTCATTTACCCTTCAAACAAAGAGAGTCGGGCTGTTATCAGTCCGACTCTCTCGATATTTCATGTAGAGCAGAGGATGGTTACCAGAATCTGAATCTGTTATCCTCAACATTATACTGACGCTGAAGCGACTTCATTAAACTTGTGCGCAACGCACCAGCTGCCTGAGAGGACATTTGACGACGGAACATAGAAAGATCTGCAGGCATTGTTTGCTGCGCTACATCAGTTAATGGTTGTGCGTAAACTACACCCATAACAGCGGTAACTGGCTTGGCAATCTTTCCTGTTTCCGTGGCGAAAACCGTTCCGAAAACACGAGGCTCATTGTTGGTCATCAGGAAATTAACCCCCTTAAGGGTATCCACTCTGCTTTGCCATTGGTTGGCAATTGCAGTGAGATCGTTTGGATTTTGTGTTTTACTTCTGATCACAGCAGCCTTTTTCAGAGCCTTCACATGTGCCTCTGCCTCTGTAAGTGCTTTAAGCGTCTCAACCGTTGGTTTACCCTTAGCTAACACACTTTTAAGTGCCGGTACAACATATTTTGCATCAAAATAGCCACCCTTCGGATCGCTGAAAGCAAATACCTCCTTACTGATGCTACCTGTTTTTGTGTTTTCGTCAAAAGCCCAACGTATCACTTCACGTAAATCATCTCCTAAACCAAGAGAGCCAATATTAAAATCGTTTTGTTTCAGATTTTGAGAAGCATAAAACTGTGCACGATTTTGGTTAGCGAGGGTTTCCAGGTCGGAAATGCTTTTGGCTTGCTGAACCAGCGCTACAGCCCGATCTTTAACAGCTTGCTGAGTAGTTTTGCTTGGCTCGAGGCGACGTCCCAGTACAGCAACCTTTGCAGATTGATCACCTGTTTCGAACTTTTTACCCGTAATCTCAACAATATGCCACCCGAATTGGGTTGAAATCTTGTACAACTTACCCTGTTCTCCTGAGACAAAGCACAGGTCGTTGAATTCTTTCACCATGGAGCCATTGCTGAACCATCCCAGATCACCACCATTTCGTCCGGAAGCCGGATCCTGGCTCAATTTCATAGCCAGTGAATCAAAACGTTGTTTGCCTGATTTGATAAGTGCCATGATACTATCCGCACGGCCACTGTTCTCAGGAGTTGCCTCACGGATAAGAATATGACGTGCTTTTACAGAATCAGGCAGGGACCTGCGATCGATAATTTTCATGATGCGGTATTCCCCGTCATCAAATACAGGACCAACAATTGAACCTACAGGCCTACTCATAGCTGAGTCTGCAAAAACTGCAGGGAATTGCTTTTTAGGCACATACAAACCACTGAATGCACCACCATTGGCAAGAACGTAGGTGGAGTCGTTCTTTGCGGATCGAAGTCCATCAACCAATTTCTTTACAGATTCAAATGCTGCGATGGAATCCTGCCGGGTTGCAATTACAGGGAAAGTAACAAAAGAAATATTGCGTGACTCCTCTTCCTGAGCATAAAGATTCGGATTTTCTTTAATAAAATCCTTGTAATCACTGTCTTCTATCTTAATTTCTTCGTCCTTGATGGAACTGTAGGGAACATTAACCGCTGCGAAGTTGCGACGGTTGTTGTTTTCCAGAAATACTGCCTCAGCTTGCCATTTAGGCGTATACATACCCTTGCTCACTGCGGTAATCAACTTTTCCTGAACACGGGTCTTAATTATTTCTTTTTCCTGAACGGACCAGTATGCGCGGCCACGTGGATCGCTGAACTGACCTTGTTCAATGGCATTTTTAATGCCGGAAAGCTGTGCACGATCAGGTTGACCAGCTTCATTTTTAAAACGCTCCATAATAATTGGGCTAAGGTTCAGGCCAAATTGCAGATCCAGCAATTCCTCTTTGCCGACGCCAAGCCCCAGCGGTTCAACTTCCTGATCAATGATAGCCTTTTCCAGGAAATAAGTCCAAGCCTGGCTGCGAATCTGATAGGTATTACTACGCTGTTGCTCTGAATATACCAGCTTTTCATAGGTATCAAATTCTCCACGCTTGATCTCAACCTCACCTACCATTCCTAAAGTGTTTACATCAGCAGCAGAATAGCGCTGACTATTGGACATCACGTCCATCAAAATGAAGCCTCCTAAGGCCAGAGCCATTGCCACAATGAGTATCCACCCATTTTTACGAATAGTCCCGATTAAAGCCATATTCCTTTAATTGTTTGAAAATCAAAAATTTATACCCGAAAGCATTGGGGTTTTTAAAAAAGTGGACGCAAAGGTAACAAGTTCAGTATCGAAAAAGGAAATTTGTTTGCAGGAATTAAAAGCAAACTCCTTCCATAAATAAACCCGCCGCCCAAAAAAAACGGACGCCGGGTTTTGATTTGCTCTACGGTGAGCGGGATTTTTAGAAACGACGCCGTAAAGCACTTCGGGTAGATAAAAACTCCGTTAGTGCAATCAATCCGTTTCCAAGGGTAAACAAACCCAACGTTACGCCAATGATCAACATGATTAAAAATTAAAAGAGATTAGTGTTTGTGATAATCAGCGACAGTTCTTCCATCAGAACTATCCCTGCAGGGGTATGCCAAGAATAATGCCAAAGTTGAAGAACGCTTGTCTAATATTTCTGTCATTCAGCGTTAAATTGTAGTTGTTCAAGCATTGACTGCAACGTTTCCCAAAAAATATCGTCCATGGAGGAGCAACGAAAACAAAAACAAAACCTATCGGCATGAAGCGCTCCTTTCTGGCTGTTTGCTGCTGCATTCAAGTGGCAAATGCTGTCGCCCAGTCTCAACTAGCCCCCAAAAAGACGCTTGAAGCGCTCCGAATCCAAGAGAAAATCCACCTGGATGCTCAACTTGATGAGTCAGCCTGGAAAAACGTTTCCACTGCAACTGATTTTGTTTACCAATGGCCAACGCCAGGAAAAACAGCTTCTCAACGCACTATTGTAAAGGTTTTGTACGACGATGCAGCTTTATATATTGGCGTTCAGTGTTTTGATACTCACCCGGATTCCATTTTCCATCGATTATCTAAACGTGATGAACTGGAAAATACAGACTGGTTTGCCGTTATTCTGGATACTTACAGGGATGGTCAAAATGCTTTGCAGTTTGGCGTAACTCCTGACAATGTGCAGTTTGATTCCAAATTTTCCATAGCTAATGCTAATGGCAACAATGGAAATAGTGATGGAGAAGACCCTGCCTGGGATGCAGTCTGGCAATCCTCAGCAAGGTTAACCCCGGAAGGCTGGACAGCTGAACTTAAAATCCCCTTTGCCGCCATCCGTTTCCCCAAAAAAAGTAACCAGGATTGGGGGATTAATTTTTATCGCACCGTACGCAGAAACGGAGAAAATAATTGCTGGAATGAAGTCAAGGCGGATATCTCTGGCTCGCTTAATCAAATGGGTCTCCTTAAGGGCATTCAGGACATCAAAGCTCCACTACGTTTGAGCGCAACTCCATTTATTGCAGCATACGCCAACAACTCCTACAACCAACCTCAAACCTCTTTGAATGGATGGTCACACCCCTGGACGGTTGGAATGGACTTAAAATATGGCATTAATGAGGCATTTACACTGGATGCTACCGTAATTCCAGATTTCGGGCAGGTTAGGTCAGATCAAAATGTACTGAACCTTTCCCCATTTGAGGTCAGATTTAATGAAAATAGGCCGTTTTTTACTGAAGGAACGGAGCTTTTTAATAAAGGTGGATTGTTTTACTCCAGAAGGGTTGGGGCCAACGCCCCCCTGATTAATGCAACTAAGGTATCAGGACGTACCAAAAATGGATTGGGGATAGGTGTTTTTAATGCTGTGGAGGATGCCGCATTTCAAACATACACGGAAGAAGGGATTGAAAAAACCCGGCAGGTTTCCTCTTTAACCAATAAAAGCATTGTGGTGCTGGATCAAAACCTGCTCAATAACTCATCGGTCACCCTGTTAAATACCAATGTGATGAGGTCCGGATCTAACACGGATGCCAATGTTACCGGATTGATGTTCAATCTTAAAAACAAGGCTCAGTCCTATGGATTGAACGGCAAGGCAGTAATGAGTCACAGGATTGGGCAGGGGCCATCTGAATCTGGCTATAATGTATCCCTGAGTGCTTCCAAAACCAGTGGCAACTTCCTTTGGGGAAGTGATTTCAACCTGGAATCAGATCATTACAATCCCAATGACCTTGGTTTGCTATTCAGTCCGAATGAAGTAAGCCACGTTGTTTGGATCAATTACAACTACTACAAACCCTGGTGGAAACTAAACAATTTTTGGTCAAGCATGTGGATGTACAATGAATCGTTGTACAGGCCCTGGGCCACCTGGGGGATCACCCAATTTGGATTCAACTTTGGCGGGAATACTCGAAAATTTCAAAATTTTGGTATGAACCTGAATGTTGCACCTTGGGGAATGCATGATTATTTTGAACCCCGCCGGCTGGATTATGATGCCTATTATGAGGTGCCTGAAAGTGGAAACCT
>JBIKUE010000060.1:0-31390 GCA_044347755.1 Saprospiraceae bacterium
AGGTGAGTGTGAAACTTAGTGATCAGCTCATTCTGACCTCTGATAACCCACGGACTGAAGACCCGGCGGCTATTTTGAAAGACATGCAAGGTGGCCTTGACGCCGAGGGGATGCGAAAAACGCTGGTCATTCAGGATCGGGAGCAGGCTATCCGTACCGCCGTGCAATTGGCCGGCGCCGGCGATGTGATCCTTGTGGCTGGTAAAGGCCATGAAAAATATCAGGAAATCAACGGAGTGAAATACCCATTTGATGATAAAGAGGTGCTCTCGAGGTCGTTTGAAGGTAAATAACAGAAAAGAAGCGCCAAAGTTGAAGCTATGGCGTGTTAAGATAAAATAGTGGAGGGACTACTATTTTGATTTTGAGCCGGTTGCGGGGCGATGCAACATCGCCCCACAGCCAAATTGATTACATGAGCGAAGAGTACATGATTACATGATTGAAGATGAGGGCCGAAGGCCCATAACTCAAAGAAATTTTAGTAACCCATGCTGACCCATCTATTTGAATACTTAAAAGAACATTATGATCTGCCAGGAGCAGGTCTGTTCAAGTTCATCTCGTTCCGGGCAGGCATTGCCATGCTTTTATCACTGCTGATCTCACTGGTTATTGGCAGACACATCATTGATTGGTTGCGGAAGGCACAAATCGGTGAAACCGTGCGGGATTTGGGTTTGGCAGGACAGACGTCCAAGGCCGGTACGCCAACCATGGGAGGGATTATTATTGTTGCAGCAACCTTGATTCCATGTCTGTTGATGGCCCGACTGGATAACGTGTATATTTTGCTCATGCTGTTCAGTACGGTATGGATGTTCGCAATAGGGTTTATTGACGACTATATCAAGGTGTTCAAAAAGGATAAAGAAGGTTTGAAGGGGCGGTTCAAAATTATGGGACAGGTTGGTTTAGGACTGATTGTAGGTATTACCATGCTGGTAAATGATGAGGTTGTGGTTCGTATGGATCCCGAAGTAGCCGAGCAAAAAGGGTATACCGTTATGGAGTCTTTGTATGTAAAAGATCTGACCGAGCCGAATACATACAAAGCGATGGTGTACGTGAAAGCGCCCATTACCAATGTTCCTTTTTTCAAGAACAATGAACTTGATTATTCCAGATTCCTGTGGTTTTTAGGAGATAATGCCCGGGATTTGAGCTCCATATTCTTTTTGATCATGGTCATTATAGTGATCACGGCAGTCAGTAACGGAGCTAATCTGACGGACGGACTGGATGGGCAGGCGGCAGGGGTTTCGGCAATTGTGATTTTTACACTGGGCATGTTGGCATATCTGAGCGGTAACTCTCTGGCGGCAGACTTTTTGAAGATTTTCTATATCCCGTATACGAGTGAACTGGTGGTATTCTCGGCTTGTCTCTTAGGTGGTTGTATTGGTTTTCTGTGGTACAATGTATTCCCTGCACGGGTTTTTATGGGCGATACAGGAAGTTTGACGTTGGGTGGAATTATCGCTTCCCTGGCCATCATCACCCGTAAAGAGTTGTTAATCCCGCTGTTGTGTGGCGTGTTCCTCATTGAAAATCTGTCGGTAATTATTCAGGTTTGGTATTTCAAGCATACCAAAAAGAAATATGGAGAGGGGCGCAGGGTTTTCCTGATGGCGCCATTACACCATCACTACCAGAAGAAAGGATATCATGAAGTAACCATTTCCGTTAGATTCTGGATTGTTCAAATATTGTTGGCAGTAGCCACAATTATCACACTCAAGATCCGGTAAGCGATCAGAAAAATGAAAAAACGAATCGTCATATTAGGCTCCGGAGAATCCGGAACAGGAGCGGCCAAACTGGCTGATTACCTGGGGTTTGACGTATTTGTAAGCGATAAAGGCCCCATCAAAGAGGTATTTAAGCAGGAGTTGGATGAGGCAGGAATTCCCTGGGAAGAAAACAGTCATACCATGGAATTAATCCTGAACGCTGCTGAAATCATCAAGAGCCCGGGTATTCCGGAGAAAAGTGAGGTGATGAAAGCCGTTCGAGAAAAAGGGATCCATGTGATTGGTGAAATAGAATTCGGGTATCGATATGCTGGCCAATGTCAGATCATAGCGATCACCGGATCCAATGGCAAAACCACGACCACCGAACTCACCTGGCACCTGATGCATACGGCCGGACTGAATGTACGCAAAGGGGGAAACGTTGGTAATTCCTTTGCCCGCATGGTGCTGGATGATCTGGTAAGTGGTAGCATAAAGCAGAAAGACAGAAGTTTTGTGCTCGAGGTTTCCAGTTTCCAACTGGATGATATGGAACAGTTTCGGCCCAAAATTTCGATGCTGCTGAATATCACACCAGACCACCTGGACCGCTACGAGTACAAACTTGAAAACTATGCAGCGGCCAAGTTTCGGGTAAGTATGAATCAGCGTCGAGGCGATAAGTTCATTTACAATGGGTTCGATCCGGTAGTTGCAGAGAACTGGAAGGAAACCGGGGCGAAAAAAGTAGCCATCAGGAAAGGCTTTTATAAAAATGGGGTGATCCGTGTAGGGAAGCTAAAGTTTTCCATGACAGATTCAGCACTCAAGGGCCCACACAACATGTTCAATGCCGTTTGTGCTATCAGGGCTGCATTGCTGATGGGTGCGGCGCCGGAAAAAATTCAACAAGGTCTGAACACCTTTGAAACCCCGCCTCACCGATTGGAAAAAGTGGCGGTTATCAACGGTGTAACCTGGATAAACGACTCCAAAGCAACCAATGTAGACTCCGTGTTTTATGCCCTGCAAGCGATGGAAATGCCAACGGTTTGGATCGTTGGTGGCCAGGACAAGGGAAATGACTACGAGCCGCTCTTGAAATGGGTGAAAAAAAAGGTGAAAGCCATCGTTTGCATGGGCATTGACAACTCGAAGATAATAAAGGCTTTTGAAGGATTGAAAAAGCCAATGGTAGAAACCAGAAGTGCCCAGGAGGCGGTAAAGGAAGCGGCAAAAATGGCTAAAGATGGCGACGCCGTGCTCTTGAGTCCGGCCTGTGCAAGCTTCGATTTATTCAAAAACTATGAAGATCGCGGCACTCAGTTCAGAGAAGCGGTAAAAGCACTTAAACAACCATAAACCAGGAAAACAGAAAACGTGCCAACCATTGTACTTGACATGGAACGATTGAGAAACCCATACTCCGGACTGGGGCAATATTGCCTCCAACTGGGCAATGCTTTCGCAGCAAATCCTGCTTCGGAAAGCCTGGGGTTCACAGCGCTCGTACCACAGGGACAGGAAGGCGTTTTCGGAACTAAAATGCAATATAAGGTGGTAAAACCCTGGCATAAGTGGTTTGGTATTCAGGTCCCGGCTACAGTTTGGCATTGTATGCATCAGGACTCCGAGTTTCTGCCGCGCAATGGGAACGCCCAGGTGTTGTATACCATACACGATTTGAATTTTTTGGAACGTGCTGATTATTCCAAGAACAAAAAACAACAAAAACTGGCCGCTATTCAGCAGAAAATTAACAAGGCTGCCGGCTTAGTATATATCTCGGAATATGTACGAACACAAGTACATGCACTGCTGAAAGTACAGGCGGGTGTCCTTGAAAGAGTGATTTACAATGGCGGCGGACATCAGGAGGATGTAATAAAAAATGAGGAGGTTGCCAGAAAACACGATAAACCCTTTGTGTTCTCCATT
The DNA here is from genome assembly GCA_044347755.1 of Saprospiraceae bacterium. Lineage (GTDB taxonomy): Bacteria > Bacteroidota > Bacteroidia > Chitinophagales > Saprospiraceae > M3007. The sequence continues at coordinate 3,675 of JBIKUE010000060.1, forward strand.
GGCATACATCCCAAGAAGAACTACCACGTGTTGATGCCTTTGTTGGCGGCACAAAAACAATATGACTGGTTGATTGCCGGTCCGGACAGCAGAGGATATAAGGAGGTTATCCAGGACGCGGCAATGCAATGGGGGGTTGAGCAAAGAGTACATTTTGTTGGCCCGGTAGATGCAGCGGAAAAATGGAGGCTTTACCGGCAATGCGAGGCGCTTCTATTCCCCAGCATCTCGGAAGGTTTTGGATTGCCGGTAGTGGAAGCAATGGCAGTGGGGAAACCTGTTTTCCTGTCAACCAAATGCAGTTTGCCGGAAGTTGGAGGAACAGAAGCCTACTATTTTGATGATTTTGAACCGAAGACCTTAAATAAAGTCTTTGAACAAGGAATGATGGACTATCAAAAAGATCCCGAAAAAACCACCCGGTTAATCCGTTGGGCAGCCCAATTCAGTTGGAAAGCCGCCGCCGACCAATACCTGGATTTTTATAAGACACTAAGCTGACTCGAAGGCACAAAGGCACAAAGGCACAAAGGCACAAAGGCACAAAGGCACAAAGACACAAAGGCACAAAGACACCAAAACACTAAAACACTAAAAAATGTCACTCGGCAACCGCATAGCAGCAGAACTCAGAGGCGATCGTACCATATGGATGATCGTTGCAGTATTGAGTCTGTTCAGCCTTTTGGCTGTGTTTTCCTCCTCCGGGTGGGAAGCCTGGCGTTCGCGTGGCGGAAATACCACCGGAATGCTGGTGGGACACATGGTTAAACTGGCATTTGGACTCTTTTTGGTGTATTTGGGGCATTTGGTGCATTACAGAAGGTACCAGCAGTTTGCCAGGCCCATGTTGTGGGTAACGGTGCCTCTGCTGATTTTCACCCTGTTCTTTGGCAAAAACATCAATGATGCAAACCGATGGATTAGTTTGGCTGGGATCAGTTTTCAGCCATCGGAGATGGCAAAAATTGCTCTGATCATTTACGTGGCACGGGCACTGACCATCAAACAGGAATACATTACCAGTTTGAGGCAGGCATTCTTCCCGATCATCATTCCGGTCGTATTGGTTTGCGGGCTGATTGCACCCTCCAATCTGAGTACAGCCATGATTCTGTTTGCCACCTGCATTCTTTTGATGTTTATGGGCCGGGTAAGTGCACAGTATATTCTTATGATGATGTTCCTCGGGTTACTTGTATTCGCGGTACTGGTAGGGATTGGTAAAGTTTATCCGGAGTTGGATCTAGTTCGGGTGAATACCTGGGAGAAACGTGTAGAGACCTTTCTGCATGATGAAGATGGTGGTTATCAGGTACAACAGGCCAAAATTGCCATCGCAAAAGGTGGTGTTTTTGGGAATGGCCCCGGCAATTCCATGATGCGGCATTATTTGCCCTATTGTAATGCCGACTTTATCTACGCCATCATTTGTGAGGAGTATGGGCTGATAGGAGGGGTCATCATTTTGGCCTTATATGTCTTGCTGTTTTTGCGAAATGTGCGACTGGTAACGCAGAGTCCGAAAGCATTCGGAGCATTTTTGGCCATTGGACTAAGTCTTATGCTGACGGTACAGGCATTGGCCAATATAGCGGTCAATATCAATTTGGTACCGGCAACAGGGTTAACGCTTCCGTTGATTTCCATGGGTGGAACAAGTGTGCTCTTTACGTGCATCTCCCTTGGAATGATCCTGAGCGTCAGCAAATACATTGAGAGCATTGAATAATCACCTTTCCTAACCTTGGTGACTACAACATGAGTAAAGAAACATTGAAAATATTGATTACAGGAGGTGGCACCGGCGGCCACATATTTCCCGCCATTGCCATTGCTGATGCGATCAAAAAAATGCGCCCGGAGACAACGTTTTTGTTTGTAGGCGCTAATGGAAAAATGGAAATGGAGCGTGTCCCAAAAGCGGGATATGCTATTGAAGGGCTTCCGATAGCAGGTTTTCAACGCAGTATGAGTTTGCAAAACCTGTCATTCCCCTTTAAACTTTTGAAAAGTTTGTGGCGTGCCAGGAGCATTATCAAACGCTTTCAGCCCGATGTAGTGATAGGTACCGGAGGGTATGCCAGTGGTCCGGTTATGCAGGCAGCTCAGCGGGTTGGAATCCCAACGCTGATTCAGGAGCAGAACTCTTATGCCGGAGTAACCAATAAGATCCTGGGTAAGAAGGCAAAAAAGGTGTGTGTGGCATATGATCATATGGAGCAATTTTTTCCGGAAGAGAAGCTGGTTTTTACCGGGAATCCGGTGCGGTCAGACATTTTGAATCTGGATGGAAAAAGGGAGGAGGGAATCAAATACTATGGACTGGATCCAAACAAAAAAACCATAGCGATCATCGGAGGAAGCCTTGGAGCCAGAACCCTGAACAATGCTATGCGCGACAACGTGGAGTTTTTTGAACAAAACCAAGATATACAAGCCATTTGGCAGTGTGGAAAGTTCTATGAGCATGAATATACCGCAATGGAAACAGCCAAATTGCCCAATGTACAGTGCAGAGCCTTTATTGATCGGATGGATTTGCTTTATGCTGCATCTGATTTGGTTGTTTCAAGGGCCGGAGCCTTGAGTATCAGTGAGTTGTGTTTGGTTGGCAAGCCGGTAATTTTGGTGCCATCGCCCAATGTGTCAGAAGACCACCAAACTAAAAATGCGTTGGCACTGGTAGAAAAAGGTGCAGCAAGACTGGTAAGAGATGCGGATGCCGGGGGAAAAATGTTTCAGGAAGCCCAACTCATACTAGAAAGCGAAGCGCTTGCCTTCAGTTTGAGCGAAAGTATCCGGCAGATGGGACGCCCTAATGCAGCTGAAGCCATCGCCCGGGAAGCGATAAAACTAACCGAAAACGATTCATTGTAAAACAACCTGACTATGAAATATCAATTGATACTACTGACACTTTTAGCCCTGAGCTCCTGTCAGAAAACCAACGATAAAAACCCAATGCTGTATGGCAAATGGCAGGGAACAGAGTGGCTCATCATGGATAAGCCCAGTGATATTGATGCAACCCAGGTGTATTTTGAATTTAAGGAAGAGGGGGCTTATTCCGCCAGCTTTGGCAGTCAAAACCAAAGTGGCGTATGGCGAACGGATAAGGATAAACTGTACACCACCGAAACAGGTAAACAGGAAATAATGGTCAAACTCCTGAAAATGGATGCTTCAGTTTTGGAGTTTGAAATGAATCGTGGAGGACAAAAAGAAATTTTGAAACTGGCCAAACAATAATCGTTAGCCAAGCAGGATAAAAACATGGAATTCAACGCCATCAAAAAGATTTATTTCATTGGTATCGGCGGCATCGGCATGTCGGCGCTGGCCAGGTACTTTAAGCTTCACGGTGCTGAAGTCCATGGGTATGACCGTACAGAAACAGATCTGACCCGTGCACTGGTGGCAGAAGGGATGCATGTGCATTATACTGATGAGGTGAGTTTGATTCCGGAAGGCGTTGACCTGGTAGTCTGGACTCCGGCAGTGCCCAAGGATCTGAAAGAGCTGAACTGGTTTTTAGACCACGGTTACCCGCTTAAAAAGCGCGCAGAAGTACTGGGCATAATAAGCAAGGCAAAAAAATGCGTCGCTATTGCAGGTACACACGGGAAAACAACTACCTCTACCATGACGGCCCATTTACTGCGCGCATGCGGGGTGGATGCTACCGCATTCGTAGGCGGCATTTCCGGAAACCTGGGCTCCAATTTTGTCGAAGGTAAAAGCGAATGGGTGGTAGTGGAGGCAGACGAATACGACCGCAGTTTTTTACATCTGCATCCTGATGTGGCGGTCCTGAATTCACTGGATCCGGATCACCTGGACATATATGGTACGCCAGAAGCAGTGGTGGAGTCGTATAAGCAGTTTGTGCGACAGATTAAACCGGGTGGCATACTGATTTACAAACATGGTCTGCCCTTGGAAGACGTTGCTGCAGAGTTGGAGGCAAGTGGTCGGAAGGTGTTCACGTTTGGTATTGAAGAGGGGTATTATGAGGCATTTAATGTACATGTGCAAAATGGTCAAACGGTATTTGGGCTAAAATCCACCATTGTTGACTGGCCGGGGCTCAAATTGAACTATCCAGGTTTGCATAATGTCATGAACGCCACCGCAGCCATTGCTGCAACCCTTGGGGCGGGCGGGTTCTCCACAGAGATCCCACAGGCTCTGGAAGCTTTTAAAGGAGTTAAACGCCGTTTTGATACCATTTTCAAATCCTCTGAAGTAGTTTATGTAGACGATTACGCCCACCATCCAGCTGAGTTAGAGGCAACAATTCAGGCCGCGCGTTCATTATATCCCGGCAAAAAGCTTACCGGCATATTCCAGCCGCATCTGTTCACCCGGACCCGGGATTTTGCAGATGGCTTTGCCACAGCATTGGATAAACTGGATGAGTGTCTGTTGCTCCCAATATACCCCGCACGGGAACTACCTATTCCGGGAGTCACCTCAGAGATGCTTCTGGAAAAAATGACCATTAAAAACAAACGAATCATTCAAAAAAACGAAATCGTCAACCAAATCAACCAACATAAACCCGAAATCCTCCTAACCATGGGCGCCGGAGACATAGATACCCTCATCGAACCCATCAAACAAGTGCTATTGAAATTTGACCGCTTCGCGGTCGGGTGAGAGGGGACGACTTACTAATGAGAGAGTAAAATAAACCCCATAAACCACATAAACCACATAAACCACATAAACATCTCATGCTCTTCCCTCGCATTCCATACACCCGGCTCGCATGGCTGTTATTCCTCTTCATTGTAGGAATGATCTGGCTGATAGCGCGCAACCGCAAGGCCAGCACCTTTGCGGAGGGATTGCAGGTGAAAGTAACAGCTTTGGCGGGTGGGGACAAGTTGATCAGTGAAGGAGATGTGCGGCAGGCTTTGACTAAGTCATTTGGCAACGATTTGGAGAATTCTGAATTGGGCAGCCTGGATGTGGAACGGATGGAACGGGTGCTGGAAATGGATCCTTTTATCAAAAATGCCGATGCCTATATTGATCAGAATAATCAACTGCATATCGTGGTAGAGCAGCGGGAACCACTTCTCAGGGTTTTGGACAATCAGGGAAACAACTATTATCTGGATGCAACCGGTAAAAAAATGCCACCATCCAAAAACTTCGCAGCGAGGGTCATCGTAGCCACCGGAAATGTGGCCCCCTTTACACCTGAGTTCAGGGAAAAACGGAAAAATAGCCTGAAAGACCTGTACCATATTACACAAACCTTGTTGGCAGATGATTTTCTGAAATCATTCATTCAGCAAATTCATGTAACCAACACCAATGAATTCATTTTGGTACCGCTCATCGGAGATCAAAAAATCATCCTTGGATCGGCCCGAAAGCTGGAAGACAAACTGAACAGGCTCAAAATATTCTATCAGCAAGGAATGCCTTATGAGGGCTGGACCAAATACGAAACCATCAATCTGAAATACACCGGACAAGTGGTTTGTAAGCGGTAAAAAAGAATGCTGAAAAACCAAACAAATAAAACAAATATTTTGACACAAAATATTTTAAAAATAATACCTTTGACGCGGGAAAGAGTTTCGACCGCTGATTGGGTATGAACGAACCAATAACACCGAAACTCAAAACATTTAAATTCAACACATTATGACGGAGTTTATCCCACAACCCCAAGATGTGGTCGTTGCCCTGGACATAGGGACGACAAAAGTTTGCTGCCTTGCCGGGCGAAAAAACACGCACGGTAAACTTGAAATCATCGGAATAGGCAAGGTTGAAAGTGCCGGCGTTTTACGCGGCGTGGTATCCAACATCGAAAAAACAGTTGGCGCCATTCGCGAAGCCGTAGAAATTTGTGAGCGCAATGCACGCATGAAATTTCGCTCGGTACATGTTGGCATTGCCGGTCAGCACATTAAAAGTCTGCAACACCGCGGCATTCTTACCCGCGATTCTGATTTTGCTGAGATTTCCAATCGGGACATTGACCGCCTGGTGAACGACATGTTCAAATTGGTGCTCCCACCCGGTGACAAGATCATACATGTTTTCCCACAGGAGTTTACCGTAGACTCCGAACAAGGTATTACCGATCCGGTGGGCATGTGTGGGGTACGTCTGGAAGCAAACTTTCACATCATTACGGGTCAGATCACTGCCGTCAACAATATATACCGTTGTATTGAAAAGGCCGGCCTCAAGGTTGCCGATCTGACACTAGAGCCAATTGCCAGCGCAGATGCTACCCTCTCCGAGGAAGAAAAGCAGGCAGGCGTTGCCTTGGTCGACATTGGTGGTGGAACAACAGACATCACGATTTTCCATGAAGGTATCATCCGCCACACCGCTGTGATTCCTTTCGGAGGTAACGTGATTACCGCAGATATCAAAGAAGGTTGTACCGTAATGCAGCCGCAGGCGGAAAAACTTAAAGTGAAATTTGGTTCAGCCCTCGCCAGCGAGGTGTATGATAACCGGATCATCACCATTCCAGGCCTCAAAGGTCGGGAGCACAAGGAAATCAGTGAAAAAAACCTTGCACGGATCATTCAGGCGCGCATGGAGGAAGTCATGGACTATGTGCTTTGGGAAATTCGTCGCAGTGGATACGAGCGCAAACTGATTGGTGGTGTTGTACTCACCGGAGGTGGTGCATTGCTGGCACATACCGATAAACTCGCCGCTTTCCACACGGGCATGTCCTGTCGTGTTGGAATTCCGGTGGAGCACCTGGCTCATGGTTATCATGAATCTGTCAGCAGCCCGATTTTCAGCACTGCTATCGGTCTGTTATTGCGCGGATTACAGGATCTGGATCCTGCTAAGCTGAACTCGGAAGAACCTGTAGCCAATACAGAGGAAGAATCTAAAGAACCTTCCAACGTATCAGAGGAAAAAGGAGCCTCCTGGTTTGATAATGTATTCAAAAAGACCAAGGAATGGTTCGAAGCAGAACCAGATATGGACTTTAACAAGAAGTGACGTTGGACATCAGACGTTGGACTTTTGGTCCAAAGCCTAGCAGTCCAACAGTCCAGCAATCCATTCATTCGATAACGCTAAAAAGAAAAATATCATGCTTTTTGATTTGCCAAAAGATGAGCCTAGCATCATCAAAATCATCGGCGTTGGTGGTGGCGGCAGCAATGCTGTTACCCATATGTACAAACAAGGCATCGTCGGCGTAGACTACGCCATCTGCAATACCGACGCGCAGGCCATGCAACTCAGCCCTGTGCCAAATAAAATTTCATTGGGTCAGATCCTTACGGAAGGCCGCGGAGCAGGTTCTAGGCCCAGCGTGGGCAAACAGGCCTGTATTGAAAGCCTGGAGGAAATCAAGCGATTCCTGGAGGACGGCACTAAAATGGCCTTCATTACCGCCGGTATGGGTGGAGGTACCGGTACAGGCGCCGCTCCCATCATTGCCAAAGCTGCCCAGGAATTGGGCATTCTGACCGTTGGCATCGTGACCTTGCCTTTCACTTTTGAGGGTAAGACCCGTGTGGGTAACGGTATGGAAGGTCTGGAAGATCTGCGCAAAAATGTAGATTGCCTGGTGATCATCAGCAACGATAAGTTGCGTGATATCTATGGTAACCTAAGCATCTCCCAGGCATTCAGCCAGGCCGACAACATTCTTTGCACCGCTGCAAAGGGCATTGCCGAGATCATTACCGTACCAGGTTATGTGAACGTTGACTTTGAAGATGTAAACACAACTATGCGCGGATCTGGCGTAGCTATCATGGGTACAGCTGCTATTGAAGGCGAAAACCGTGCGTTCCGCGCGGCAGATGAGGCATTGCGTTCTCCTCTGCTCGAAGATAACGATATCTTCGGTGCTAAAAACATCCTGGTGAACATTACCTCCGGAGTTAAAGAAGCTACCATGGATGAGATTTTTGAGATCACGCAATTTGTTCAGGAAAAAGCCGGCGAGAATGCCAACCTTATCTGGGGTAACTGTTTCGATGAGCGCCTGGGTGAAAAGCTGGCGGTAACCATCATTGCTACCGGTTTTGAATCCACCGAACGTAGCAAAACCGGTTCGGCCGGCAATCGCCAAACCAATACCAACGAACGTCAGGTGGTTCACCTGGATGAAGACCTTCAATCTGGAAAAAAGACACAGCCTTCTCTCTTTACAATTACGTCTGATGAGCCGTATGCCCCGGTAGACGAGAAGGCAGCCAGCACACTCGAATTCGAGTTCGATAACATCCGGGAAACAGTTGATAAAATTCGTCGCACTACACCGGTCAGCAATGACCCATATCTGCGCGATGAAGATGAAGAAATTTCCCCGGAAGAACGTCGCCGTCGAATTGAGGAAGCGCAACGCCGTCGCCAGGAAGCTTTAAATCGTCCGATCAATGTGGTGAAACTGTCTTCACCTCAAACAATCATCGACCTGGAGAGTCAACCGGCATACTTGCGCCGTAGCGTTAACCTGGAAGATGTGCCAGATTCCGACAAACCCGAAATGTCTAACTGGACGATTTCTTTGGAGGAAGAAGGCGAAATCAAAATGGGAGGTAATTCCTTCCTGCACGACAATGTAGATTAGACAGAAAGCGCAGCCCAAAGTAGATTCCAGGTGATGGAGTGGGACCCGATCCTGTGAATACGACAACGGGAAGCCTTTCAAAAGAGTATATTTCTGCTAAGTTCAGCGGCCTCGGTGTGTGGGACACCGGGCCGCTTTTTTTTACATGCCAAGTTGTTGTTGAAGCGCTCTCACTTTGTTCTGATTCCCCATGGAAGTGTACACTTGTATCAAATCCTGAATCGTATTCCTGTCCTGGCTATAGTTGTCTAAAGCCAGATTCAGAAATTCAATAGCACCTTGTGGGTCTTGCTTCTTCACGAAGTAAAAGTTATAGCCTACCCGGTGGCAGAAAAAATTATAGATATTGGGATCAGCTCCTTTTAGTGATTTAAGCACCTCCAGCACCATGGTCAACATCTCTCCGTTAGCCGGTTGATTTTGGATCAATTGCTCAAAATCGCGCAGGAGTTTTTCCAGGTTTTTATCCTGGTTAAATCGCATCACAGCAATTTGCACTTTCATGGGTGCTGCCAGGCGATAACCGGGGTTGATTTGCAGGGATTTATTCAAATAAGGCTCAATTTCATTCAAAATAGCATTGCGCTGGGCCACAGCTGCCTGATCAGTTGCCTTCTCCAAAGGCTTGTATTGTTTGTTAAATAAAAGGTTGGCATAGTAATAATTGGCCCTGTAACTGTTTCCTGAAACCTGAATGGCGGATTCTACCAATCCGGATCCATCACCTCCCCAATCTGGTATTCTGGTCCATGTACGAACGGCAAAGACGCCGGCTATTAAAGATAATAAGGTTACACCGAGCCAGGTTTGGCGATTTGACATCAACTCCGGCAATTTTTTCAGGGCAAACCAGGCAATGGCGATGCAAAAACCAATCGAAGGCAGAAACAAATAACGCTCATTCATGAAGGTACTTGTTCGAACTACCAGATTGGAAACAATGCTTACTGTAATCAGGTAATAAAGTATGCTGAAGGCGGCCACGCTCCAATCAGAATTGTTGGTTGCTTTCTCTTTGCGTAAGGTTTTGTATGCCCATAATCCTAATGCCACATGAATAGCCAGTGATAACAAAGGGCGCCAATCAGCCCAACTTACCTTCGGTACGTGATATGGATAGTAATCAATGGTGAGCGGGTGGGGCACGAATAATAGTTTCAAATTCCAGCCAAGCGCCAGGAAAATAGTGGCTAATCGCTCCAGCCCATTCATCCCGAAAAAAGGATTCAGAACCAGTTCATCCGCATGTTCAATAGATTTTTCCAGAACCATGGCACGTACCAACAAAAAGAGGCCCAGTGATATGAGCAGAGGCATGGTTGCGTTGAGAATACGACCAAATGGTACTCCCGAAAACACCCAAATGGTGAGTGGAATAACCGCCAGATAGGTTATTGTGTTTTCCTTGGATAACAATCCCATGAAAAAGAACGCAGCTGCGAACCAGCGCCAACGTTCATCCCGGGTGTCAAAATACTTCATGATCGCCCATAAAGCTCCCAAACTGCCGAGCATGGCCATGATTTCATCACGACTTTTCACGTTAGACACCACTTCCACATGCAATGGATGTAAGGAAAACAATAAAGTAGCCCAAAACGCAAGGCTACCATACCAGGCTGTACCTTCTTCCCGTGGGAATAAAGCCAGCATGATGCGATAGAGAAGCAGTGTACTCAACCCGTATAGCAACACGTTAATAAAATGTCCCGCGCCCGCACTGTCTTTACCAAATATTCCAATCTCTATAGCAAAAGTGGCCAATGGCAATGGACGGTAGCGCCCTCCCTCCAGCATAAGTTTAGGGTCTTTGTAAAACCCCAGCAGACTGTCGTGCCCAAAAATCTCAGCAAGGCCGGCAAACCCTTTTTGTACGAAAGCATTATCCCAGATGTAGATCTGATCATCTTGTAAATACCCGAAACCCACGGTCAGGCCATAGAGCAAAAAGCTAGTACCTAATAATACGATGCATGCATAGAGATTTCGGACCCAGAAACCGGATTCCAGAAAATGAGTTGCAATAATTGGATCAGCAGTTTTAGCTGCCGATTTTTTGGAAGGTGTATTTTTAGTTGCCATGCGGAGTGATAATCCCTTTTAGGTGGGCAAATGTATTTTTTTCAGGGATGAAAAGACATCCGAATAATCAAAGGTTTCCAGATTACGCCAAAAATCCAGGGTTTCAAGCAGTTGCGGGGTAGAAGATACACCCAACAAAAGGCCTTGTATACCCGGATGCAATCCGGCATAGATCAAACCAATATGGTTCATAGTTTTCACAGGCGGACGAACAAAAGCTGTTGCCCAATCCGGAAGCAGGTTGTGGATTTTTTCCAATAAAGGGATCAGCTTTTCAGTCTGTCCCCCCCTAGCCAGAAAAGTACTTTCAGGGGTATACGCTCCATTTAGTTTCACGCCTCCGGCATTTAAACCATAGGCATAAAATTGATGTGGACTGCCGGCGAGAAGATGGCGTTGCAAAGGGGCGTAACGATCTAAATCTGAATGAAATAGATTGTGTTTTAGCTGGATATCAAAGTTAATGCCTAAGGTGGCATTGGCTTGGGCATAGGCATCTGGATGAGCAATTCCGGAAAGTCCGGCCCGAATATGCAAAGCGGAGCAAAGGCGGTGCAATGCATCCAGGGAGGCATGGATTTCTTCAGGTTGATCCCGGTTGTCCCAATGAAACATCAGCACGGATAGATTGGCTTCAAAAACACGGTGATACTCCTCTCCCATCATTTGAATAAAGGAAGGCGCCAGATTAACCTCCGGAGACCGCATGTTGTCCATACTGCCTATTTTCATGGTCACTTCAAGGTCATGAATACCATGAGTATCCACGAACTCTTTCAGAATCATCTCTGCCGCGCGGAAATGCTCCGGATTACGATTAATAGGATAATTGGTAGCGCAATCAACGGCTTTATGCCCAGCTTTAAGCCAAATATCGAGCAACTGAAAAGCCTCGACTTTGGAAACACTCCAACCCCATTGGGCAGTGCCCAGCATTAATTTTTTTGTGGTTGCACTCATAAGCGAAGGCAAATGTCTGATTTGTTCACGGTATTCCGAATCATTGTGTAATTTTGGGCTTAAGCCCACCGAGCCAAAGTGAGAGTCTCACTCAGAGTGAGACTCTTACTTTGGCCCGTCCATCGTCCACCTTATCATGATTCAATTTAAAATTGCCGACGAAGAAGATACGCATGATGTAGCTTCGCTTTTAGCCGCCTTGTTTGAGGAAGTTGGCCATTCACTAACAGCTGAGGAGATAGCAGAGTTATTCCTGCAGTTTGATTCCGATGATCACCACTCCACTTTGTTGGCATTGGATGATGACGGGGATGCTGTTGGAGTAATTACCATTGCTGAATCACTTGGATTTTATGCAAGTGGCCGCATTGGAGTTATCAACGAATTGTACGTAGTACCTGAATACCGATCCGAAGGGGTCGGGAAGATGCTGCTGGATGCCGCCAAAAATCTGGCAGACGAGAGAGGATGGGCTCGCCTGGAGGTAACCACGCCAGGTGATGAGTATGAAAAAACGCTTCGGTTTTATGAACGCGAAGGCTTTTTCCCGATAGGGCCGAGGTATAAATACATGGTGTAGAGGGTAATTACCGCCCAGATTTTCGGTGTTTTAATACCTGCATAGCTGCTATATATTGTCTGGCCAATCTTGGAATATTGACCCTGCTGCTACTTGTATCATCCGTCCAAATAACTGGCAACTCACACATTTTCAGGCCTTTCCATTCTGCTATGGCCAGCAGTTCAGTGGAAAAAAACCAGCCATTGGACACAGCGCCACCTTCCATCAGCATCGGGAGGTGTTCCCTTTTGAGCCATTTAAAACCGCACATGCCATCTGAAAAGCGGGTTCCCAGGTAGATTTTTAGCATCAGGTTGAAAATGCGGGAGGTAATTTCCCGTTTTAAGGTTCGGCCGATTACTTTCGATTTGGAATGCAGTCTTGTACCGTACACCAGATCAAAACCTTCTGAAGCAATCGCGTTGTAAGCCTGAGGAAAATGGCGCAGATCCGTGGCTAGATCGAGATCCATATAGCCTACGATGTCGGCGGTGCTTTGAGTCCAGGAAGTTTTGAGTGCAAGGCCGACGCCTTTCTCAGGAACCGTCACCAGGTACACCCCTGGGAGTTCGTCTGCAAGAGCCGCTGCAATGTGCCGGGTGTTGTCTGAACTGCCATTATCAGCAATGATGATTTTCCATTGGTTTTTTTCCGGGAAATGCTCCCACAAAAAATGGTGAATCGTTCGGATCTGCTGATCCAGGGTAGTTTCTTCGTTTAGAACAGGAATGGTGACGTCGAATGTCATAGTGGCCGCGAAATTACCGGGCTTTTCCTTTTCAGGGCGGCATTGGGCCATAAATTATTGTGCGGAATCGGTGGTTCCCGGTATCTTTTCGGCCTGTTTTGATAAACACAGTACTATGAAGAAAATTTTCAAGCATTTTAGTCTGGCTTTGGGCCTTTTTTGTCTGGTTGCGATCCAACAACTGGGTGCGCAAACCAGTTTTGGCTTTCGGATAGGGCTTTCTGCCAACAACGTGGTAAGAGACCCTTTGGCAAACAACGAGCCTGCGCCTCAAATACGGCCGGGTATCCAATTAGGCATACCCGTAGAAATAAAGCTTAATAAATGGTTTGCTTTGCAACCGGAATTGCTTTTTGCCACCCATGGCGCCTTTCAGGATAAAGAAACCAGTGATCAGTTGACCACCACGAGTTTTTACCGCACCTTCAATATGCGTTCGCTGGAAGTACCGGTGTTGGCCAAGTTCATGATTGGTTCCGGGAATGTACGCTTATCGGCCTTTGCAGGCCCTTCCATCGGTGTGGGGCTGGGCGGAAAGTTGTACACCAAAACCTTTGTTTCTATCAAGGACTTTTTTGGAAACGTGATTTTTGCGGAAACCTCAGAGTCCACCCAGTCATTGACATTCCTCAGCGACGGTTACGACAATAGTGAATTGCAGAACAATGATTTTGCGGTGGAACGCTTGAATGTCAATCTGCATATTGGCGCTGGTGTTCAGGCGAAGGCAGGAAGCGTAACCCTTTTTCTGGACGGCAGATTCATGTTAGGTTTGAATGATCTGGATCCTGAATCCAGCTCTGAAACAGCCAATGCTACCTTGCAAAGTCTACGGGGAGGTTTGAATTTTGGGGTATTAGTGCCAATGCAGTAACTTGCATTTTTAGGAAGGCGGCAGCTCAAGTATAGGTTTAAATGCTTATATTTGCCTCCATAATGCGGAAATAGCTCAGTTGGTAGAGCACTAGCTTCCCAAGCTGGGGGTCGCGAGTTCGAGTCTCGTTTTCCGCTCGAAAGAGGTAAAGGCGGTTTTCGGTGGAGGCGCCGGGGCCGCTTTTTTGCTGATGGGGGCGTCTCAAAAGTAATTTTTACCGCAGAGACGGGGAGACGCAGAGGTGTAAATAATTGGTTATCAAGTTCTCTGCGTCTTTCCGCCTCTGCGGTAAAAATAAAAAAGCGACTTATTAGACAGCCTCAATACCTTTTACTCCCCTCACCCCTTCACCCACCTTACACTCCGCAGTACCTTGCCCTGTCCGGCTATGTTCAACAAATACGTGCCCGCAGGCAAGGCATCGCTGACTGGGATGGAAACCTCCTGTTTGCCAGCCTCAAAACGCTGGTGTTGATGCACCGTTTGAAGTATTTTCCCACTCAAATCCATGAGCTCAATATCCAATGTTTCAGGGTTTTGTAATTCAAATTGTAATTGAATATGCTGGCTAACCGGATTGGGATACAGCAGCACCTGAGCTTCGTCCAGGGTGTTATTGGGTTGTAAGACGCCCACATTAAAGTCGAGGATGAATTGCTGGAGCGCCATTAAATGGGTTACTGAATTGGGTTTGAAAAATGATTTAGCCGACATGGCTACCACTTTGTTGTTTCCAATCATAGAAATATCCATAGGAGGTTCGGCGTCGGTATTGGGACTAACGAAGATGCCGTTTGTACCAAAATTTGGATCCAGGCTGCCATTCGGTAGTAGTTGCACCAGGGCTGTGCCATCCACATTGCCGGCAATTGGAACCCAGGCATACAATAGTAATTTTCCATCAGGCTGAACTATAACATCCAGTATTTCATAGGTTTGGGGCAGGTATACCACACCTGATTCTCCAAAGGAAGGATCCCGCTGACCAGTGGGTAAGTACCGGGTAACGGTACCCATGTAGTCGGGCAAGGTGTAGCCACCCATCAAAATCTTCTGATCAGGTTGCACAGCCAAAGAATATCCCTCGCTTATTCCAGTCAGATATTCCAGCAAAATTCCCTCATCTGCAAAGGTCTGATCCAGTGTTCCATCCGGATTCAACCGAATCAGAATGGCCGGCCGGTCATTTCCCCCAAAATAGGAAAAACCGCTCACCAGAATTTTACCGTCTGCCTGAACCTTCATGCAGTAAAACAGGTAGGTGCCATTTAATTCAAACTGGAAATCATATACACCGTCATCTGAAAAAGTGGAATCTGGTTCACCATCAGGAGTGAAAGCCAAAACAGCAACTTTATCACTGTTTAGATAATCTCCTGCTGCATAAATTTTTCCTTCCGCATTGAAATCCAGTTCCCGTATCAGGACTAAAGGCATTGGTGCAATGCCGCTCTCCCCAAATGTTGTATCTCGTGAGCCATCCGCTAAACAGCGCCAAAGTTGAGAACTGCCATTGTTGAACACTATGCGCCCCTCTTTATCCACTTTGAGTGCCGGGGCACCATTGCCAACATTACTCAAAAAATGGTATCGGATTGCGTTGATAGAGTCGCCGGCTGGAGAAAATACCGTTACTTTCAAGCCAAAAGGGTTAACGCCAAAGCCTCCCAACCAAATATTACCATTGGGATGAACATCCAGCGGATGACAATACATGGATCCCGGAACGGATACCGGACGAACGAAACCATCGTCGGAAAAAGAGGAGTCCATTTTTACTGTTTGTGCGATGGAATTGATTTGAAAAAAGAAAAAAGGAGCAAAAAGCAGGAATAGTCTTTTCATAAAAGCGAATTTGATAAAGTGATACTGCAAATGTAGACCCGGGCGCCAGGGAAAAAATATAACACTTTTTGCCAGGTATTCTACCAGTTAACCCACCCATATCTGTCGGATTCGGGGCAAAAAACGCTTTTTACCCCGAATCCGACAGATATAGCACTATGTTTGATGTCTGTTTTAATAAGATGAAAAAATATATACCTCTTTATATCTCCGTATTACTCAGCAGTTTCAGATTACTCGCTCAAACGGATAACATCCCGCCTGTACTGGTTTGCCGGGATACCTTTACCATTGATATTATCTTTGATAACCTGGAATGTATGTCTACGGCTTCTATCCATCAATTGGTGCTGGATGCCTCAGATAATTCAGGCTTCGTTCAACTTGGTTTGCGACGCCCCTGCATGGGTTCCGGCTTTCCGCTGGATACCACAGCAGTGTTCCTTTACCTTGATGCAGGTATTCAAACGGTGGAAATCTGGGCGCGCGACAGCGCAGAAAATTACAGTTCCTGCACATCGAAAGTAGTGCTGAACGGCGGCTATGGCGGCTGCGATCCTTCCGGCTGGGCAATTCAATGCCAAAATCACGAGGATTTTGGCATCATAAATGTTCAGGCGCAAATGCTGGCTTATAACTGCCTGGGAGATACTGTGCGCACAACCGGACCATATGGACCAGGTACTAACCCTAATTACTGGAGTTATAACATTGATGGAATATTGGGATTCCAATGGTGGTACTTGCCAATTGGCGCCGGATATACGATTGAAATAGTACCGTTCCGAAACGACAACCCCCTGAACGGCGTAACCACCTACGATCTTTCCCTGATCAGCAAACACATACTCGGGCTCGAACCCCTGAACTCGCCCTACAAAATGCTGGCTGCCGATATAAACCAGGATGGGAGCATCACCACTTTTGATGTATTGCTGCTGCGAAAGTTGATTCTTGGACTCATTCCCAACCTGCCGCATGGAAAAGCCTGGCGTTTTATGCCCAAATCATTTGTGTTCCTCAATCCGGCCAATCCTTTTGCGAGTCCTGTGCCAGACCGGATCATTTCTCCCAACACCAATTGGTCCCCGAATACCTTTTACAAATTCAGAGCGATCAAAATTGGGGATGTAAATGAATCGGCCATCCCGGATTGAGGAAAGAAATTGGTTGTTTGGATCAAACAAAATTTTGCTCATCCCCTTTTTCGGCAACAAGTAAGCTGGCTTTTCCCATAGGCTTAAAATCTATGTGGCAATAAGTTGCCATTTCTTTTGTATATTTATCCTTTCTTTGCCATTTTTGCCGCGCTTAATCGTTCAACAAGCTCTTGCTTAATTTTTTAACCAACTCAAACTTTTGTATGAAGCCATTATTAACCACCCTATTGCTATGCCTGGTGGTGTCGGTGGGCGCAATCGCTCAACGCACCGTAACCGGCACAGTGACGGATCAAAGTGGAGAACCCCTGATCGGGGCCACTGTTGCCGTAAAAAGCACCAACACCGGTTCTGTTTCCGATGTAAACGGCCGGTATTCCATTCAGGTTGCCAAAGAAGGCGCCGTGCTGGTATTTTCTTATACCGGCTATGCCACACAGGAAATACCTGTTGGCGCCAGTAATACTATGGATGTTACCCTCTCCGAAAACGACAACGTGATGGATGAAGTGGTTGTTGTAGGCTACGGTAGCCAAATCCGAAGCACACTCACCGGAAACATCGCGAAAATCGACAACGAAAACATCAAGGGTATGCCCGTGGTGTCTGTGGAACAAGCCATGCAGGGGCAAGCAGCCGGTGTTTACGTGGAAAGCGTAAACGGTAAAGTTGGCGCTGCAGCGCGCGTGCGCGTGCGTGGCGTAGGTTCTATCAACGCCGGCACAGAGCCATTGTTCGTAGTTGACGGTATTCCACTTTCCAAAGATGCCCGAAATACCTTCGGCGCCGCCATGAACCCGCTCGCAGACATCAACTTCAATGATATTGAATCCATTGAAGTGTTGAAAGATGCATCAGCTAAAGCCATTTATGGTTCCCGTGGCTCTAATGGTGTGATTCTGATTACCACCAAATCCGGCAAATCCGGGAAAAGCCAAATTGAACTTGACCTTCAATATGGATTCAGCCAACCCACCCGCAAACGGGAGTTCCTGAATGCTTCCGAGTTCATCGAATTGTTTACAGAAGCGGCCAATAATTCTGACGATATCGAAGGCGTTGCATACGATAATCCGGACTCCTGGTCAACATTTGTCGGAAACCGCTTCTTCCGTTATTCCGGCCGCAATGACGACTGGATGCAGAGAATTGATAAAACCAACTGGCAGGACGAAGCATTCCAGGATGCTTCTCTGTACAACGCTACTTTGTCTTTCAGCGGCGGCAGTGATAAAATGCGCTATTACTTTAGCGCTAACCGCGGCCTGAATGAAGGTATCCTGGTGGCCAACCACCTCACCAAAGATGGTGCACGCCTGAACCTTGACTTCAACGCTACCGACAAACTCAAAATGGGGGTTAACCTGGCCGTGTCGAGAACAGATACCAGAACCGTTTCTGATGACAATGCTTTCTCAACCCCTATGCAGCTTGTAGCGCTAGCGCCAATCACACCCAAGCGTGATGAAAATGGACAGTTGTACGATCGTCCGGTTACAACTTACTACAATGGTTTGATCGATGTGGAAGATGCTTCTCGGAAAGTACTGAGCAATCGTACCCTGATCAATATCTTTGGCGATTACAGTTTCACCCAACACCTTGCTCTTCGTGTGGAGGGTGCTGCCAACCTTTATGGCGTTCGGGATGAGGCGCGTTTCGGCGCCCGCACGGATGTAGGTAATGACTCCAATGGTTACGGAGAATCTGTTTTTGCAGGCGCTACCGATTACAATACCAATGCTGTATTGCGTTGGAACAGAGACTACGATGTACATAGCCTGGGATTTGACCTGGGTACAGAGTATTTTGAAAGCACCAACAACCGCACGCAGGTTTTCGGGGAACAATTCCCTACGGATGATCTAAAAACGCTGGCCAGCGCGGCAATCATTACCGGCGGTACCAGCACGGAAGACAAATTCAGCTTCCTTTCTTATTTCGGCCGCGCTCGTTACAACTACGATCGCAAGTACCTGTTTAATGCCTCTTTGCGTACAGACGGATCTTCCCGTTTTGGCGCCAACAAGCGCTATGCCATTTTCCCGGCGTTTTCTGCCGGCTGGGTGCTTAGTGAAGAAGGTTTTCTGGATGGGAATAATACGTTGTCTTTCCTTAAAGCACGCGCTTCCTGGGGCCAAAGTGGCAACGCTGATATCGGCAATTTCCGTGCACTCGGTCTGTACAGCCCGGGCAGCTACAATGGACAAAGTAATTATATACCACAACAAATTGCCAACCCGGATCTTACCTGGGAAAAAAGCACAGAGTTGAACTTTGGTATTGACTGGGGTTTGTTCAATAACCGCATTAGCGGTGAAATTGATTACTATATCAAAACCACCAATGATCTGCTTCAGCAGGTTCCAATCCCGTCTACTTCAGGTTTCTCCTCCCAGTGGAGAAACATCGGTGAACTGGAAAACCGTGGCTGGGAGTTTACCGTGAATTCTAACAATCTTGTGGGTGATTTCAAATGGACTACCTCTTTGAACCTTGCATTGAATAAAAACAAGGTAGTAGCACTTGCCGACGGACAAGATATCATCGATGATGGTGGAACCCGTTATGCAAATGTGGTAAAAGTGGGTGAACCTATTGGAGTTTTCTACGGTGCTGAATATGCCGGGGTTGATCCAGCGAATGGTGATGCCTTGTGGTATACCAATGCAACAGATGGTTCTGATCCAAGAGCAACCACCAATGACTTTAGTGAGGCCAATTATACCGTTTTAGGCTCTCCGTTACCTGATTTAATTGGCGGTATCAGCAATACATTCTCCTGGAACAATTTGAGCCTGGATATTCGCTTCCAGGGTCAGTATGGTAATGAAATCCACCGCTCTGGCGACGTGTTTATGTCATGCAATGCCTGCTGGTTCGACAATCAGACACGCGATCAGCTGGATCGTTGGCAGAATCCTGGCGACATCACCAATGTACCTGAAGCACGCCTTGGTTATTCCAATGGCGATATCGGTCGTAGCAGCCGGTACATTTCTGATGGCTCATTCCTCCGCTTGAAGAATCTTACCCTCGCCTATGATATCCCTACAAACAAGTGGATGAAGGGGGTACGCAGTTTGCGCGTTTATGCTACCGCAACAAACCTCCTCACCTTCACCAAATACGAAGGATGGGATCCGGAAGTAACTGCCGACTTCCTGGCTGGCAATACCGTTTATGGCATTGATTTCTATTCTGCGCCTCAGCCCAAGACCATCATTGGCGGTATCAGAATTGGATTCTAACTTCAACCAAAATCTTGTCAACAATGAAAAAGCTAAAATATATGATCTTTTCAGGCCTTCTGCTCCTGGCAGGCGCCTGCGATAAAAACCTCGAAATTGAGCCGCTCCAAAGTGTTAGTGAGGAATTCGCACTCAACTCAGATGAAAATGTGAAGTTGGTGCTGCAGGGAGCGTATGATAACATCAGTCGTGACGGTGTTTACGGCGGTAACCTTTTCCGTGATGCCGAACTGCTTGGCTCAGATGGGGAAATTCGTTGGGTTGGAACTTTCTCAGACCCACGTGATATCATCAACCATGCTATGGATGCGGGTAATGCTGATGTTGAAAATACCTGGACAAGCGCCTACAGGACTATCAATAATTGCAACAATGTCCTCAGTGCGCTGGACATAGTCGTTGCGGATGATCGTGACAGGGTTAAAGGTGAAGCATTATTCCTTCGTGCTGCATGTTATTTCGAATTGGTTCGCCTTTTTGGAAAACCATATGTTGCCGGAGGTGCAAACACGCAGCTTGGTGTACCCCTCGTACTTACTCCAACCCGTGGCATAACGGAAGACAGCTATGTAAGCAGAAGTACGGTAAGTGAGGTTTATCAGCAAATATTGGCCGATTTACACGATGCTATGGATGCACTTCCAGAGGATAATGGTGTGTACGCAAACAAGTTTGCAGCCATCGGAATGACAGCCAGAGTGCATTTAATGCGGGGAGATTATCAGGACGCCCGTGATCATGCAGTAGAGGTGATTGATAACTCCGGCTATTCATTGGTTCCTGACTTTGCAGATTTGTGGAACCAGGATGATGATACAGACGAAGCGATCTTTAGTATGCAGGTTTCTGCTCAGGATGGCGCCAATGAGTTGGTAACGTTCTTCTCTATTCCGGCATTTGGAGGCCGTGATGGAGACATTGAAATTCAGAACAGCCATCTGGCACTTTATGATGCCAATGATACTCGTTTAGCCTTGTTCTATGATGGCAATGGCGCCATGCGCACTGGAAAATGGCGGGATCAGTACAGAAACATCCCGATTATGCGTCTGGCAGAGATGTATCTGATCGCTGCCGAAGCGGATGCCCGCCTGGCAGGGAATGGCGCCCAATACCTGAATCCTGTGCGTGAACGCGCCGGACTTGCGCCAATCAGCCCGGCACTATTGTCTGATGTGTTGGCGGAACGCCGCAAAGAGTTGGCCTTCGAAGGACATAGAATTCACGATATCAAGCGTACAGGCGGTACGGTGGATGGTTTGAGTTTTGATGCCCCTGAATTGGTATTCCCAATTCCTGCCCGTGAAATGGAGGTGAATAGAAACCTTCAGCAAAACGATGGGTACTAAGGAAACTGATTTGATATAAAACATGAATCTCCCCGAATTTTATGTCTCTTATCGGATGTAAGAATACTCCTCGGGAAGAATAGAAACTCATTTCTTTAAGAACGACCGCGTAGCGGTCCAATTTACCTGGCCCGGATTGTAAATCCGGGCCAGGTGCATTTAGGGGGCCAACCACGAAGTGGTTGAAACGCGGTCTGTGCAAAGCATTGGAATGGTTCTCAATCAGGAAGTTGGCTTTTATGATCCAACATTCGGGATGATTCATGTTTTACATGTAGGCCGCATAGGAACAGGTTGATTTTAAAAACCCTTGATTTTCAATATTTTTCTGTAACTTTGCACTGTCCTTCGGGATAATTACTTTTCATTTTTTCAATTTTTTTAGTATGCGTACAGGAACTGTCAAGTTCTTTAATGAGACCAAAGGATTTGGTTTTATTGTAGATTCAACCAACGGCGAGGAAGTTTTCGTTCACGTAACTGGCCTTGTCGACAAAATTCGCGAAGGAGACACCGTTACCTTCGAGGTCCAAAATGGCAAAAAAGGCTTGAATGCAGTCAATGTACAATTGGCATAAGCTGTTGTAACATTCCGACATAAAATTCAGAGACTCCGGTGGGTAAAACCCAACCGGAGTTTTTTATTTATAGACAACAACCCTCGTATGTTTGCCAAAAGTTTTGCCATGCAAAGATTCCTCTTTAGTTACCTGATCATGCTTGTTTTTTGCACTTATACCCGTGCACAATCAGACATTGAAAAGCTATTTCAAACCCAACTAATCATGGCAGAAGATGGATCCACCATCCAGTTTCCGGAAGGGAAATATTTTCTCTCCAATACCCTGTGGCTGGATGGTAAAAAAAATATTACGCTGCGGGGCGCTGGTCAGGGGAAAACGGTGCTTTCTTTTATAAATCAAAAACAGGGCGCGGAAGGTATTAAAGTAACCAATGCGCAAAACATTGTTATTGAGCAAGTTACTGTTGAAGATGCAAAAGGGGACCTCATCAAAACCCAACAGGTAAAAGGCTTGCTACTACGAGACGTGACCGCCCAATGGACAGGCAAACCCAAGCCTTCCAACGGCTCTTATGCGCTGTATCCGGTGCAATGCAGTCAGGTACGCATTGAACGTTGTACGGCTATTGGCGCCTCGGATGCAGGTATTTATGTAGGCCAGTCAGACTCTGTTTGGGTAACTGATTGTGTGGCTAAATGGAACGTTGCCGGCATCGAAATTGAAAATACCACCAACGCCTGGGTCTGGAAAAACAAAGCGTTTGACAATACCGGAGGTATACTCGTATTCGACCTGCCGGATCTGCCCAAGAAGCGCGGCGGGCACGTTAAAGTTTACGATAACCTTGTTACCCGCAACAACTATCGCAATTTTGCCCCACCCGGAAATATCGTAGGTAAGGTGCCGCCAGGTACCGGGGTAATGATCCTGGCTACCAATGATGTGGAAGTCTATAACAACAAGATCTGGGATAATAATACCGCATCCACTGCCATTGTGAGCTATTTCATTGCGGAAACGCCAATAAAGGACAAGGACTACAATCCGTACCCGTCTCAGATTTATATCCATGACAATCTTTATTCCATGGGTAAAAGGATGCCTATCAGGAAAAATAAACTAGGCTTTATCTTCTGGTGGAAATTTGGCAAGCGGGTGCCTCATATCCTGTACGACGGTATTCAAAACCCGGACTGGGTGGATACCGATGGGGAGCTGAAACAGGGCTATGAAATTTGTATTCAAAACAATGAAAATGGCACTTTCGCCAATATCCGCGCCGATAAATTAGGCTTGTTTAAAGGTAAAATCAGCAAAGACCGCAAACCCTATGATTGCAAGCTTTAAAACCAGTTTAGTCCTGCTGATCGGTGGTTTTCTGGTAAGCCAGGCTTTTTTGTTGGATATTGAAACTGCACCCAAAATGCAGCTTTCAGCCTATGGATTTTTCCAGGGGGCACTGGCTGATTTGAAACCGGCTAATGAGGTTTTTCCTTACGAGGTGAATGCCCCACTTTTCAGTGATTATGCGGAAAAAGCCCGATTCATTTATTTGCCTGAAGGAACGCAATTAAAGTACCACCAGGATCGCTCTTTTGAATTTCCTGACGGCGCTGTCATCATCAAAAATTTTTACTATTATAAAGATACCAGGCAGGCTGATTTAGGGCGGAAAATATTGGAAACCAGGCTTTTGTTGAAGGAAGGAGGCGCCTGGAAAGCACTTGAATATGTGTGGAACGACACCCAAACAGACGCGTTGCTGGAGGTGGCAGGCGCCAGTTTTCCGCATCAGTGGGTGGATGCTAAGGGCAAAAAGCAACAAGTAGAATACATTGTTCCCAACCTGAATCAATGCAAAGGTTGCCACTCTTACGATGGGCAGTTTGAGCCTATAGGGGTCACAGCACGACAGTTGAACAGAATGGAACAGGGGGAAAACCAGTTACTTCGTTGGCAACGGGAACAGCGATTGCTTTTACCCGATGGATTTACCACAGATCTAGCACCTCAATTAGCCGACTATCGGTTGGCTGAAACAGACCTTAACGCCGCCGCCAGGGGCTACCTGGATGGCAACTGTGCCCATTGCCACAACCCACATGGCCCGGCCAGCACCAGCGGTATGTTTTTGGAGTATAACCAATCAGAGCCTGAGCGGATTGGTATTGGCAAGCCCCCGGTCGCGGCAGGGCGGGGGAGTGGTAACCGGAAATACGGTATTGTACCAGGAAAACCTCAGGAAAGTATATTGCTTTTCCGGATGGAAAGTGATGATCCGGGAATCCGTATGCCCGAATTGGGTCGGCAATTACCACATGCCGAAGGCATTGCGCTGATCAAAAACTGGATAAAAACCATGAGGTAATGTTCAATATCCAATATCCAATATCGAATGTCCAAGTGGTGCGGGTGTCTGGCGTCAGCACGTATGATTAGCCTTTCACGTGTGATTGGCCAAAGTAGTCGTGGATTTTTCGCCAAGTACCCGTGATCCTTCAAGCAATTGTGCTGACGCCAGACACCCGCCCCACTTGGACATTCGAAATTGGACATTGGATATTGGATATTAAAAAACGAGCCCGGCGGATCTCTTTCCGCCGGGCTTCATTATTACTGCTAAAAATGTTTCTTTTGGGCCTTATTGCTGCTTGTTTTTATTGACTACTGTTGAGTTGGGAGGCAAAGTAGGTTTACTGCCCGGGAGCGGTTGTGCAGCGTTGTCGGAAGTTTTGCCCGCGGGTGTGTGTATTTGTTTGGATGGTTGCTCGGAGGCAGGAGTGGCTTTTGTACCTGAAGATCCTTTTGGTGTAGAATCTGCTGCCTCCACTGGTTGGTTCTCCTGAGTTGCAGGGGTAACCACAGGTTGTTCAGTAGACGCAGGTTGTACATTTTGTGGTTGTACAGCATCAGACATAAACCAGTAAAGGCCTGCTACTACCAATACTGCCATAGTAGTGAGCAAAGCAATGGATTGTATGCTCCATCCTTGTTTCGCTTGAGGCATATTAGTTTGTACGTGTTGCCAAACCCGGTCGGAAGGCTTGTCCCATCCTGAAGCCGAAGGAGAATCCGGAAGGCTTTCAAAGGTTTTGCGGAACAGTTCGTCAACGGGGTTTGGTTGCTGTTGTTCAGTCATGGGTGGTATAGTTGATTTTGAATCAGACTTTGGATAGCAGTCCTTTGATCCAAGTGTCAAAGCACTGTTTTGCAGGCCTGATTTCAGGTAATAAACGATTTGTCCAGGATTTTCTTCAGAAATTCCCTTGCTTTATACAGTTGACTTTTACTGGTGCCAATGCTGATGCCCAGTTGTTCCGCGATTTCCTCGTGGCTGAATCCATCAATGGCGTAAAAGTTGAATACGGTTCGGTATCCGGGGGGTAATTTTTGCAAATAAGTCAAAAGCGTTTCTGCATCCAGATTGGAGGCAAAGTCCTCTTCTGTATGGAATTTGCTTTCAAAAACATTAAAATCTGGTACATCCTTCACAAAATCCCGCTGTTTGCGGAGATGACTCAAGGCAGTATTCACCATGATCCGACGAATCCAGCCGCCCAATGCTCCGTCACCTCTAAATTGCGCCATATCCCGATATACCCGCACAAAGCCGTCTTGCAACATATCTTCGGCCTCTGCTCTGTCTTTGGCATACCGTAAAAGAATCCGAAACATCGGGACGCTAAACTGGTGGTATAGCGCCGATTGATGTGCCGCACTTCCTTTTAGAATGCCGCTTACGAGTTCCTGATCGCTGAATTGATGCATGTTGGTTTGAACAAAATGTTTGGTGTGGTTGTGCAACTTTTGGTTGCCTGAGGCCCAAAAAAAACAAAAGTTTTTTCATTAGCCTGGCAAACCTTGCGGTAAACGCATAAAAGGGAAATTCTATTTGATGATTTCTTCTTGAGTCATGGCAAAAACAAGGCCATTTGTCGAATCCCTTGAATTATAGCGCCAGCATATCGTTATATTTGTACCAGGTACCTTAAACCTAATCTTACAATCTGCCATAACATGGAATCCAGACTGACTGCAGCGGAGTTCAAAACGCTTGAAAACCCTCAAACTGAGCAGGTAAAGTTGGCTCTTTCTCTGTTTTTAAAAGAATTGATTTTACTCGGCTGGGTGAATACCAGAAGAGGAAGACGCCCTATAAATCCTTACCTGTGGCTATTTGTTGTGTTGGCTATTGGCGGATTTGCGATACATTTTGCCATTGGTGCTGTTCTTGGTTTTTTGATTCTGGCTTATGTCATAGAGGCCAGAAAAGATCAAACATTACTGTATATCAGTGCTGAAGGGGAAAACAAGCTACGCCAGCCATGGGAAAAAGCTACCACTTTGATCCGGATATTGAAAACAGTAGCCGATGCGCGTCCGAATGATCAGGATCATTGTACCAGTAAAGAATGGCGCAAACATTTAGGCTTGTATTATCCCAACAACACAAACTTTCATCAGGAATTTTTGATCGGAGGTCTGGTCAAAAAAGGATTGTTGGAGTATGGCCCGGACAAGCAGCCGGTTAGAACTGCTGAGGGCAACACCCTATTGTACCAAACCCGAACGGAAATTCAAAAAGGGCAGGATTTGCCGCGTATGTTGCGGGATAGATCTCCTAATGCTGCTGCCATGGCAGCCCAACTTACCGGACTGGTTTTGCTAATTCCGGGTATTGAGGGCAGCTTTGGCCATTTATTCGAGCATGTTGGGTATTTGGATGCAGAAATGGATGATTTGCGCCGAAAATCTGAAGACTCCAACGGCGGTGGAGATGGAGGCAGTGCCACTCCTGACAAAGAGGCTGAACAAGGCACAGAGCCGGATAATTCATCAGATAATGGCTCCGATTGGCAAAACGATGCAGATTTCCTGGATGGCATTGATGCTGATACCAGCGATACAGGTGTAGGTTCAGACGCAGGCGGTGAAGGAGGCGGGGATAGTGGTGGTGATGGAGGTTGCAGTGGCTGCGGAGGTTGTGGTGGTGGCGGTGATTAGGGTATTCCCAACTTTATTTCCTTTTCAATGCTATGTATTCATCTGATCCACTCTGGTTGCGACTAAAGACTTACCATCCGGACAAATCCGGGGTGGAGTTGCCGTTTTCCCATAGGTTGGCCCGCGAAAATGGCTGGAACAAGCGATTTGCCCTGCGAGCAATTGACGAATACAAGCGTTTCGTTTACCTCGCCTGCACCAGTTCTCTGCCAGTCACACCTTCGGAAGAAGTGGATCAGGTTTGGCATTTACATTTGATTTACAGCAAATTATACTGGGAGGATTTTTGCGGGAAGGTTTTACAGCAGCCCTTGCACCATTCGCCAACAGAAGGTGGAAAGTCTGAAGGCGCAAAATACATGCAGCAATATGAAGCTACGCTCCAGGCTTATAAGGATACATTTGGAGAAACTCCTCCAATGGATCTGTGGCCACCGGCCGGCGAACGTTTTGCCGGAAGAAAATGGCGATGGATTAACCTGGATCGCTACTGGGTAATTGCTAAATGGCTACGTGTTTAATGCCCAGTCAATAGGTTGTTCTCCGTTTTTGATCAAGATCTCATTTGTTTTCGCAAAGTGCCCGCAGCCCTGAAAAGCATTTCCTGCCAAAGGAGAAGGGTGTGCGGACTCCAATATAGTATGTTTGCTATCGTCGATCAGGACCTTTTTAGACCTTGCAAAATTGCCCCATAGCAAAAATACGATCCCTGTTTTTTGCGCTGAAATGGTACGGATTACAGCATCCGTAAAGGTTTGCCAGCCAATTTT
>JBIKUE010000170.1:0-8513 GCA_044347755.1 Saprospiraceae bacterium
CGGCAGCTTTTTTTAGGATAGCATGAGATTTTAACTTCGGTTAATCACAAAATTGCCGAAGGCAATTTTAAAAATCCGCGTCATCCGCGTCATCCGCGTTCCATATCCTAATCCGCGTCATCCGCGTCATCCGCGTTCCACATCCTAATCCGCGTCATCCGCGTCATCCGCGTTCCATATCCTAATCCGCGTCATCCGCGTTCCACATCCTAATCCGCGTTCCACAACCGTGTTCAAAATCTGCGTTACATTTGTCCAAAATTACCAGCACCGTGTACAGCAAAGACGAGCAAAGATCCCTTTTTGAGCTTTCTAAGCAACTTCTTTATTCCCCTCAGGCTACCCTTTTCGCCGAGCCGCCTGCCGAACGTGTGGAAGATCTGCGCCGTGTACTTAGGTACCACGAGTGGCGATACTACGTACAAAACGACCCGGTACTGAGTGATTTTGAGTACGACCAGCTCTATAAACAACTCGAAACCATTGAGTCCGAACATCCGCAATTGGTTGCCCCGGATTCCCCCACCCAGCGTGTAGGTAAAGATTTGACGGAAAATGCCGCTCTTGTTGCACACCTCACCCCCATGCTTTCGCTCGATAACAGTTATAACGCTGAAGATCTGAATGATTTTGATGAGTCGGTTAAAAAACTCTGTGGTTTGGATAAGGAAGTGAATGTAGCCTACTGCGTGGAACCTAAATACGATGGCGGCACTATTGCCCTGGTGTATGAAAACGACCGCCTCACGCGTGCAGCCACGCGCGGGAACGGGTACATGGGCGATGAGATCACGGCGAATATCCGGACCTTGCGTACGGTGCCACTTCAGGCAGCATTTTCTAAAAAAGGCATCGCCAAAGTGGAGCTGCGTGGTGAAGCATTGATTCGGAAAGACATTTTTGAAAAAATCAACAAGGCACGCCTGGAGCTTGGAGAACAGGTATTTGCCAATCCGCGAAATGCCGCTACCGGTGGCTTGCGCATGAAAGATCCCCGCGAAGCCTCAGAACGCGGACTGGAAGCTTTTCTATACCAGTTGGGCTATGCCGTTGATGCAGATGGCAACGATGTGATGTCCCGCTTCCAAACCCACGATGAGAGTATCCACCTGTTAGAAGCTCTTTCCTTTAAAACTCCCCTCGCAAAAGGCGGTACCATGCAACACCTGCCGGCCACTAAAACCTGCCGGAATATTGCGGAAGTGATTCAGTTCTGCAGCGACTGGCAGGAGTACCGCGACGAATACCCTTACGAACTGGATGGCATGGTGGTGAAGGTCAATAGCCTCGAACTTCAGGAAAAATGCGGGTATACGAGTCATCACCCCCGCTGGGCCATCGCTTTTAAATTCAAGGCTCGGCAGGCAACTACACGACTTCGGGATGTAGAATTTCAGGTAGGCAAAACCGGCGCGGTTACTCCGGTAGCTAAGTTAGAGCCCGTACCGCTGGCCGGCGTAACGGTGTCTAACGTGAGCATGCACAACGAAGAGTTCATTCGCTCCAAAGATATTCGTATTGGCGATCAGGTGCTGGTAGAACGCGCCGGTGATGTGATTCCTTACATTGTTAAAAGTTTACCCGAACTGCGCAATGGCACAGAGCAGGAAGTGATTTATCCCAGGCATTGCCCCGTATGCCAGTCTGAACTTGTCAAGCCTGAAGACGAGGCCATCTGGCGCTGTGAAAACGCCGAATGTGAAGCACAGGTACTGGCCCGGATGGTATTCCATACCTCCAAACATGCCATGGATGTGGAAGGGTTGGGCGAAAGCACCATTGAAAAATTTTACAAACTGGGTTGGTTGCACAGCATAGCCGATCTGTACCGGATTGATTACGAAGTGGTTGCAAAATTGGAAGGCTTCGGACCCAAATCGGCAGCCAATATGCGTGCAGCGGTGGAAAAGGCCAAAAAGAATCCTATTCACCGGTTGTTACATTCACTGAGTGTGCACCATTTGGGACAAAAAGCCTCCAAGTTGCTGGCTGCTGAGGTGGAACATGTACTGGATTTACGCGCCTGGGATCTGGAGAAATATCAAACCATCAAAGATGTTGGTCCGGTGCTTGCCCGGAATGTGTTTAATTTCTTTCAAAATTCACATAATGTGGAACTGCTGGAAACCATGGAAGGGCTGGGCGTTAACCTCCATCAAACCGATGAAGATAAAAAAGCGGATGTCAACACCGACGGACCGTTGTATGGGAAAAGCATCCTGTTTACCGGAACCCTGTCACAAATGACCCGTGAAGAAGCTGAAAAACGCGCTTCCGCCGCCGGGGCCTCTATTGCCAGTGGGGTGAGTAAACACCTGAGCATTCTGGTGGTGGGTGAGAAAGCTGGTTCGAAACTCAAAAAAGCCCAGGATTTGGGCACGGTGGAGATTTGGAGCGAAATGGAGTTTTTGGAAAGAGTAAGTAATACGACAAGCACATTTGAAGCATGAAAATCCTGATTGTAAACAATACCAAAATTCCGGTGCACCTTTATGGTGGCACCGAACGTGTGATCTGGTGGCTTGGTAAAAGCCTGGTGCGTATGGGGCATGAGGTAACCTATCTGGTGAAACCCGGCTCTGAGTGCCCCTTTGCCAACGTGTTATTTATAAACGACAAAAAACCTCTTTCAGAGCAAATTCCGGATGATTGCGATGTGGTGCATATGCACTATGATACAGGTGAGGAACTGCCCAAGCCTTTCATCACCACGCTGCATGGCAATCTCACCGAGCCTCATACCTTTCACCCCAATACCGTGTTCATCTCCCAAAACCACGCCCATCGGCATGGAGGTGCGGTTTATGTGCACAACGGATTGGATTTTGAGGATTACGGCAAGCCGGATCTGGAGAATAAGCGCCATTATTTTCACTTTTTGGGCAATGCTGCCTGGCGTGTTAAAAACGTACGTGGCGCCATTGACCTGGCCGGGAAAGCCGGTGAAAGACTACATGTCATTGGTGGCACAAGGGTGAATTTTCGTATGGGATTGCGTATCACACTCACACCACACGTGCGCTTCCATGGCATGCTGGGAGGCGATGGTAAAAATGCCATCATCAACGGATCTAAAGGCCTGATTTTCCCTGTGTTGTGGCACGAACCCTTTGGCCTGGCCATTGTAGAAAGCCTCTATTTTGGCTGCCCTGTATTTGGAACCCCTTATGGATCGCTACCTGAATTGTTGGGTAAAAAAGAAGCGCCTAACCGAAAGTCAAACTGGAGTGGCACAGTGGATGCTTTTTATGCTGATTTTGGCTGCCTTTCCGTGAAAAAATCAGAACTTATAGAAGCTATAAAAAATGCCGCTGCATTTGACCGCCGCAAATGCCACGAACACGCAGTGGAATGTTTTTCTGCCGATCGTATGGCTCAGGATTACCTCAAACTTTATGAAAAGGTACTCAACGGTGAACCATTACACCCGGAAGCCCCTGTTTTTGCGGAACCCTCCAACGAAAAGTTCCTGCCAATGCGGGAGTAACTTTGAGATATGAGTTATGAGTTATGAGATATGAGTTATGAGATATGAACGAAGTCTTGCCGTTCCAACATTCATAACCCATATCTCATAACTCATATCTCATATCTCATAACCCATATCTCATATCTCATACAACCTTCTTTGTCAAAAATCGTCATGGGATCGATCATGCGGAATACTTTGATCCGGGTAGGTTTGTTGTCCTGTTCACTTTGGATATTTCTGGATAGTGCTTCGATGGCACAAACTCAGCGAATATTCCTGTTGGCAGAGGGGGAACATAGGACTGCTTTTGAACAAAACATCCGGGGATTTGAGCCTCAGCCATTCCGGTATGTGAAGGATACAGTGGTGTTTGAAATTCCGGCACAGGTATCTGCAGACAGTCTGTATAGCCGGCTTCTCCTGCATTTTCAACAAAGATCCTATTTGCAGGTTTCCCTGGACTCCACCAGTCGTGGATTACAATTTCATGCCGGACCGGCCATGGAATGGATCCAGCTACAACAAGGAGCGAGTCTTGAAAGGGCTGAACGTTGGTTAAAAAACGAATTCCCCCGAAAGTCGATCATTGGCAAACCTTTTCATTATGACCAAGTGCTCGCATGGCAGACGCGTATACTGGAGCAGGCGGAAAACAACGGCTATCCCTTTGCCAGGGTTTGGCTGGACAGTGTTCAGATCAGCGACAGTGGGCAGGTTTCAGCAGTTTTAGCCATAGATCCCGGAAAATATTTCGTTTATAAAGGAATCAAAATAAATGGAGATGCCAGATTGCCAGCGCATTTTTTGCCCAACTATCTGGGGCTTCGTGCAGGTATGCCCTATAGTCGGGCAGGTGTATTGCGCCTGCGCAGGCAACTTCAGTCACTTTTGTTTGTGGAAGCAACGGCTAATCCGGCTGTAACCTTTTCCAGCGAGCCGAATATTCCGAGGGGTGAGGCTACTGTTCAGGTGTTTTTAAAGAAAAAACGGGCCAGTCGTTTTGATTTTATCATTGGGGTATTGCCGCAGTCTAACAGCAATGATGGACGGTTGCTGGTTACAGGCTCCCTGAGCGCCGCCTTCCAAAATGCGTTGAATCTGGGCGAGCGATTTTCTGCTGAGTTGGAGCGACTTCGCCCGGAAACGCAAAAAATGGATGTACAGGCGGGGGTTCCTTATCTGTTTGGCACCAGTTTCGGAGCAGAAGGAAGGTTGGGTATTTTTCGGCGCGATAGTACCTGGACAGATGCACAGGGCGACTTAGGGGTGTCTTATTGGTTACCAGGGGCTAATACAGTGCGTTTTTTTTGGGAAAACAAAAGTTCCACCCTGCAAACCGTGGATACCCTTGCAGTGCTGAACAATCGCCGGCTACCGGAAAACCTGGATTACCGGCAAAACGGATTTGGTTTGGAAGCGCAGTTTGCTGCGCTGGATTACCGGTTCAACCCCAGGAAGGGATGGCTGGTATCCATAAAAGCGGTAGCCGGATTCAACACCGTCCGTCAGAACAACCAAATAGCTTCGCTTAGTGATCCGGATGAACCCGGGTTTTCGTTTGCAAGCTTGTACGATTCCATCACCGAACGAGCTGCGCGATACAGGCTGGAATGCAGAAATGAATGGTATGTGCCGGTTTTGGTACGCAGTACCATCAAATTTTCCTTTCGGGCGGGCGGGATTTTTTCGAATAAAACGATTTTCAATAACGAAAATTTTCGCCTCGGAGGCAATAAACTACTACGCGGCTTCGATGAAGAAAGTCTCTTTATGACCCGTTTTGTGGTAACAACTGCGGAATATCGGTTGCTACTCGGCCAGAATTCATTTTTGTCCGCCTTTGCCGATTATGGATATATGGAGAACATCAGTGGTCAAAACAGGTTATACTTGCGTCCGCTTGGCATGGGTGCAGGATTGAACTTTGAGACTAAAGCTGGTATATTCGGTATTTCGGCGGCTGTGGGCCGGAGAGATGTCGGACAAACCTTGGATATACGAGCTACAAAATTTCACCTGGGCTATGTTTCTTTGTTTTAGACTTTGGATAAAAAAAGATCTTTACCGCATGAAAAAAGTACTGCTACTATTGTTTTGGCTGGTGTCGGCCGGTGTGGCATGGGCACAGGACCCCATTTTTTCCCAGTTTTATGCCATGCCATTGCAGCTAAATCCTGCTTTTGCAGGCACATCGGCTGCACCCAGAGCAGGTATAGCCTATCGGAACCAGTGGACCGGTTTCAACAGTGCTTATCGTACCTATGCCGCCTATTATGAGCAAAGTTTTCAGCGGCTCAACAGCGGTATTGGTTTTCACCTGGAGGGCGATAATGCCGGTGACGGGATTTTTAAAACCAATCGGTTTTCTGCGGCTTATGCATATCGTTTGAAGTTGAACGATTTTATGGCGTTAAAGCTCGGCCTTGAAATGGGCGTACATTCCGTTAATCTGAATTGGGAAAAATTGGTTTTCCCGGATCAGATTGATGATGTAAACGGTATTTCCTTCAATTCTGAAGAGATCAGGCCGGATAATACCAACCGAACAAGCCTGGATATTTCCAGCGGAATGGTGCTTCTGAGCGAAAAATTTTATATTGGAGTAGGCCTGAAACACCTCAATACACCCAGCCAAAGTATTTTGCGGTTGAAAAACAACCTGGTGCCAGGGCTGCCTATCCGGTATACTTTTCATGGTGGAACAGAATGGGTTGTTAAAAAAGGCAATAAACGGCAAGAACCCTCGTTTGTGTCTCCTAACTTTATGTTTGTGGCCCAGGGGCCTTACAAACAATTGAATTTAGGAGCATACGCAAGTTTGGGATCTGTTTTTGCAGGAAGCTGGTTCAGGCATACTTTTGGTAATGCAGATGCCGTTATACTGCTGGCAGGGTTCAGGGAGGGGCCATTCAAGATCGGAATCAGTTATGATGCTACCGTATCCAGTTTGGCCAACAATGCCGGAGGAACTTTTGAAGTAACTATGGGCATCCTTTTCCCGAACAAAAAACGGCCAGACATCAACGATTGCACCCGAATGTTTCAATGAATCGAATTAGCATGCAACTTTTTGATTTTTGTTTAAAGTATTGATATTCAGTGTTTTAAAACGAAAATAAGCGTTTGTTTGCATGTCTTGATAGTTCTGATTCGTTAAAATTCAACACAAGACAACCTCCGAGAAATTTACTTTTTCTACATTTGCCACTCAATTTTTTCAAAACCTGGATTTTAATACAATGAAGAAAACACTATTGCACGGGTTGAGTCTCGCCCTTTTGGTGTTCGTTCTGGCCAGCTGCGGACGCAAATCCGAAGGCTCCTCCACCACAGGCTGGAAATACAACGACCAGAAATGGGGCGGATTCGAAAAAACTAATTACGAAGGTCAGGCTACCGGTCCAAATCTTGTTTTGGTAGAAGGCGGCACTTTCGTAATGGGTAAAGTACAGCAAGATGTTACCTACGAATGGAACAACATCGAGCGTCGCGTTACAGTTGGTTCGTTCTACATCGACGAAACAGAAGTACGCAACATTGACTACCAGGAATACTTGTATTGGGTGAAACGGGTGTTTGGTGAAACCTACCCTGAAGTTTGGAGACGCGCACTGCCGGATACACTGGTTTGGCGCGACGAACTGGCTTACAATGAGCCATTGGTAGAAAACTACTTCCGTGCGCCAGACTATTATGACTACCCGGCAGTGGGTATCAGCTGGCTTCAGGCCAATGATTTCTGCGCATGGCGTACAGACCGTGTGAACGAGATGATTCTTGTAAAGCGCGGCATCATCGAGCTTTCTCCAGACCAGAAAGACGATAACAACTTCAACACCGAAGCTTATCTGGTAGGTCAATACCAGCCATCTCCACGCAAATTGCTGGAAGACCAGCGCACGGGTGGCGAACGTCAGGTTCGTATGGAAGACGGTATCCTGCTTCCTGCTTACCGCCTCCCAACAGAAGCAGAATGGGAATACGCTGCACTTGGTCTTGTTGGAAACCAGGCTACTACCAAAGACGAATTGATCACAGACCGTCGTATCTACCCTTGGAACGGCAACACGGTTCGCTATCAAAAGCGTAACAAAAACCAGGGTAAAATGCTCGCTAACTTCAAACGTGGCGGCGGTGACTACGGTGGTATGTCAGGCGCTCTGAACGATAAAGCGTTCTTCCCGGCTGAAGTACTTTCCGGATACCCGAACGACCATGGTTTGTATAACATGGCCGGTAACGTAAACGAATGGACCTTCGATATGTATCGTCCACTCACGGCATCCGACCTTGAAGACACCGAAAGCCACGAACTGAACCCATACCGCGGTAACGTATTCCAAACCAAAACGCTTGACCCTGAAACCGGCGCTCCGATTCAGAAAGATAGCCTGGGTCGTTTGATCTATGAACTGGCAGATACCACTACCACTGCTCTGCGCGATAACTATAAGCGCCCTGAAGTATTCAACTACCTCGACGGTGATAAAGAATCTTTGGTTGAATACCGCTATGGTGTAAGCACTCTGATCTCCGACAAAGCTCGCGTGATCAAAGGTGGTTCATGGGCTGACCGCGCTTTCTGGCTTTCTCCTGGCGCTCGTCGCTTCATGGAAGAAGACAAATCCAGCCGTACCGTTGGTTTCCGTTGTGCCATGATGCGTAAAGGTCCTGTTACAGGAAATGACGACAAAGATGGCCACCACTTCAAAGGTCGTCGCAAGAAACAAAACCGTCGTTACGATTAATTTGATCGAAACGTATTGAATGCATAATCATGAGTCATTCCGGGTCTTTCCGGGATGACTCATGTGCTTTATACGGTAGACGGTTTGGTAAGATTAATTAGGTGAATTGAATATCTAGATAATCTGCAGAGTACAATTCCCGCGCCCATTAGTTGCCGTGCCCTTCAGTTGCCGTGCCCTTCAGTTGCCGTGCCCTTCAGTTGCCGTGCCCTTCAGGGCACGGAAAAAGGTTTCAGAAAGATCATGGGCTTTAGCCCTATCTAATTTTCATGGGCTAAAGCCCATAATAATCA
>JBIKUE010000172.1:0-8480 GCA_044347755.1 Saprospiraceae bacterium
GACGCGGATGACGCGGATTTTTTTGGAACGCGGATGACGCGGATGACGCGGATTTTTTTGGAACGCGGATGACGCGGATGACGCGGATTTTTTTGGAACGCGGATGACGCGGATGACGCGGATTTTTCTGCTGCCTTCGGCAGCCTTTTTAGGATAACTTGAGATTTTAACTTCCTTTAATCACAAAATTGCCGAAGGCAATTTTCAAAATCCGCGTCATCTGCGTCATCCGCGTTCCAAATCCTAATCCGCGTTCCAAAAAATCCGCGTCATCCGCGTCATCTGCGTCATCCGCGTTCCAAATCCTAATCCGCGTTCCAAAAAATCCGCGTCATCTGCGTCATCCGCGTTCCAAATCCTCATCCGCGTTCCAAAAAATCCGCGTCATCCGCGTCATCCGCGTTCCAAATCCTCATCCGCGTTCCAAAAAATCCGCGTCATCTGCGTCATCCGCGTTCCAAATCCTCATCCGCGTTCCAAATCCGCGTTCTAAAACCGTGCTCAAAATTGATACCTTTGTGCCGCGAAAATCCAAAGTCGCCATTCCTAAATGAATTTTCTTACCCTCGAGAACGTAACCAAGAGTTACGGGGAAAAAGTCCTTTTCCAAAATATCAGCCTGCACATAGATAAGGGGCAAAAAATTGGGCTGATTGCCAAAAACGGCACCGGAAAAACCACCTTGATGCGCGTAATTGCCGGCAAGGAAGGTTCTGAAGGCGAGGGCGCCAAAATCACCCTGCGCAAAGACATTCGGATTGGCTGGCTGGATCAGGAGCCCAATTTCCCTCCAGGTATGGATGTGCTCAGTGCTGTTCTGGATCCTGCCAATCCGCTGGTACGGGTGGTGCAACGCTATGAAAAAGCCCTGCTTCACCCGGAAAATGCAGATGAACTCAATGAGGCCATTGCAGATATGGACGAGCAGAATGCCTGGACCTTTGAAGCCAAGGTGAAAGAGACCCTGTTCCGTTTCCGGATGGAAGATTTTGAACTAAAGGTTGGAAATCTCTCCGGCGGTCAGCAAAAACGACTGGCACTGGTGAAAATCCTGCTAGATGAGCCTGATTTTCTTATTCTCGACGAGCCCACCAACCACCTGGATATAGAGATGATTGAGTGGCTGGAAGAATACCTGCAACAACCAGGCATTACCTTGTTTATGGTAACGCACGACCGCTATTTTCTGGAAAACGTATGCGACAGTATCATTGAACTGGAAGGCGGGCAACTGCGCCGTTACTCTGGTTCTTATGCTGATTATCTGGAGAAAAAGGCCTTGCGCGAAGAAAATGAGGCCACTACCTACGAACGCCAAAGTAAACTGTTAAGTCGGGAGCTGGACTGGGTACGACGGTCGCCTCAGGCCCGTACTACAAAAGCCAAGGCACGCGTGGATGCCTATTTTGACCGGAAGGAATCCAATGATGCCCTGAAAAAACGCAATGATGAGATGAGCATTTCGATCAAGGAAAACTGGTTGGGTAGCAAAATCCTGGAATGCCACAACATCAGCAAAACCTTTGGTCCCAAAAAGGTGCTGGATAATTTTACGTACAAGTTCAAACGAAAAGAAAGGGTAGGCATTGTAGGTCAAAACGGGTCTGGAAAATCCACGTTTTTACAAATTATCACCCAGGTGCTTCCTCCAGATACCGGCAAAGTGGTGGTAGGCGATACGGTTCTTTTCGGTCATTACCGGCAGGAAGGGATTCAAATGAATGAGGATAAAAGGGTGATTGACGTGATTCGCGATATTGCCGACTATATCCCACTGGAAAAAGGCAAAGAGTTGTCGGCCGCACAATTGCTGGAACGGTTTCTGTTCTCCCGCCCGCAACAACAGGTATATGTGAGTCAACTTTCCGGAGGAGAAAGACGCAGGTTATATCTGTTAACCGTGATCATGAAAAATCCGAACTTTCTGATTCTCGATGAGCCGACGAATGATTTGGATGTGCTCACGCTGCAGGTTTTGGAAGATTTTCTGGAAGATTATCCGGGGTGTTTGGTGGTGGTTACGCACGACAGATATTTTATGGACCGACTCGTGGAACATCTGTTTGTATTTGAAGGGGATGGTAAAATCAAGGATTTCAACGGCACCTATGCAGAATATCGCGCGTTGAAACGCTCCGAGGCTGCCGCCATTCGTGAGCAAGCCACGGCTGCGAGCCGCCCAGCGTCTTCTGCAGACGGTGAACCAACTGCTGGTCTGACCAATACGGAGCGAAACGAAATGAAAAAGCTCGATAAAGAAATTGGTGCGCTGGAAAGTCGGAAAAAGGAAATTCTGGAGCGTTTCAACGCCGAGGATTTGGGCGCAGATGAAGCAGCCAAACTATCTACTGAACTTGGTCAGGTGCAGGAAAATCTGGAAATGAAAGAAATGCGCTGGCTGGAGCTGGCGGAAAGGGCGTAATTGGGAATGTGGGATATGAAATTCCGTGTTGAAGCCCTACTTTTGCACACTTTTTTCTGAAACATGCTCGAGCAAGATAACACGGCCCCAAAACCTGCCAAAAAACCCGGATTTTTCGAAAAACTGACCAATTGGGAGCATTGGCCTGCTGAGGTATTATATGCGCCACTTGCCCCTATTTGGCTTTGGTATACCATCAGAGCCAGGTCCTTTTGGTTTTTTACAGCTTCCAACCCTAATATTGAGTTTGGCGGTTACGAAGGAGAATCCAAGACAGATATTTATCCTTTTATACCCGAAGGCTATTATCCATTGACGGTGCTGGTTAAGCCTGGCGAAGATTTTGAAACGGTCAAAAAGCGTATTGCTGATTCCGGGCTGGAATATCCGTTCATTGTGAAGCCGGATGTAGGCCGGAAAGGATTGCTTTTCCGCAAGATCGACACAGATGCCCAATTGCTGGAATACCACAACTATTGTCCGATCAATTACATTGCTCAGACACTACTGGACATGCCAGTTGAATTAGGGGTGTTTTACGTACGTCACCCATCGCAGCAAACCGGCAAAATTACCGGCATTATTCATCGCCAGGCGCTCGAGGTTTATGGCGATGGAGCGCATAATCTGCGTGATTTGATCATCAGACACCCGTACGCCAGCCTGCGCGCAGAAGAGTTTTTCCGTAAACACGAAGACAAGCTGGATTGGACACCTGCCCCACAGGAACGTTATGTGCTTTCCTATGCGGTAAACCGAAGCAGGGGTGCGCGACTCAAAAATGTTTCCAACGAAGCGGATGCCGAGTTGACAGCATTTTTTGATAGGCTCAGCCTGCACAGCGGCGGCTTTTATTGGGGGCGTTATGACATTAAGTGTACCTCCATTGAAGACCTGAAAAAAGGCGTCAACTTTGGTATTTTGGAATACAATGGAGCTGGAGCATCGCCTAGTCATATGTACCACTGTGGTATGAGTTTGTTTCAGGCCTGGGGAGTAATTTTGTATCACTGGAAGCTGTTGTATGAAGTTTGTGCGTGGAACAACACCCACGGACATCCTTATTGGACATTTTGGAAAGGCTTGCGCTATATTCGTGCCGTGAATAAGCATTTGGCACTACTGGATAAGTACGATTAACGACACCTTCTTGCCCTGACATGAAAAGTCTGTTCCGCATTTTTTATTCCGGAATGTCCATCAGTTTTTTTGGCTCGATAGTCATTGGAACCATTGGTTTGTCGGCTATGCAGATCAGCATTACGGAAGGGTGGCGCCCGGCCATTAATTTTTCCATTGGAAGTATTGTTGGTGAGGTGATATATGTGCGTTTGTTGTTGGTGGCATTGAACTGGTTGCGCAAGCAGGAGCGCATTTTCCGGATCATGGAATGGCTTTCGGTGATTATCGTTGCAGTATTGGCCATTGGCAGTTTTAAAGCAGCATTAGGGCACCATGATGCCAAAAACGTACTGCTTTCCCACACCATGCATCGGTTTTGGTTAGGCTTGAGTATGCGTGCCATCAGTCCGGCGGCCATACCTTTTTGGCTGGGCTGGAGTTCAGTGTTGTATACCAAAGGGATCATGCAACACAAGAAAGGTTTTTATAACAGCTATTTATTGGGCATTGGACTGGGCACTTTGGCGGCGCACTGCATTTTTATTTTTGGCGGAAAAATGGCGGTGCAAAAACTGGATGCCAGTCAGGAGGCCATCAATTTTGTGATTGGTTGTGTGTTTGCGGTTACCGCTATTATCCAGATTTGGAAAATTTACAAGAAGAAAGATGCGGTGGAAAAACTGCATGAAATGGAGGATATAGAAGGGGCTGGTGAGGAAGCTCCCAAAGTGTGATACGTCTAAACCCCATAGGTTTTTAAAACCTATGAGGTTTAATTGCCGACGCAATCATAAGCCCATAAAAGAACAACCTTAAACGGTCCATAACCCCAACAAAAGCTCAGCCGAACGCCAACTCAAACACCCAAACACTCAAAAACTCAAACACTCGAATGATCGGTATCGTAGGCGGCATAGGACCCATGGCAGGCGTCGATCTGTACAAGCAGATTGTAGAGAATACCATTGCCGCAACTGATCAGGAGCATTTGCCGGTTTTATTAGCTTCCTTGCCTAATGAAATTGCCGACCGGACTTCCTATCTTTTGGGAAAAAACGATCAAAACCCGGCTTCTGCTTTAGCCCGGGTGATCATGTTGCTGAATAATTCCGGATGCACCCATGTGGGTATTGCCTGCAATACTGCCCATGCGCCACAGATTTATGAACCCATGACAGAGCTGTTGCGCATCATGGGTTCGAGGGTTGAGATGGTTCACATGATTGAGGAGGTGGTTCGACAAATAATCAATCATCCTGCGCAGCTACAGCGCATTGGCATACTCAGTACCACAGGTGCATACAAGACCAGGATTTATCAAAATCGCCTGGAAGCAGAGGGGTTGACCCCTGAGGTGCTCGATTACCCTTTACATGAAGCGCTTCCCCAGCGTGCTATTTACGAGATTAAAGCAGCCTCCACCCACATTCCCCAAGAACCGGTAGATCTGGTTAATGAAGCCATCCTTCACCTGAAAAATCAGGGCGCCGATGCATTGGTGCTTGGTTGCACAGAGTTGGGAATGATTGAGGAACGACTGGAGCTTCAGGGCTTGGCAACGTTCAACCCCAACCTCATTTTAGCCCGAACGCTGATTGAGCGGACGTTTCCGCATAAGCTGAAACACGTTGTGGAACGCGGGTGAGAACGCGGGTAGGAACGCGGGTTTTTGGGGAACGCGGGTGAGAACGCGGGTAGGAACGCGGGTTTTTGGGGAACGCGGGTGAGAACGCGGGTTTTTGGGGAACGCGGATGACGCGGATGACGCGGATTTTGAAAATTGCCTTCGGCAATTTTGGATTCAAAAAGAATTAAGATCTCAAGGTTCTCTAAAAAGGCTGCCGAAGGCAGCATAAAAATCCGCGTCATCCGCGTCATCCGCGTTCCAAAAAAAATCTGCGTCATCCGCGTTCCCAAAAAAGTCCGCGTTCCAACCAGCGTTCGACGACAAAATCCGCGTTCTCCGGGTTGAAAATTCCTTACCTTTGGCGTGTTAGCGGCAATAAGGCATGAAACCTCTCTTTAACAATGATCAGGAACTGTTGGAAGCTTTGCGGAGCCAACTGCCCGCTCAGGTGAATGCTGCCTTGAAACAGCTTTGCCAGAGCGACAAGTTAAAGGGCTCTGTGAGGCAACAGATCTATCAGTTGGGAGGGACTGAACAAGATGCCAGGGATATGTTGAATCAGGCTTTATTGGCTTTTTTAGAACAGGTAGAATCCGGTAAATATGACCCGGCACAAAGTGCCATCAATACTTACGTGGTCAAAATTGCGGCTCAGAAGTTTTATACCCAGCAGCGCTCAGCCATGCGCCGGACGGCCATGCACGACCGTTCGGTGGAAGCCGGGGCATCCGAGACTTTCACAGATCCTGATGAAAGCCTGGATGTGGCGCACAAAAAAGATGTGTTGGACAGGATCCTGCAATGGACCGGCGAAAAATGCCGGCAACTGCTGCAGTTGCATAGTCATCATTACAGTCATTCGGAAATCGCAGAAATGCTTCAATACAGAAGTGCCGATTCCGCCAAAATGGCTGTTTCTGATTGTCGAAAAAAACTCAATCAGGTACTTACCGAACACCCTGAATTAATTGCTGAATTGCGCATGACATGAATACGCCATACGAATTTGAAGATCTGGACGATTATCTGAAGGGCCAAATGAGTGCTTCAGATAAGGCGGCGTTTGAAGAAACGTTGGCCAATGATCCTGCGCTGCAACAGCGTTTGGATGCATTGCGCACAGAGAATACGGTGCTTCAATTATTGCGCCGCGAGCATTTGCTGCAACAACTGGAACAATGGAGTGAAGATTCTGATCCCGAAAAAAAAACCGACCCGGTACAGGTTGGTCGCAAAACTATTTCCTCCCGCAACCTGATTCTAATAGCCTTTATCGCCCTGTTGTTGGTTATTGGTATAGCTATCATTATAAAAAACAATAGCGCTAAAGATACCCCGGCGAACAATCAACCTAACACACCGCCGGTTCAAATAGTTGACACCTTGCAAAAGCCTCCTGTTCAGGAACCCATAGCACAGGAAACTCCTCAGGAAAAACTACCTAAAGTTGATAATGCTGCATACGCCGCACTGGCTGAAAATACCTATGTAGAAGAGGATTTCAGCCAAACCCTCATGGGCGACAGCGGAGACGATGCGGAATCCAGGTATGAAAAAGCGGTGGATTATTATACCAAAAAACAGTATAAGAAAGCGCTGGAACTGCTGAGAACCCCAGACAAAAGCATGGAACAAGAGTACTTATACCTGCGCGGGTACACTTATTACCACCTCGGGCAATATGCCAAGGCAGAGCAGGATTTTAAAGCTTTCCGGAATTTTACCAATTCCGATCGCAAACTGGATGCCGTATGGTGTGAGGTATTCTGCCTGGTTAAGCAGTTGCCGTCTTCCCGTAGTCGCCTGGATAAGTTGTTACAAGATATCACAGCCAATCCGAAGCATCCTTATTTTGATCGGGCGCGGCAATTGCAGCAGAGCTTGCGGTTCTAGACCTCGTAGGTTGTTTTCTATAGACCTCGTAGGTTTTAAAAACCTACGAGGTCTATAGAAAACTCACTTCACCCCTCTCATATCTCCCAGCGGCACAAAGGCTGCCCAGAAAAACGGGTGTGCATTGCGCACATTGGATTCGCGCAGCAGACGCTGACGCGCCAGGCGCAGGGCCTCGTCTTTGTCTTTGCCCCGGCGAAGTTCCCGGTAGAAGAAGCGCATCAACTCAGAAGTGCTTTTGTCGTTCACGCTCCACAGGCTGGTCACGATGCTTTTTGCGCCGGCGTATGCAAACGCGCGCGCCAGTGAGATGATACCTTCGCCTCGCTGTAATTTGCCTATGCCCGTTTCGCAGGCTGAGAGCACCACCAGATCAGCGTTGAGCTGGAGGTTGTAGAGGTCTTTGACGTAGAGCAGTTCGTTTTCGATGCTGTCTTTTAGCTCCGTGAATGCCAGAAAAGCATAGTCGCCCACCCGGTTGTCGGCCCGGCCGTGGGTGGCCAGGTGCAGGATGCGGTAGTTGCCGGCGGTGGAGGTGAATCGTTCCTCTGTGGCGGCTGAACCGGCGATGGTTTCCCCTTTCATGAGTTTAGCGGCCGCGGCCACTTCCGGACCGGAATAAACAAGTGGCTGTAGATCCTTGCGCATCAGCTCATCGTAGGCGTACATGCTGGCCAGCAAAGTGGTATCCCCGTTGTAAAAAGGCGCAAAGGCTGCAAAGTCTTTCTCCGGCTCCTGGCGGTGTTTTTTATCCCGCATTTCCCGCAGCAGGGTAGCGGAGTAGGTGTAACTGAACTGATGTTGTTGCAGCAGGTACGGGTAGGATTTGAAATTGTTGGAGTCTTCAGGTGCACCCGTGAGCAGCGCATCGAAGGGGATGTAGCCCAGAGGGCCATCGGGCACAAGGATCACATTTTC
Organism: Saprospiraceae bacterium; assembly: GCA_044347755.1. Classification (GTDB taxonomy): domain Bacteria; phylum Bacteroidota; class Bacteroidia; order Chitinophagales; family Saprospiraceae; genus M3007. The sequence continues at coordinate 7,983 of JBIKUE010000172.1, forward strand.
TGGTAGATAAGCGGCTACCGGCGCGATGAGTTTTTGCTGCAAAAGCTGCGCATGGCGGATATAGCTGTTCAGGGCAGACAGTCGCAGAGAATCGGTGCGCAGTCCTTTATCTGCCGCATAGTAGCCGTACAGGCCAAATCGCAGGGAATCTATCCAGGCCTCCAGCGGAAAATCGCGCTTTACTTCCTGCACCAGAAAGGTATCCGGCCGCACCACAAAAAGGAACAGACTACTGTCGCCAGTGAAATACTCAAGCAAGGCCTGATCTTTTTGGAGCAGGGTATCCTGCAAATAGGCCAACGAAACGGTGGAGAGATCGTATTTGAGTCGGTAGTAATCCGGGTATTCCGTTTCGAAGCGTTTTTTGAGGTTTTCGTATTGTTGTTTGAGGTCGAATATGATACCGGAAATACGCAGGGTGTTGGTATCGGTTTCGGTGAGGCCCTTGTCGAGGAGGGATTGGCGTTGTTTTTCCCGCCAGGTGATGTTGATGCGGAG